>DAIQOO010000078.1:0-8099 GCA_036787845.1 Acidimicrobiales bacterium
ATCATCATGCCCGGCATGATCGACACGCACCGCCACATGTGGCAGACGGCGATGCGCGCCTACGGCGCGGACTGGACGCTGTCGCAGTACTTCGTGTGGTACTACCTGGAGCACGGAAAGAACTTCCGTCCCCAGGACGTCTTCGCTGGCAACCTGCTGTCGGCCATTGAGGCCGTCGACGCGGGGGTCACGACGTCAGTCGACTGGTCCCACGGCCTCCAGACGATCGAGCACGCGGACGCGGCGGTCGATGCTCTCGAAATGGTGCCCGGGCGTTTCGTTCTGGCCTACGGGAACATCCAGAGTGCTCCGTGGGAGTGGACCGCTGACAAGGCGCTGCGTGACTTCTACAGTCGGCGATTTGACGGTAAGGGCGACATGCTGGGCTTCGAAATCGCCTTCGATGTCGTTGCCGGACCGGAGTTTCCCGAGCGGGCGGCGTTCGAAGTGGCTCGTGACCTCGGCGTCCCGGTGAATACGCACGCGGGCGTCCTCGGGGCGAACGGCGACGACAGTATCCGCTTGATGCACGAGAACGGATTCATGGTCCCAGAGACCATTCTCGTTCACTGCGCAACGCTGTCGGACGACTCCTATCAGCGGATCGCCGCTTCTGGTTGCTCGGTGTCGGTGTCCACGGAGAGCGAGCAGAGCGCCGGCCAGGGTTACCCGTCGACGTGGAAGCTTCGCCAATTCGACATCCCGATCACGCTCTCACACGACACCTCGGTGTGGTGGAGTGCAGACCTGTTCAGCGCCATGCGAACGACCCTCGGCGCCGACCGCTCCCGCCAGCACTTCGAGGCGCACTTGAAGGGCGAGACTGTCACGCAGCTTGACGTTCGTTCAGAAGACGTGGTCGACTGGGCGACTCGTGGCGGAAGTAAGGCACTCGGGCTCGACAGCAAGATTGGCAGCATCGAGGTCGGAAAGCGGGCCGATATTGTCCTGCTCAAGAATGACGAGTCACCGGTGATGTTTCCCATCGTGAACCCGTACGGTCACGTAGCGATGCAGGCGCAGCGTGGCGACGTCCACACGGTGGTGATTGACGGCAATATCGTCAAGCACGAGCACCGATTAATCAATATCGACCTCGCGAGGGCGAAGAGCGCCGTGGAGGAGACCGTGGAATTCCTCGCTGACGCCATTGGCGAGGAAGCGTGGAATGCGGGCATGCATCCGGACTTGCGCCCCAAGGAAATAATCGATAATCCTTACCACTACAACAAGTAGAGCCGGCGTCCACTCGGGTGCAGGGCAGAAGCGACCGGCCGCGAAAGCGGTCGGTCGCTTCTATTTCGGAGCGCTCTCGAAATGTTCGGTGCGACTTGACATGTTAAGTGAACATGGATAATGTCTTCCCAACTGATCGTGAAACGACCCCGCTGGGGTCAGCGGTCGGCATCGGTCGTGCGAAGGGGTGCGCTCGAATTCTCAAGGGGGAAGAAAATGGTGAGAACCAAGATGCGTTGGCTCGTCGGTATGGCTGCGGGGGCCACACTGTTGTCGTCGACGCTACTGGGCTTTGGCGTCGCGCAGGCGACAACCAAGGCAAAGCATTACACGGTCGCCTACATGTCGTACGGGGTTGCGAATAGCTATGACGCTCCGATGCTCGCGGCGGCCAAGGCGGTCGCGGGGGCCAGCGGCGTGCGCGTCGTCGTGTTCGACTCTCAAACGTCGTACACCACGCAGGCGTCTCAATTGCAGAACGTCATTAACTCCGGCCAGTACCAGGGCATCATCCTCCAGCCGGTGTACGGCGCGGCCCTGCTCTCGACGGTGAAGAAGGCCATCAAGAAGGGAATCAAGGTCGTCAACATCGACCAGATTCTCGGCACGAAATACACCACCGACCAGATCCAGGTGAAGGGACTCGCGGGCAACGTCGTGTTCTTCCCATCGAAGATCGGCACGCAGCTGGGCACGTTGGCGCAACAGGCGTGCGGCACGGCTAATCCCTGCAAGATCGGCCTCGTGCACAACTACACGGGCTACGAGCCGGACGGGGCCATCACGGTGGCCTTCAAGGCACAGATTGCCAAGAACGCCAATGACCAGATTGTCGCCGAGGGCGATGGCCTGTACCAGGCCGGCGTGGCGGTGACCCAAGTGCAAAACATGCTGACCGCTCACTCGGACATCAACGTGATCGTTGGCGCGGACCAGGACTGCGAAGGCGCCCAGGTGGCCTTGACGGCGGCCAAGAACACGTCGGTCAAGTTGGTTTGTTACGGCGGCAGCGCCGCTGGTCAAGCCCAGTTGAAGTCCGCCACTGGCCCGTGGTTCGCCGACGTGCTCCAGGTGCCGGCCACCGAAGGCCAGCTCGGCATGAGCATGTTGATCAAGGCCATGAAGACCGGAAAGAGTCAGGGTTCGAAGAACCCGGTCGCGGGCTTGCCCAACAATGGCATCCTCACGCCGGCCAACGCTGGCAAGTTCACCGGTGAGTGGCCGGGCTGATTCGCACTACTCGAGGCAATGAAGAGTCCGTACTGAGAAATCGGTTCTGACCCAACATGTCTGCACAGACGTTTGAGGATCATCCCCACCACACCGCGGACTCCCCCGGCGGCGACCTGGTCGTCGCCGGGGTGTCCAAGCGGTTCGGTGGGGTTCCCGCACTGAGCAACGTCTCGTTGATCATCAAGCCGGGAAAGGTGCACGCGCTGATCGGCGAGAACGGCGCCGGCAAGTCGACGCTCGGCAAGATCATCTCGGGCGTCATTGAACCCGACGAAGGGACGTTGACCCTCGCGGGACGCTCGCTCGTGTTGCGCTCGCCCAGAGAGGCGATCGCGAACGGCATCATTACCATCGCCCAGGAACTCGCTATCGTCCCGGGCTTGAGCGTGGCCGAGAACGTCTATCTCGGCTCGGAGGTCGCGACCGCCGGCTTCGTGCGTCGTCGAGAGGCGCGGCGCCGTTTTCGCGAGTTGGCCCGTCACGCCGGTTTTGATCTCTCTCCCGATGCTCGCGCCTCAAACCTTTCGACGGCTGACAAACAAAAGGTGGAGATCATGCGGGCGCTGTCGCGCAACGCATCGATCGTGGTGATGGACGAGCCGTCGGCGGCTCTCTCGAGTAACGAGACGGCGGCGCTGCACGAAATCATTCGATCTCTGGCCCGTAGGGGCAGTGCGGTCGTGCTCATCTCACACTTCCTCTCCGAGGTCCTGTCGCTGTCGGACACGATCACGACCTTGCGCGATGGACTTCTCATTCGTACCGTCGAGGCCGCGGGCGCGACCGAGGACTCGTTGATCGAAGGGATGCTCGGACGGTCGCTGACCTCGGCGTTCCCGGAGAAGGTCTCCGTCGACAAGGATGCTCCCGTCGTTCTCGAAGTGGACCATTTGAGCGCGCCCGGGGTGAAGGACTGTTCCTTCGTCCTGCGTCGAGGAGAGATCCTCGGAATCGCCGGATTGGTCGGCGCGGGCCGTTCGGAACTCGCGCGGGCCATCTTTCGCGACGCCAAGGTCTCCTCGGGAACGGTCCGGCTCGAAGGTTCCGAACTCGCCGGACACAGCCCGCACCGTTCGATCGGCCGTGGTCTCGCGCTCATCCCCGAGTCGCGCAAGGAGATGGGCCTCATGATGGGTCGTTCGGTGAGAGAGAATGTCTCGCTCTCGCGACTCGACCTCGTCAGCCGCTTAGGCTGGATCGCCGCCATTCGCGAGCGCCGGATCGTGTCCGGGTTGATGCAGAAGACCACCGTCAAAGCGGCGAACATGGGGTTGCCGGTGTCGATGCTGTCGGGTGGTAATCAGCAGAAACTGCTCTTCGCTCGCACGGTGATGTGCACGCCGTCGGTACTTATCGCCGACGAGCCAACGCGAGGTGTCGACGTCGGCTCGAAGCGCGCAATCTACGACCTTCTGGTAGAGATGGCCCAGGACGGGATGGGCATCATCGTGATCTCCTCGGAGCTCGAAGAAGTGCTCGGGCTGGCTCACCGTACCCTCGTGATGCGTCACGGACGTTTCACCGCGGAACTCACCGGTCCGCAAATGAACGAGCAGGCCGTGCTGGCAGCTGCGTTCGCCGAGACCGCGTCAACTGAGGAGACCACATGACGAACCAGTCCTCCGAACACCCCGACGTACTCGAAGATCCCGACGGCGCGCGATGGGGACTTCGTTCCGGCGGCTCGCAACTGCTGCAGTCGTGGCGGACGGCCGGAATCGCTATTCCTTTCCTGCTCCTGTTCGTGACCCTTTCGATCACGAGCGCGCCGTTCTTGCACACCACGAACCTCATCAACATCCTCGACCAGCAGGCCGCGACCCTGTGCATCGCGGCCGCGGGCACGTTGGTCCTCGTCGCCGGCGGGATTGACCTCTCCGTAGGGGCGACGTACGGGCTCTCCACCGTCGTGGCCGGTGAGATCGCCGCTCATCACTCACCCGTGCTCGCGATTGTCGCGGCGATCCTCGTCGGGCTATTCGTCGGTTTGGTCAACGGGCTTATCGTGACGGTCTTCAAGATCAACGCGCTGATCACGACCCTGGCGATGTCGTTCGTCATCGGCGGTTTGGCCCTCAAAGTGTCGGGCGGGAATCTCATCGTCCTGTCCGCAAACTCGGGATTCTTCAGGTTCGCCAACGCGCAGTTCCTCACGGTTCCGAGCGCGGTGTGGATGGCGCTCGTCTTCGTCGTCGTCTTGGGCCTTCTCCTGTCGCGCAGCACGTTTGGCCGCTACGTGATCGCCTCGGGAGGCAACGCCGAGGCCGCGCGCCTGGCCGGGGTGCGCGTCAACCTGATCCGGGTCGTCGCCTTTACCTTGAGCGGCGGCGCCGCGGGCCTTGGCGGGGTCATCGACATCTCGCGCCTGCTCAGTGCCCAGGCGGCCAGCGGCGGCAGCGCCCTCGCTTTCACGGTGCTGGCGGGCATCGTGGTCGGCGGCACCTCGATCGCCGGAGGAGAGGGGTCGGTCTGGCGCACGGGCATTGGCGTACTCTTCATAGCGCTCATCGGCAACGGATTTGACCTGCTCGGTGTCGACCCGCTCTACCAGCAGATCGTCCTCGGGCTGATCCTGCTGTTCGCGGTGGGCCTCGACTCGTGGGCCCGTCAGCGTCGGCGCTAAGGCGACGGACAGCCGAGTTCAATACCAGGAGGAATTATGGGAATCCCTACACACGGAAGTAACTCGGTCGACTGGGAGAGTCGCGTTGACATGTCGCGTCTGCGCGAGGAGCGTCTGGCGAAGCTACAGGCCGAACTCGCGCGTTCGGACCTCGGTGCGCTGCTGACATTTGATTTTCACAACATTCGCTACATGACGGGCACCCACATCGGGACGTGGGCCATGGACAAGCTCATCCGTTTCGCACTGCTGCCCCGTGGTGGCAAGCCGATCGTGTGGGACTTCGGCTCGGCGGCGCGCCATCACCAGCTCTACAACCCGTGGTTGAGCGGTGTCCAGATTGCGCCTGATGGCACTGAGATCCCGTACGAGGGCGCGCGCGCGGGCATCTCCACGCTGCGTGGCGCGATCCCGCCCGGCGCCGACCGCGCGGGCACCGTGGCGACGAAGATCAAGGAGGTGCTGCACCAGTTCGGGCTCCAGAACGAGCCGGTGGGCGTGGACGTCATCGAGATGCCGGTGCTCGCCGCCTTCGCCAAGGAGGGCATCACTCTGGTCGACGGCCAGCAGGTCTTCCTCGAGGCTCGACGCCTGAAGACCAACGACGAGATCTCGCTGCTCGCCCACGCGGCCTCGATGGTCGACGCCGCCTACGAAGAGCTCTACTCGTTTCTTCGCCCGGGGGTGAAGGAGAACGAGTGCGTCGGGCTCGTCAACAAGACGCTGTACGACCTCGGTTCAGAGCACGTCGAGGGCGTCAACGCGATCTCCGGCGAGCGGTGCTCGCCGCACCCTCACGTCTACAGCGACCGTCTCATCCGTCCGGGCGACCCGGCGTTCTTTGACATCCTTCACAGTTACAACGGCTACCGGACCTGTTACTACCGGACCTTCGCGGTCGGCAGCGCCTCGGTCGCCCAACGCGACGCGTACACCAAGTGTCGTGAGTTGATCGACACCGCTATTGCGCTGGTGAAGCCCGGTGCCACCACGGCCGACATCGTCTCTGTCTGGCCGACGGCCCAGGAGTTCGGTTTCGCGAATGAAGAGGCGGCCTTTGGTCTGCAGTACGGGCACGGGATAGGCCTCTCGATCTGGGAACGCCCGATCTTCAGTCGGATGGTCTCTCTCGATCACCCCGAGGTGCTCGAAGAGGGGATGGTGTTCGCGCTCGAGACGTATTGGCCCGCCAAGGACGGATGGTCGGCTGCGCGAATCGAAGAGGAGCTCGTGGTGACCGCAACGGGATGCGAGGTGATCACGAAGTTCCCGGCCGAAGAACTTCTCGTTGCGGGCAAGAGGTACTACGCGGCTGGAGGAGAACTGACGGGACTTCGAGAGTCCCAGTCGAACCTGAACACCTCGTGGGGAAAGGGCACGTCGGCGTAACTCTCGTCGCTCGAAGCACCGAGCACGACACGCGGAGAAGGGTGTCGGCGAGGAATCGGCGCGAGGACGAACAATGTACTATGTTAAGTCATTCTTCAATGTTGTAAGTAGTAATTAACAGTGTCCCGATGGAATTCCATTACCAGGAACCCAAAAGTGGGCGCTCAACCAAACAAGTCAAGAGGATCGAATGAATCAGAGTGCTGCCAAGATCATTGCCGTGACCGGTGCGACCGGTGCCCAAGGGGGCGGCCTCATCCGGGCGATCCTCGCCCATCCCGACGGCGGCTTCATCGCCCGTGCGCTGACCCGCGATCCAGAATCCGAGAAGGCCCAAGCGTTGGCCGCCCTCGGGGTCGAGGTGGTCAAGGCCGACCTCGATGACGAGGCGAGCCTCGTCGCAGCCTTTAGCGGCGCCTACGGCGCGTACTGCCTCACGAACTTTTGGGAGCACTTCTCGCCGGACAAGGAGATCGTCCAGGCCGGGAATCTCGCCCGGGCGGCGAAGACCGCTGGTGTATCGCACGTGATCTGGTCCACTCTCGAAGACGTACGCGACTTCGTCCCGCTCAGTGACGACCGCATGCCCACACTCATGGAGAAGTACAAGGTCCCGCACTTCGACGCCAAGGGCGAGTCCAACCACTTGTTCACCGACGCCGGGGTACCCACGACGATGCTCAACACGTCGTTCTACTGGGACAACTTGATCTACTTCGGTATGGGTCCCGTCGCGGGCGAAGACGGGACGCTCGCCATCACCTTCCCGCTCGGCGACAAGAAGCTCGCCGGGATCGCCGCCGGGGACATCGGTGGTTGCGCCTACGGCGTCTTCGCCGCGGGTGACAAGTTCATCGGCGAGACCGTCAGTATCGCTGGTGGACACTTGAGCGGACAAGAGATGGCGGACAGTCTCGGCAAGGCCCTCGGCAAGGAAGTCCGCTACAACGCGGTCAGCCCGGACGTGTACCGGTCGTTCGGGTTTCCCGCCGCCGATGAGCTCGGCAACATGTTCCAGTTCAACGCCGAGTTCTCTGACCAGTACTGCGCCGTGCGCGATCTTGACGCCACCCGCAAGCTCAATCCGGGTCTGCAGTCCTTCGACACGTGGCTCGCCGCCAACGTCAGCAAGATTCCGTTGGGTTAGACACTCTGCTACACCAGCCGGCGCGAGAGAGCTCGTTCGACCTCGAGGCGGCCTGGGTGGAGCGCGTTGTCTGCACTGCTGAGTGCGACGCTGACGCGCACGCTACCCACGAACAAGCCAACCAGATCGAGGAGCTAGTGCGTGAGTACTTCAAGAAGGGTCCCACGCGCGGTTTCGATGACGGGCTCGACCATCTCCTCGACGTTGAGGCGGACGCGTTCATAAAGAGCCAACGCGACAAGTTGGCAGAGATCGTTGGAGATGAGTGACAGTGGCGGACCAACAACGTCAACCAAAAGGAACGCAGACCGGTGGGCAGTTTGCCGGGAGCGTGAATCCAGAGTCGACCGTGGTACTGACCGTGCGCCGTACGTCACTTCCCTTACGCGAATCGCCACGACGACTACTTCAGCGCGACGCCCGTCTCAGGGTGAAAGAGGTGAATCGCCTCGCTCGAAGCGCTCAGTGTCA
>DAIQOO010000201.1:0-2205 GCA_036787845.1 Acidimicrobiales bacterium
GCCGAGTTCGTCATCTGGTGTTCACTCAGCGCGCGATCGCCGCTCGACCACACGCTGAGTACCGGTACCTGCACGGGGGGCAACGTCGGTGGATCAGCGACGAACGACTGGTGCGGAAGATTCGCGCGGTACCACAAGAGGTGCGTCGTCATCTGTCCTTGACTTCCTCCCAGCCCTGAAGAACCGGGATTCCCGAGGCGCGGCTCACGTCGCAACTCCCACGAGTGGTTGACGCTTCACCGGGCCGCTGGAGGCGCTCTGGTCGATCGCCTCACTCTGCGGTGTCCCTCCACGTCCTGAGACCGCGAGCCCCGCGGCAAGGATGTTCTTTGCTGCGTTCACGTCAGCGTGGGCGTGGTAGCCACAGGCCCGACAGTGAAAGACCGCTTGGCTCTCGCGGTTCTCCTTCGCTGTCGATCCACACTTCTCGCACTGACGTGAGGTATTACGAGCTGGTACCACAACGACGTCGACGGGCGACGTCGCGGCACCGGCTTTCTGCTCGAGACGAGTTCGCACCGTTGCCCAACTCTGGGTGTGAACCACCCGATTGAGTCCGGCCTTTTGGCGAACGTTGGTTCCCGGTTGGGCATTCGTGCCCTTGGCCGAGCGCACCATGTTCTTGACCTTGAGATCTTCGATCGCGAGCAGGTCGAAATCGCGCACGAACTCTGTTGTCTTCTTTTCGATCCAGTCCTTGCGACGGGCGCTCTCTCGTTCACAGAGATTGGCGATCTTGTGCTTGGTTACGGCGCGCCGTTTAGACCCCACGACTTGGCGAGCACGCTGGCGCTCAAGGCGACGCTTGCGCTGAGCCTCGCCCGCAGAGAGCAGCGTCGGCATGTGCAGTAGCGCGCCATCTGAGGTCGCGATCGAGGCGGCGACGCCTAAGTCGAGCCCCACTACAGCGGTGGTGGTCGACCGGAGGAACGAGGGTTGCGCGGACGCGAAGGTGACGTGCCACTGACCAGCGTGGTTCAGCGTGACCCGGGCCGATCGACACGAGGCGACGTCGGCCCAGGGACGGGTGAGGCGAAAGCGAACCCAGCCGAGCTTAGGGACGAGCACCTCCCCCCACTTGCGGTTCACTCGACGAGTTTTTATCTCCACAACCCGGAACCCTTCATGCTGACCAGCTCGGCGCCAGGTGGGTCGACCAAAATGGCCGGGCTTCTTCCACCAGTTCTTAAACGCTTGGTCGAGATCTCTCAGAGCCTGTTGCTGGATCGAAGACGAACCCTCCGCGAACCATGCGAAGGCGCGCCGCGCCTCGGCGAGCTCACGCATCTGCGAGTTCGCCGTGACTCTCAGCGTGCGATTCGGTCGGTAGAGATTGCGTTGTTCGAGCCCGAGATTCCAGACGTAGCGCGCGTCGGTGCAGTGGCGCGCCAATATCGTCGTTTTACCGGACGCGGGGTAGAGACGCTGGCGGGTGCTCACGGGCTCAACCTACGACCAGGGTGTAACGCGCCCGCCCGGCCAGCCCTGGTCGGTGGCCCATGAAACCGCCCACAGACATGGCCGTACCTGCTTGTGTGCACTTCACGTGCACCTGGTCTTCGTGAGTAAGTACCGGTGACGCGTTCCTTACCGGCGACCATTTGGACTACCTGCGAACGGTGTTCAGCGCGGTCTGTGCCGACTTCGACGCGGTGCTCGTCGAAATGGACGGCGACGACTATCACGTGCATCTTTTGCTCGAGCATCCGCCGACGGTCCAGCTCTCCAAACTCGTGAACAGCCTGAAGGGCGTGTCCTCGCGGTTGCTGCGAGCTAACTACTCGGTGCGGGCGCACCGCGCTCACCTGTGGTCGCCGTCGTACTTCGCAGCGTCCGCCGGCGGGGCACCGCTGTCAATCATTCGAACCTATATCGAGAATCAACGGACGCCTCTGTAGGGGACTCGCTATCCCAGCCCTGAACGACCGGGCTTGTGCTCGCGAGAGCATTGCTCACTTTGGCCACAACCTCGAAGGTCCGGCGCGGCCACCCGATAACCGGCCGCCACGAGGCTCGAGACGACGTCATCCCATAACGCTGACGTGTCGGGCCAGCCGTGGAGCAAGAGAACTGTTGGACCCGCGCCACTGACGCGCACGTGAAGTCGCACGTCGTCGCTTTGCACCTCAAGAATCTCCACCGTGGTGACGGTACACCGAGTAGAACAACATCATGAACGCGTTTATTACCAACGTCCCCTCGCCG
>DAIQOO010000079.1:0-8074 GCA_036787845.1 Acidimicrobiales bacterium
ACTTCCAGTTAATTCGTGGGTACTCGGCGCTATCGGCTGGCGTGCACACGTTGCCCTTCGCGATCGCTGTCATGATCACCACGCCACTCGGCGCCATCGCGGCACTTAAATGGGGTGTTCGCTACGTCGTGTCGACGGGGCTTGTCATCGTCGCGATTGCGTTGACGTGGAATGGCTTGGTCGGCGCCCACGCCGCCTACCTCGGTCCCATCATCGGACTCATGATCACGTTGGCGTTGGGTTTCTCGTTGGTGAACGCTCCTTCTACGGCCGCCCTTATGAGTACTCTTCGTCCCGATCAGATCGGTGCGGGCTCCGCGGTCAACGAAACCACCAGAGAGCTTGGTGGCACGAGGGGAGTGGCGATCATCGGGTCGGTGTTCTCGTCGCTCTTTGGCCCTGGCGTTCGCGCCGCGCTCACTCCTTACTTGTCACACGGTCTCACGACAGGTCAGCTTCACTTTGCGGTGAGTTCGACCCAAGCGGCGCAAGCTACGGTCGCGAACTTTCCGGCCGCTCTACAACCTGCACTGCGAAGGCAGGTAACCGACGCCTTCATGAATGGCCTACACCGAGGATGTTTCGTCGCCGCTGGCGCGGCGCTGGTGGTAGCGGTGCCGGTGTTGATGCACCTGCCGAGCGTCCAGGATGCCGACGCACCACAGGGTGTGGCGCACGTCTAGGTGGCGCGCCAGCGCCTGGCCCTTGCCGCGGCTTTATTTCTGGTATCAATGGAGGCCTGACGCCGCGCGCGGCGGAGCAGAATAATTAGGGAGATTTCATGCAACGCAAAACACGAGTTCGACAAGTTCTCGCCGTGGCGGGGATTGGCTCGCTGATGTTGGCCACCAGCGTCGTCGCTGGTGCCTCTTCAACCTCTGGTGTGTACAACGCCGCGGACGCGAAACTGGTGCCTACGGTCTACAAGGGCACGACACTGCAAGTCGCCACCGACGCTTCTTACGCGCCGGACGAGTCAATGAAAGGCACGACCATGGTGGGCTTCGACATCGATTTGATGAAGGCCATAGCTACAACGCTCGGGGTCACAATAAACGAGAACAACGTGACCTTTGCAAATATCATCGCCGGGATCAAGACCGGTCGGTACGAGATTGGAAACTCGTCGTTCACCGACAACAAGCTCCGCGAGAGGTCGGTCAACTTCGTTGACTACTTCCAAGCTGGTGAGGGCGTGTACGCGAAGTCGACCTCGAACGTCAAATTCACGGGCTTCAAGAGCTTTTGTGGATTGAAGGTAGCGGTAGAGACAGGTACGGTCGAGCAGACAGACGCGACGACGGCCGCCAAGGCCTGCTCGTCGAAGAAGAAGTTGACCATCCTCAACTTCCCGAATCAGACGGGAGCCAACTTGGCAGTCCTGTCGGGTCAGGCAGACGTCGGTTTCGTGGACAGCCAGATCGCCGGTTACATCGGCGCCACGGTCAAGGGCCTAAAATTGATTGGTAGCGCCGTCAACGTGGCGCCTTACGGCATTGCAACGACGAAGACCACGGCAGGTGATGGCCTGGCGCTTGCGATCAAAGCCGCATTGAAGACCTTGATCGCAAATGGTACGTACCACGCGATCCTGGCTAAGTATGGCGTGTCGAGCGGTGGGTTGCCGACGGCGAAGATTGTCCTGAATGGTGCAATTTCCTAATCGATTCATAGATCGAGCACAATAATGAAGACGAACGGGGACGACGCTGTAAAGGTCGTCCCCGTTCGTCATCTTGGCCAGTGGGTCGCAGCTTCTATCGCGATGCTCATAGTGGCAATGATCATTCACACACTGTTCTCGAAGATTCCAACTGGCCAGTACACATGTCGCGTCACTGACGGCATTCGAAAATGTCGCCCAATAACTGAATGGCGTTTTAGCTGGGACATTGTCTTTCGCTACTTCACGACTTCGGAGATTCTTCACGGCCTGCTCCTGACGCTTGAAATCACGGTGTTGTCCATGTTTGTAGGCATTTTCCTCGGCATTGTTATCGCCGTCATGCGTTTATCGACGAATCGAGTGCTATCGATGACCGCATGGACCTATACCTGGTTCTTTCGCGGCACGCCCGTCTTGGTGCAACTCTTTGTTTGGGTTTACATTGCGCTCCTCTACCCGACATTGAGTATTGGCATTCCTTTTACGAGCGTGACCTTCCTCCACTTCGCTACCAAGACGCTCTTCACCCCGTTCGTCGCCGCATTAGTTGCCCTCGGACTGAACGAGGGCGCGTATATGTCCGAAATTGCGAGGGCGGGGCTCATAGCCGTCGACGAAGGACAAATTGAGGCCGCGACGTCGATTGGCATGACGCGGCGCCAGACATTGGTCTACGTCATGATTCCTCAGGCAATGAGAGTCATCATTCCGCCGACCGGAAACGAAGTGATTTCAATGCTGAAGACATCGTCGCTCGCCAGCACAATTTCTGTTATAGAGCTACTCGGCGCAGCGGGGAACATTTACGCGAACAATTACCTGATAATGCCGCTACTCATCGTGGCGAGCTTGTGGTACCTGATCGTAACGACGGTGCTTTCAACCGGACAGTTCTACGTGGAACGTTATTTCGCCAAGGGTGCGTTGCGAACACCACCCCCAACGCCAATACAACGGCTCCGTCGCGACGTTGCTGGCGTCCTTTCCAAATTTCGAACGCCACGTGGCATCGTGGGGGCGCGGCCATGAGCGTGCCCATGGTCGAAGCCCGTGCTGTCCATAAGTCGTACGGTGGCGTCGAGGTGCTGAAGGGCGTTGATCTGACGGTCGTACGCGGCGAAGTTACGTGTCTCATTGGACCCTCGGGCTCGGGCAAGAGCACGTTGCTGCGCTGTATCAACCATCTTGAAAAACACGATGCCGGTGAGCTGCGCGTGGACGGTGAGTTAGTGGGGTACGAAGCTCGCGGCGGAAAGCTCTACGAGCGAAATGATCGACAGATCTGTGCCGAACGAGCGAGAATTGGCATGGTCTTTCAACGATTTAATCTCTTCCAACACCTCACCGTGCTTGAGAACATCACCATTGGTCAAATCAAAGTTTTGGGGATCGAGCCCGACGCCGCACGAAAGAGGGCCCGTGAACTTCTCGCGCGCGTGGGACTCGAAAATAAGGAAAAGCACTACCCAAGCCAGATCTCGGGTGGTCAACAACAACGTGTCGCGATCGCGAGGGCTCTCGCCATGGAGCCGAAGTTGATGCTCTTCGATGAGCCGACGTCGGCTCTCGACCCCGAACTCGTCGGAGAAGTCCTCGACGTGATGCGAGATCTCGCGGTGAGTGGAATGACAATGATCGTCGTGACGCATGAGATGAACTTCGCTCGCGAAGCGGCCAAGACGCTCTATTTTCTCGACGGCGGGGTCATCGAGGAGTCGGGCAATCCACGTGAAGTGTTGAGCGCGCCAAAGTCAGTGCGCCTCCAGAGTTTTCTCTCCAAAGTTCTCTGAGGTCGTAGGTCGCTTATCGGCCGACAAATTCCGTGACAGGGGAGCAATGAATGTCACCGTGCCGCGCACTAGTTGGTGGTGAAACGTCTGCCGTCAAAGGTGTCAACCGTCGTGAATTCACTGACGGTTCGTCGCTTTAACTTACGCGGTCGTTCTTGGGGGTAACCGAGGACGACCACAGCAGCGACGGCGACGGTGGCGGGGAGATGCAGTATCTCCTTTACCATTGGTTCATTACGGGTAGCGACCGTCGTCATCACGCCGCCGAGCCCTCGATTGCGCGCGGCAAGTAGCACGCTCCACACGAAGGGGTAGATTGACGCGCCACCGACGAAGTGGTATCGATCAAGGTCACGATCGGTCGCGGCCAAGGCCGTTAGGTCGGCGCCGATCACGAGCATGACTGGCACGTCGCCAATGGTTTCGGCGAATCCATCGGGTGTGGACGCCGCTATCGCAGCTTCACGCTGAGACTGAGCTAAACGGCGATCGTCGTCACTCGCGAGTGGTGAAAACGGTAGGACACCGGCAAGAAGATGTCCGACGTAGTCGTGCCACGCGTCGAGGTACGCGGCGCCGATAGCGCGCCGCTGTGTGGAATCGTGCACCACGATGACGCGCCACCCTTGGCGATTGCCACCCGAGGGCGCGAAACGAGCGTCGTCCAGGATTTCATACACCAACGCGTCGTCGACTGGTTGAGCAGTGAAGTGGCGAATGGCGCCCGTGGTTCGAAGTGCGTCACGAAGTTCCATGGCGTCACCCTAGGACGATTGACGCCGTGCAGCCTTAGGCGTCGCGGCGTTTGAGCATCGTCGTGCCCACGCCCAGCACGACGACAACGTACGTGACGAGCAGGGCCAGCGCGCCCCACGCGCTGAAGTCGCCCGAGGTGCCCGTCACGGAGGTCATAGCGCGACCTAACTCGGAGGGCTCGAACTTAGAGAAGGCATGCTGCCAACTCTGGGGTAGAAGGAAGGCAATGATCGGCAAGATCAACAGCAACGAGGTGAACACGCTGATACACGCCGCGCTTTGGCGCAAAATGAGCCCAAGCGAGAATCCAAGTATGGACAACAACGTCAGATAGACCCCGGCGAAGATCACCGTGCGCAGCACCGTGCCGTTGCTTAGCGAGGCCGTTGGAACAACGCCCGAAAATATCGCCTGTCCGATGAGAAAGGTGATGAAGCAGACGATCTCGGTTACCACCAACATTGACGCGGCTAACACGATCAGTTTTCCCGCCATCAACTTCAGCCGATTCGGCACCGCTACCAGGGTGGTTCGGATCGAACCCGAGGAGTACTCGCTCGTTATGAACAACGTCCCGATAACGCCGACGGCGAACTGAGCGAAGAGAATGCCGTCCAGACTTGCCGACACCGGATCGAAGGTCAGTCGCTCCCCGGTCGCCATTGAAGTCCAATGACCTCGAACAGCGACCGTAATAAGCACGCCGAGACCGATCGTGAGGACGAACGTGATGATTACGCCCATGACCGTCGAGCGCACGGTGTGAAATTTGATCCACTCCGACTTCGTCGTCGAGCCCAGGGTCACGTCACTGCTCATGGCGCACACCTGACGATCCGTATTCGACGGCATCGGCTGTCAAGTCCATGAAGACTTCTTCGAGAGACGCTCGCTGGGGCGTGAGTTCAAAGAGCGCAATCCCGGCGTCAAAGGCGATCTGACCAATTTGGTCCGAGGTGAGTTCGCTCACGCTCAATCCTTCGTCGTTGACCTCACTGATGACGCCGCCCTTCGATCGCAGCGACGCCAGGAGTAAGGGATGATTGGCGGCACGAACGAAGACAGTTCCCTTGGCCGTGGCGGTGAGCGTGTCTATTGAGCCTTGGGTGATGAACTTGCCTCGCCCAATGACGATGATCTGGTCAGCGCTGACGGCAATCTCACTCATGAGGTGCGACGAGACGAAGACTGTCCTTCCTTCATTCGCGAGAGAACGGAAGAATTCGCGAATCCACCTAATGCCTTCGGGGTCGAGTCCATTAACTGGCTCGTCGAAGAGCAGCACCTCGGGGTCGCCTAACAAAGCGCCCGCAATCCCGAGTCGTTGGCTCATACCAAGTGAGAAGTCGCCAACTCTTTTGTCAGCGACGGAGGCGATGCCCGCGAACTCGAGCACCTCGTCGACGCGAGCGACGGTAATCCGATTCGACGCGGCGAGCGCGCGAAGGTGATTTCGAGCGGTGCGCCCGGGATGGATTGCTTTGGCGTCGAGCAGAGCACCAACTTCGTGCATGGGATCGCGCAACTCTTCGTAACGCTTACCCTTGACCGTCGCGCGACCTTTAGTGGGGTGGTCCAACCCGAGAATGATGCGCATGGTCGTGGATTTTCCAGATCCGTTGGGTCCAAGAAACCCGGTGACGACTCCGGGTCGAACTTCGAAGTCGAGGTCGTCGACCGCGAGCGTGCGCTTGTAGCGCTTGGAGAGATGTTCGACCTTGATCACGTAGTGCCTCTCACGAATCTAGTGAGTACAGCGGCGCCTCAAATTTCTCCCCGTACAAGTTCGCTGAATTCGCCCGTCGAACAACGAGGAATCGTCATTCGGTGTGTGTGCTTAACGTGGCGCGGCGAAATGCTTGGCAGGTGCCACACGTGCCAGAGAGCGCCACGTGGTGGCGATCGAGCATGAATTCGTACTTCGTGAGCAGCGCTTTGCTGAGTGCGTCAAAGTGAGCGGCAGGAATCTCCATCGTCGTGTGACACGACTCACAGGTCAGGTGGCCGTGAACGGCGCCCGCGAGATGGTACACCGCCGCCTGTTGACCGAGATGGGCGTGCACCACGATGCTCAACTCTTCGAACTCGTCCAAAATTCGATACACCGTTGAGGTGCTGACGTCGGGCAGGCGTCGTTGGACTTCGAACGTTATTTCGTCCGCGGTGAGGTGCCCCGAGGCACCCACCAACACCTCGCCGACGGTGCGTTTGGCGACGGTCACTCGCTTCGCGGCGCCTCGAATGATCGACGCAATGGCGTCCTCGTCAGCCTCAGGCGTTGCCATGGGCCAACACTAGGTCCGACGCGTTCAGCCTCAACGCCGACTGCGGGTTTGAAAGTACGAGAATCAGTTCACCGTGGGATCTCGCGGCCAACTAAATCGTCGACAGACGAGCGAGTATCGCCTCTGCGTCGTTCACCATTTGACGCACGAGCTCACCTGCGGGAATGAGTTCGTTGATGGCTCCTACGGCTTGACCGGCGGGGTAGCCCTCGCGTCGCGGATCGACGCCCTTGGTCGTCTCGTCGCCACCGAGGTGGAACGTACCTTCTTCGTGTGAGACGAAGAGTTGATCGGGGAAGGGCTTGAGCAATGCGGGATCCGCTTCGTAGCGCGCGGTCGTGTCGTTCTTGATGACGCGCATGGTCTTGCCGCTGAATGCTTTTGAGATGATGGTGCCGTCTTCGTGCGCCGCAAGAATGCTCTCTCGAAAGCCCGGTATCGCGCGCGCCTCGGGCGTAGCGATGAATCGCGTGCCGATCCACACGCCGTCGGCGCCCAGGGCGAGCGACGCCGCGAGTCCACGTCCGTCGAAGAGTCCGCCGGCCGCGACGACGGGAATCGCTCCATTGACGGCATCGACGATGAGGGGCACCAGCGGCATCGTCGCCACGGTGCCGGTGTGACCACCAGCTTCGGTGCCCTGAGCGACGACGACGTCGCATCCGGCGTCGAGTGCGCGTCTCGCGTGTTCGACCTTGCCGCACATGGAGATGACTAGCACGCCGTTCTCGTGACAGAGGTCGATCACGTGGCGCGGAACGCCGAGACCCGCTACGAAGGTACTCGCGCCCCCTTCGATGAGTAACTCGACGTTGTGCACCAACGAATCGGGGAACGCCGTTAAGAGGTCAACGCCGAAGGGTTTTGTGGTCAGCGACTTCGTCGCGGCGATCTCTTGTGCCAGTTGAGCGCTCGACATTGTGGACGCGCCCAAGCAGCCGTAGCCACCCGCGTTCGAGACTGCCGCGGCGAGGGCGCTGTAGGAAACGCCACCCATGCCGGCCAACATCACCGGGTGTTCGATTCGCAATAGTTCTGTTAGTCGTGTCTTCATAGTCCCCGGCTTCAACTTACACAGAAGAGTGTTGTAGGCGCAGTAACACCCCACCCACGATTGCCGCCACCGCTGAACTGATGAGGAGCCCGAGCGTGTAACCCGCGTAGAGCGAACTCTGTGCTCCAAAAAGTTTGGTCGCGAAAAGTAACGGCACCGTAAAGCCAATGGCACAGAGGAGTGCCGATGACACGATGAGTGGCCAGGTGATCGACGAAGGGGGGCGAAAGCTCAGTAGGCGTGCCAGGGCCACTCCACCAGTGATGCCGAGTGTTTTGCCCACGAGGCGTACGGCGATGGTCGCGACCACCACGGTTCCGACGGCACCATTCAATTGGACGTGTGACCAGTGCAGCCCACACGCCACGACGGCGAAGAGCGGCAACACGACACCCACCGAGAGTCGCGTCGCGACTAGCTCAAGTCGTTGACCCGACAGTGACCGCGACGGAATTAACACGCCGGCCAGTACGCCAGCCAACGCCGGTTCCACGTTGGCCCACGCGAAACAGATCCACAACGC
>DAIQOO010000202.1:0-2197 GCA_036787845.1 Acidimicrobiales bacterium
AGTTGGCCCAGACCGTCGACTCGAATGACGTGCGCCATCTCAACTGGCTCGCTGAGGAGTTGGGTGATCGATTGCTTGATGCCGCCATAATCACAGCGGGCCCCGATGCATATCGCAGGCCAGATGGCATTGCAGTAATTCCGGCCGCACTCCTTGGCCCCTAGTTCGGATTCGCCAACGGCATCAATCGTTTCGCGATCATCAGAGCGAAGAGACCACGTCGCCAACGCGGGAATTTCGTGGGCGAGGAGGTGGTGGGCGAGGGGGGACTTGAACCCCCACATCCTTTCGGATACAGGCACCTGAAGCCTGCGCGTCTGCCAATTTCGCCACTCGCCCAAAGACCTTGCAACAATAGTCGACTAGGCTTAAACGCTTTTCGCGCCCGTTAACCCGCGGGACCTGCCGGTACAGTTGGGATTGTCATGGTTCTCAAAAGTGTGGAAAACCGCCTCGAGCGGATATTCGAGAAAACGTTTTCGCGACCCTTCAAGAACGCGCTGCAGCCAATCGAGATCGGATCGCGAATTGTTCGCGAAGTGGACCTGACGCGTCGACTCTCGAGTCAAGGACCAATTTCACCCAACGTGATCCGTGTCTGGCTTGGACCGGCCGACGCTGAGAGATTCGAGGGTTTTCAAAAGACGCTCGTGACCGAGCTGGAAGAGACCGTTCGTCAAAACGCGTTGAACGAGGGCTACGTCTTCGTCGGACCGGTGAAGGTCGAGATCTTCATCGACGATGACCTCAAACTGGGCGCCGTCGAAGTAAAGACTGACTTCGTTGGTGGCGAGAGCCAGCCCCGACTGGTCGCCAGTGACGGCCGTTCGTTCGTCGTTGCTGATAATCCCATAATCATTGGGCGCAGCCCCGAAGTTGAGGTCGTCGTCAACGACACGAACGTGTCGCGACGTCACGCCGAAGTGTGGAGAACGAGTGAAGGTGTCGCCATTCGCGATCTGCAGTCGACGAATGGCACCTACGTGAATGGTCACCGCGTGTCGGCGGTCTCACTGTCGCCGCGCGACGACGTCACGATCGGGCCCCTCCACTTTCGAATCGAACTCGCTTGAATCCCTTCGTCGCGTCGACCAACTACGCGGCGGTCGTTCGTCCACTCCAGGTATTGGTGTTGGTCATCGCCATCTTGTTCTTTGCGCGGGTGCTGCGTGTCGCCTCGGTACAGTCTCGCCCCGTGGACGAGGAAGCGCGAACGCGAACGCGAACGCGTCGTCGGCGCACTTCAACGCTTGCGCTCGAGTTCATTGAACCCCTCGATCGAGGTGGCGAACGAATTGACGTCGACTCGGGAATGACGATTGGTCGAAGTGGTGACTGTGATCTCAGCCTTGAAGACACGTATCTCTCATCACGTCACGCCCGAGTAGCCAACGACGACGGTGACCTTACAATCGAGGACCTTGGCTCGACGAACGGCACCTACGTCAATCAAGAGATGGTGAAAGGGCGTGTCCGCTTGGCGCGCGGTGACGTCGTGCAGGTCGGCGGCGTCCTCTTTGAGGTTGTTCGTTGACACGTTGGCGCTACGCCGTGGCGACCGATACGGGACTGGTTCGTCTGACGAATCAGGACGCCCTCTACGCGGATGATCGTCTCGCGGTCATTGCCGACGGCATGGGTGGTCACGCGGCGGGCGAGGTCGCCGCAGCCATATCGATCGATCTCGTGAAGGCTGGCTTTCGCGAGAACCAGAGCGTCGAGGGACTCGTCGAGTCCATTCAGGGCGCGAATTCGGCGGTGTTGAGTGACGCGAGGGAGCACCCCGAGCACTTTGGCATGGGCACGACAATCATCGCGGTGGGACTCACCTACGACCTCGACGGCGTGATGTCGCCAACGTTGGTACACGTCGGTGACTCGAGGGCCTATCAACTTCGCGACGGGGCGCTTCGACAACTGAGTGAAGATCACAGCGTCGCCGAGGAGTGGGTCCGCATGGGTCGACTCACTCCCGAAGAGGCCGCGGTGCATCCGCGCCGCCATCAACTCACGCGCGGCGTGGGCGTCGAAGACACGATCGCGATAGACGTCACGTCTATCAGTGCGAACCCGGGCGATCGTTTGCTCTTGTGTAGTGATGGACTCTCGAACGAATTGGACGCGGACACGTTGGCGCGACTGTCGAGCGCTCCGAACGGGCTCGAGCTAGCGGTGGAGAATATGGTGAGTGCGGCGA
>DAIQOO010000203.1:0-2193 GCA_036787845.1 Acidimicrobiales bacterium
CGCGATTCAAGACCGAGACTTCGTGGCCGTGGTGCCACGCGGACCAAGAGATCGCACGACCGACGAATGACGTTCCCCCGACAATCAGGATTTTCATATTGACTTCTTTCAACTCGTGTCTCCACGCTAGAGCCCGGCGCACCTCTCGTTAGAGGAAGGCAATGCGCGAGAACGGCCAGATGCGCACCAGCGCTTTGCCGATGACGCTGGAGCGTGGAATGCTCCCCCAGAAACGACTGTCACAAGAGAAGGGCTGGTTGTCGCCCATCATGAAGTAGTGATTCGCAGGGACCGTGACGCTACCGATGCTTCGTGAAAGCGGTTCTTTGTGCGTCCACGGTTGGGCGAGAGGTTGACCGTTCACGTAGATGGTGTTGCCATTAGAGGTCAGGTGGTCACCCGGTAGTCCAATCACTCTTTTCACCAGGTCACTCACACTGTCACCACAGTCGCTCAATACAGCCTTGGGAGCTTTGAAGACCAGGATGTCGCCCCGGTGAATCGTGCCGAGCTTGACGCTCAGTTTGGACACCACAATTCGATCGCCGATCTGCAGCGTCGGCTCCATTGAGCCCGAGGGGATGTAGAAAGTTTGAAAGAAGTACGTGCGAACGACCAGTGAGACGAGCACGGCGATAAGAAAGATAATCGCCCACTCGAGCAGCGATCGAAATCGTGACTTTCTCTTCTTAGGCGTACCGCGACGGACGTTGAGGGGCGGAGGCGCAAGAGACATCCTTTCAACAGTACTGGGCGACGCAATCTCGAGATTCAGGCCACTTCACTTCGATTCATGACGAATTGGACTCGATATCATCCGAAGATGCATCACGTGGACTACTGCGACGCGTTAGAAGTTGAGATCGAACGATTCGCCGCGACCTACGACAACATCGATTCAACGTTGATAGTGCCGTCGTGTCCCGAGTGGTCGGCCCACGATCTCGGCCAACATTTGGGCGGTGTCCACCGATGGGCTGAACAACTTGTTCGTGTACGGGCTAAGCGGAGGATTCCAAGGTCTGAGATGGATCTCGAGAACGGGCCAGTGAGTCCCGCGTGGTTGCGAGAGGGCGGCGCGACGCTCGTCGCCACCTTGCGGCGCGGTGATCCAACAGAGGAGATGTGGGCGTGGGGTGTCGACCAACATCTGGTGTTTTGGTCTCGGCGTCAATTGCACGAGACGTTTATTCATCGTCTCGACCTCGAACTGGCAGGTGGCGTGACGTCCGAGATTGATCCCGTCGTCGCGCTGGATGCCATTGATGAGTTTCTCGTCAACCTCGAATCGGATGACGACGTGACCTTGAGTGCGCGAGGGCACGTTGGTCACAGCGAGACGCTGCAATTTCAGTCCTTGGACGTACCAAGGACCTGGAACATTCAACTTTACGACGGAGGCTTTCGCATCGTGGGAAATCTGAAGCGGGTTGACGTTGCGCTCTCGGGTTCTGTGGCTAAGTTGCTGACGGTGTTGCTACGTCGTCAAGCACTTGGCGACAGCGCGCTCACCGTTGAGGGCGATCGCACTTTGATCGAGTATTGGTTGGCCAATTCAGCGTTCGAGTAACCGACGCCGCGTCAGCTACTCATAAACCTTGCGACGCCGCTAGTCGATCACGAATCGAACCGAGGAGGTTCCCTTCAACTCTCCCCGATTCACCCGCAACTGTCCTCGTCGTGAGCGAGAGGTATCAACGAGAACCTTCAGTGCGCTTGGCTAACACCGTTGAGTAGTTCTTCGTCGGGCACGGCTGCCGATAGGTGGATCTGCACGATCCGCCAACGGACGTTGTCTCGTATGGCCACGCCGATGTTCGATGGTCAACCCCTGCTCGCCAAGACCCGGGTGCGCCATGACCGCATCGACGACACCGGCGCGGTGACCTTGCGCTACCGGCGCAAACTGCATCACGTCAGTTTGGGTCGACGCTATCGAGGTCAACGCGTCATCTTGTTGGTCGCTGATCTGGACGTGCGCGTCGTCACCGAAGACGGCGAACTCATCCGTCACTTCACCCTCGACCCGACGGAAAACGACCAACCGAGGAAGGGCGATTAGTTTTTGGGGGTTCAACTGTCCCAGAAAATCTGCAACATTACAGGGTGGGCGAGGGGGACTAACCCACGCTCTGGGGTCCTTTTGGACCCCTCGCTATTTTCCGACGACAGCCGCACTCTTTTGGGAAGGGG
>DAIQOO010000204.1:0-2173 GCA_036787845.1 Acidimicrobiales bacterium
TGAGTCCGCTGCGACCACAACGTCGATAACTCATGGTGTCGTAGCGATCGGAGGAAGGGAAATAGTTCGTCACAATGAGAGCGTATCGAAGTCCGTTCGCTGGGTTTACTCGCCGAACCGACCGCCGTCCAAGACATTCAAGTATCGATTGACGCGCTGAATATTTCCGAGGTACGCGCGTCATGACGGCCATGCCGACCTTCTCCGGGAGTCGGTGGACGGGCTCACTGGAGAGTAGAAGCCGGGCAGGCAGAGCGTTTGAACTTTCGCCGCTGCTCGCAATGGTTCTACGACGCCGACGAACTAGTCGAGGGCTTTAGTCCAAACGTGAGTTCTCTCTTTAACATAATGAGCGTCGGCAAGCCAAACTCTTCCGTGCCCTTCCGTCCAAAGCCGACTCCACGGCTCTAGACCAGATCGATGGCCCGACCGTAGTAGTTCATACATCGAGCGAATTCGAGGTCCAAGCATCGCCACGAGCAGTAAGCGGTCGGGTTTTTCAAGTCCGTAGCCATTAACCAAGCTCGCGAGCCTCGTAGCCGCGGCTTCGTCACTCAACGAGGCATCGGGAGAGAGTGGCACGAATCCGTGTGCGGCGTAAGCAAGATCCCAAAGTCGCGAGCCTGGTCCGGCTCCGTCCCAATCAATAAAGGTCAACTGAACAGAGGTGCGCACAAGATTCCACGGCGCGAGGTCGTGATGGCAGACAAGTTCTTCCTTGTCGGGCGCAATGGCGACGTTCCAGAGCGCCCCGGGCGCCGGTGTGAAGGTACTCGAGGCGTCGTGAAAGCGCCGTATCAATCGCCCGACTTCAGAGACGCGTCCCGTGTCGAGATCAGAGGGATCAGGATCGACGTACCCGTCGACAAACGAAAGCACTTGTCGTCCAGACTCGTCGTAGCCCATAGCTCGGGGTGATCCTTCGAATCCAACACTTTCTAGGTGCAGTAATAAAGTGTCGACGCTCTTGGTCCACGGCATCGCTGGGCGTCGAACGGTGTCGCCGACCCGAACTATTCCGACGCCGACGTTTCCGCCTTTGAGCGGCACATCGAGAGAATCTTCACCCACGACGTATCAGCGTAAGGCAGCGTGGGACAACAGAACTAACGCATTCGATGTTTTCTTTAGGTGCTGTCCTTTTGGACCTTGGTGGCTTGAAGGGTGTACGACGTTGGTAGTCGTTCTGGACTTTTTCGGAGGCGAAACTCCCCGTCGTCAAGTTCTACCATCGCGTCGCCGAGCGCGTTCCACGGAACAGTGTCATGCTCCTCTATTGAAGTTAGGCGCATACCAGCATTCATTAGTGCCGTGATGATTTGGGCAAGGCCGTGATTGAAAAGGACCATGTCTGGTGATTCCAGCGGTTCAGCGTGAGCAACGTAACTGTGCGTATCGCTGAAATGAACTCCGGCACTTTCAAAATATGCAAATTCGAGTACAAGCAGCTCGTCAGGTCGTGGATCCGACAGCGCCCAAAGTACGGGGTGATCTTCTCGGATGAAGAGGCGACCGCCTGGTCGAAGGAGTGCCGCCACAACGTGCGCCCAGCGATTGATGTCGGGAATCCAACACAGCGCACCAACGCCCGTATAGACAAGGTCGAAACGACCAGCGCCTATGGCGTCGACCGCGGAGTACAGCCCGCTCTCGACGTAGTCAATCGATGCTCCACATTCGGCGGCGAGCTCGGCCGGAGCGTCAAGAGCGGGTCGTGAGAAATCGAGACCAGTAACGCTCCTGGCACCTAGTCGAGCCAGCGACAAAGTGTCGGTTCCAATGTGGCACTGGAGGTGCACGACGTCCAGTCCTTCGATAGTCCCGAGGCGTTCAAGGTCGAAGCGGACGACGTGCGACAGGTGGTTGGGGTCGGAGCGGAATTCTTCCAGTCCGTAGTGGTCGACGTGGTGTCGTACGCGACTGTTCCAGTTAGCCAGGTTCACTTGCGCGTAGTCGTCCATGGCTCCTTCACTTCTGGGGTGTTCGATTCATTAATCATGTCTCGATTCTGTCAAAGAAATCGACTAGCAATTGAAACTGTAGATTTCGATCATGTACGGCGTTACGTTGACTGACGGCGTTTTGATTCTCAAGCCTTTAGTTGCGGATGACTCTTTGGAATGGCTAGCCGGTGAAGACGAAGAACAGTTGAGGTGGTTTGAAGCACCGCGAC
>DAIQOO010000009.1:0-14983 GCA_036787845.1 Acidimicrobiales bacterium
AACTCTTTGATTGCAATGGGTACGCCGCCAAAAGGAAGTGAAGTGTCGGCTGCGATCGCGGCGGCGCGCGCGGCGTCAGCGTCGACGTGTGAGAAGGCATTAAGCGCCGACTCTTCGATCGCGGCGAGTGAGGCTTCGAGTGCTTCACTGGGACTGAGAAGGTCAGCACGAAAAGCTTCGACGAGGGAACACGCGTCTCCTTGCCACGGTTCGCTCTTCATAGGAGTAGACATTATCCACACTTTTCGTTTCATCTGAGTTTGCTGCGACACGCCGTCTCATTCGAGGAAAGTTTGCGTCGCCGTGCGTGGCCACAGTTCAACAAATGAGTGGCCGAAAATGCCCGGAAATCAGCAACTTTCCGACTGACGCCGTCAACGCGGAAGTGGCGAGCACTCCCCCAGGTGGGCTGTTAATCTCGACAAATGCCACAGCTAGGCCTCTGGGGGCGAGGACTCTTCTTTTTCATTGTTTTGTGGAGTGTTCTTTCTTTCCCCCAAATCGCCCAAGCTTCCGGCGTATCGCTCTACGACAACTCAGGGTCGACTGCTCTGCAGGAAAATATCGCTGGCGCTGAACTTGCGCAATCATTTTCAACCGGTACCGTCCCCCTGGGCCTTGGCTCAGTAAGTTTCCAACTGCATAATTACGGCGACAGTTCCCTCCTGGCAGGTAGTTACACCCTCGAGATTTTCGCGAGTATCGGGAGTGTCCCTTCCTCATCGCCTATTGCAATACTCGCCTCAGGCGTTCCCGTGGGAACCGTTGGAGATTCAGTTATTTCTTATTCGCCAAGTTCGCCAATCACGCTCGATGCGAACTCCCAGTACTTCGTTGTTGTCAGTGGGACCCCCGGCAACACCTTGGCGTGGAATTACAATGCCGCGACGCCATCAACCGACTTGAGTCCCGCGCCAAGTTTTCAATCCTTCACTTCATCTGATAATGGTGCGAATTGGACAACTCTTCAAGACAATTTCTTCATGTCGGTAAATGCTCTGAACATCCCAACACTCAGCGGTTTTCAGAGTATTAACGCGACGCAGGGACAGTTACCCCAACCAATCTCTCCGCCGTCATCATCGTTCAACGGATCACCGATTCTCGGAGGTTTCTTGTACGAGTCAAGTAATCCCGAGGTGGCAGCGGTCAGTGACAACGTAATCACATTTGGGTCAGTTGGAAGTTCAACAATTACGGCAACTTTTATGCCATTTGATCCAATGACGTACTCTTCCCCCACCATTTCAACCGAGGTTTTGGTCGTAAGCCCGCCCCCCACGACGACAACAACCACGACTACGACTACGACTACGACTACGATGCTGCCCCCGACGACAACAACCACGACTACGACGCTGCCACCAACAACGACGACATTCGAATACGTGCCACCGCCTACCACCACGACGACAACTACGCCACCACCAACTACGACATCCACGACATCCACGACATCCACGACGCCGCCGACCACCACGACGACAACCACGCCACCACCAACTACGACATCCACGACGACCACGACGCCGCCGACCACTACGACGACAACTACTGCGCCGCCAACTACCACGACGACGACACCACCAATTGTGACGACCACAACTACTGCGCCGCCAACGACCACGACATCCACGACGCCGCCGACCACCACGGCGACCACGACGCCACCAGCTATCACGGGCACGACCACGACAACCACGCCATCGCCGAGCCCTTCGGTGACGCTCCCCACGCCACTTCCGTCAAATCCGGGTCTCTTCACGTCAACGGACGGATCACAGTTCGTCGCGCAGATTGACGCCACTACGACTGATCCAGTGTCGGGAGCACACATAAGCATCAGTGCCATCACCGTCGATCCCAATACAGCGATAACGGTCGAGGTTCACTCGACACCGCAGATCATCTTGACTGGCGTCACCGGCGCCAACGGCACATACTCGGGCATCGCGACGCTTCCAAGTTCGCTTGGAGCGGGCGTACACGTGATCATCATTCGAGCGATCTACCAGGGCCAGCCAGTTACGTTGGTGGGTGGCTTCGTTAAGACGGCGGCAGGAACGTTCGCCAACATTGTGCAGCCCACCCAATTCACTAACTTCTCGGGTGTAAATGATCCCCGACTTCTGCGGGCGCTCCGCTTTGGTCTGCCGGCGTACGACTTGAAGAGTCACTCACGAACCACGGTTGGTCTCGTCGTCGCGGGAGGGTCGTTGTTGGCGCTCGCGGGAGTCGGGGGAATCGCCAGTCAGTCTGGGGGCGTGTTAGATCGCCGCCACGCACGTCACGCCGGTCACGGCAAAGTGGCGAGTGCCGTCACCAAGAAACTCAAGGTCGTTGCCACCCAACACAACTCGTGGGGTGATCAATCTTCGACGTGGCGAAGTCCACATACGGAGCGGGTCGATCGTTTCTTCCGCGATCTCCCACTTAAGGTCGGAAAGTACTCTGCGCTCGCCCCGCGCGTGATTACCGACGGCTCGTGGCTTCGCGCCGTCTTCGGTGGCTGGTCAGCCCTCCTATTGGTGGCTGGCGTCGCGCTTGGTGTGTTGAGTCTGTTCTTTCACGCGGCGGCGCCGTTCGTGCCGTCAGTGTTCTTGATCTACATGTTGATCGGGCTTGGCATCCTCGACGCCGTCGCAAGTTTCGTTGCGTGGCTGGTCATTGTGGTGGTCTCGATCTTTGGCGGTTCGATCCAAACTTGGTCCGACGTTCGAACGATTCTCGGACTTGGCGTTCTTGTGGTCACCGTTCCGCTTCTGGCACACGCCATTCGACCGCTGCGTCGTTACATCGTGAGCGACGTGAGTGAGCGGTGGGAACGACTCTTTGACTACATCATGATGCCAATTTTTGTGGCTTTCGCCGCTGCCTCCATGGCCAAAGCACTCAACGGGCTGTCGGGACTCACCATTCTGAGTGACGCGAATCTAAGTACTATCCGTTGGCTCGTGGTTATCGGGATCGTCGTTCGACTACTAGGCGAAGACGCCGCTCTTCACTTCTACCCTGAGCGATCAAAAGCCGTACAGCCAGCGAAGTTGGTCTCGCCGCATCTTCACTTCAGCGTTGGGTCCTTGGTCTTTAAGTTCTTTCTCTACTTAATAGTCATGGACCCCTACTTCGGGCTGACGCTTAGCACGGTGGTAGCGGCCGCTCTGCTCGCCATTCCCGGCATCTTGAAATTGCGCGAGGACTCGCTGCCGAACTTGCCGCTGTTGCATCGCTGGCTACCTCGCGGTCTGACCAGCTTTCTTTTCATGCTGTTGGTTGGATCTTTCTTGGCCTTCCATCTCCTTGGGCTTCACCCTTCCACGTCCACTATTGATTCAACATTCGTGTTTCTGCTCTTGCCGGGCGTCCTGCTGGGCGTCTTCGAGCAGTTTGGTCGCGAGGGCGTGGACTGGACCAACGTCTGGCTCAAGCGAAGCCTCGGCGTCTTTGTGTGGCTCGCCGCGGTTGGTCTCGTCACCGGCAACCTCATCCTTTTCAGGTGATCAGTTACTGAGAACAACCTCGAGCAACGATGTCCTCAACTCCAACGACGACGTCGTCGCGCACGATCCAAAGTACGTCGTAGCGGTCTACCGTGGGGTCACAGTGCGGTGGCACAAGATCGACTCGATCGCCCCGGCGCCACGTCGTGCCAGCTGTTGTGGTGATCAAACCTTGCTCGTCACCAAAAAAGTGGTACGCCGACTCTTCTTCGTGACCAATAACGACAGGGCTGCCCGCGTCAGTGGCCATTGATTTGAGCCCGGCGTCAACTGTGACGAATCCTTTTTGATTCGTCGAGATAACCGTCGTGATGATGCTGAGACTTTGGTGAAAGCGTCCTTCTGGATCGTCGGCGAGAGCGTCGCGGTACTCGCGGTCCATGAAGACGTAACTCCCACACTGCAACTCATTGAGAACACCAAGCTCGCTGTCAATCGCCGCGGTTCCCGTGCCCCCGCCCGTACGGAGTGTGACGAGAAATCCACTCGACTCCAGCGTATCGATGACGGCGCTGAGCATCTTCGTCGACGTGCTGGTTGCCGCGAGTCGCTGTTCGCGTCCCTTGATGTGTTGCAGATGACCGCCGTAGCCTTGCACTCCCGCGAAGGAGAGAGAGGGACTCGACGCAATTCGCTCGACGACGCGCAGCGCTTCCTGGGGACCCACAACGCCAGTTCGACCAAGCCCAACGTCAATGTCGCAGAGTACTGAAAGATTTATTCCGGCTTCGTTTGCAGCCTTGGACAGTTCCTCGATGCCGTCAGCGTGATCGACGACCACTATCAGGTCACACTGGTCCGCTAACGCCGTCGCTCTTTGTGCAGCCGCCAATCCAACGAGTGGTGAGGTGAGGAGTGCGGAGATTCGCTCTTCGTAACCGTCTCTTCGAAGTCGCCCAATAACGGCCTCGGCTTCGGAAAGTTTTGCGAACGCGAGGCCGGACGCACCGGCTTTAAGTTGCAGTGTCGCGACATAGGCCGACTTGTGTGACTTCACGTGCGGTCGCAGGACAACGCCAGCCGACGCTGTCATGGTCGCCATGCGGGTGACGTTTGCTTCGAGAAGGTCGAGATCGCACACGAGCGCTGGGGTAGACAGAAAGTCGCGTGAACCGGGCTCTCCCAGTCGATTGAATACGGGTGTGTAGCGCGGCTGTTGACGTTGCTGTTGATCCATTCGTCAATTGTCACATTTCTGCACTCGTGTCGGCGACTCGTCGCATTTTGTCATCGAGCGGGGGAGGGTTCTCACCTCGCGTCAAGACAACCAACTCGTACTCATCGAATTCCTCTGGCGGAACGGCTGTTAGCTCGTTTGCGGCATTGAAGGAAATTACTAGACGTGGTATTCGAAAGGAAGGAGGAAGTGTCTTGGCAAAAAGACCGGTCGCAACCAAGCCGTTAATGCCGACGTCGCGATTGCGCTGGGCCGCGGCGTCACCCCCCCCAGCCATCGTGACGAGTTATGGGCTCTCCTAGCGAAATCCAACGATGCCGTGGTGCCGGTAGTCGCGCTCGAGCAGCGCGATCTCTTTTTCATCGAGCATCAGGTCCACCGCCGCGATGGCGTCGGCCAGATGATGAGGTTTTGTCGCGCCAACGATAGGACTGCTCACTACTGGCTTGGACAGCACCCACGCCAGCGCGATCTGCGCCGGCGTGACGCCGCGCTGGTTGGCGACCTCAATGACGGCGTCGACGATGGTTCGATCGTCATCGGAAAAGAGTTGACGACCGAATTCGTCAGCTTCTGAGCGTTTCGTCTGCTCGCCCCAGGGACGGGTTAGACGACCGCGCGCTAGGGGGCTCCAGGGAATGGAACCGATACCTTGATCCTCACAGAGGGGCAGCATCTCGCGCTCTTCTTCGCGGTAGAGCAAGTTGTAGTAGTTCTGCATGCTCACAAATCGGGTCCAGCCATTGATGTCAGATGTGTAGAGGGCTTGGGCGAACTGCCACGCGTACATCGACGACGCGCCGATGTAGCGAGCCTTGCCGGCCTTGACGACGTCGTGGAGTGCTTCCATCGTCTCTTCGATCGGCGTCAGGTAGTCCCAGCGATGAATTTGGTAGAGATCGACGTAGTCGGTACCGAGTCGGCGCAGGCTGTTGTCGATTTCGGTGAGGATGGCCTTGCGCGAGAGTCCCTGACCGTTCGCACTGGGATTCATTCGACCGTTCACCTTCGTGGCAATGACCAACTCTTCGCGCGGCGCCATTGAAAGAAGCGTCTCGCCCGTAATCTCTTCGCTAGAACCCGCCGAGTACACGTTGGCGGTGTCGAAGAAGTTGATACCGGCGTCGAGAGCCTGGCGAAAGAATGGCACGGCCTCGTCCCTAGCGAGCGACCAAGGTTGGTTCCCTCGTGCCGGCTCGCCGTAACTCATGCAGCCGAGGCAGATTCGTGAGACCTGAAGTCCCGTTGTTCCTAATGTGGTGTAGTCCATATCGAGAATTTAGTCGTCCCTCGCCGCGCTGAATCGCGGTGCTCAACGCGTGGGGCAACTCTATTTGCTCAAGTTGATCGATCGCAGGATTGAGCGAGTGAAAGTATTGGTTCGCGAGTAGACCTTTCGGCGCGCGTAGCGCTTCGCGTACGGGCCTGGCCCGTGTGACGCCGCCTCGATGTTGCCGAGTAGGCGTGCGTCACGGTACAACTCGGTTCGAAGACTTCTTCGTCGGGCCACTGTCGCTCCTCGGGTTCATCTCTCTGTCTAACATCTGCCTCGGTGCGGTGGTGACAGTATCTAAAGAACACTTCTTCCAAGGAGATCAGATGGACAATCGACAGATTTTGCTCGCTCAGCGACCCGTAGGTCAGGTCGACGCGTCGACGACAAAGTTCGTCACCGCAACGCGACCGGACTGCGGTGAGGGTGAGGCGCTCATCAAGGTCGCGATGTTGTCCATCGACCCGACGATTCGAACGTGGATGAACGACGCGCCGGGGTATCTGCCACCAATTCAACTCGGCGACGTTATTCGCGGCAGTGGTACCGGTCTCGTAGTCGAGTCGAAGAACCCGCGCCTCAAGGTCGGCGAGATCGTCTCTGGAGTGACGAACTGGCAAGAGTGGGTCCTCGCGACCAACGAGAATCGATTCTCAGTAGTGCCCCAAGGACTCGGTCTCGACCTCGCCACGATGATGAACGTGCTCGGGGTCACCGGTATCACCGCGTTCTTTGGATTACTCGACGTAGGTCAGATGAAGGAGGGCGACGTCGTGGTCGTCTCTGGTGCTGCGGGGGCGACCGGTTCAGTGGTCGGACAGATTGCCAAGGCCCGTGGCGCGAGCAAAGTCGTGGGCATCGCGGGAGGACCGGAGAAGTGCGCTGAAGTCGTCGAGAAGTACGGCTTTGACGAATGTCTCGACTACCGAGAGGATCGACTGCGCCAACGAATTCGCGCCGCGTGCCCCGACGGCGTGGATCTGTACTTCGACAACGTGGGCGGCGAGATCCTCGACGCGGTCCTCACCAACATTGCGCTGCACGCGCGCGTCGTGCTCTGTGGCGCGATCTCGCAGTACAACGCGACGGGCGCTCGTCGAGGCGCCGAGAACACGTCGATGCTGATCACGCGCCGAGGTCGGATGGAGGGATTCATCGTGCTCGATTTTGCGAGTCGATTTGTCGAAGCGCAGACTGAGCTCGCCACGATGGTGCTGAGCGGACAATTGCACCACCAAGAGCATCTCGTCAAGGGCTTGGAGAAAGCGCCGGACGCGCTGAATCTTCTCTTCAGTGGCGGCAACCATGGAAAAACGCTGGTCGTCGTGGACGACACCGTGCAACTTGGCTGAAGCGTCACTCGACGCTCCGTCACGTCGCGGCGTAGCACGCGTCGCGGTCGCGCTGTTCCTGATTGCGTTGGTGGCGGGTTTCGCGCAGTTTGGTGCCGTGGCGTCACTCGACGACGTGGCACGTCACTTCGGGCACCACACGTCGCGCCAATCGCTGCAAAGCGTGGTGGGACTGTCGGGATCGGTCCTTGCGATCGGTCTCGCCGTTCTTCGCTTCGCGTCGCTCGGCGCAATGCCGCTCGCCTCGCTGGCCGATCGATGGGGTCGCACGAAAGTGCTGCGCCGTACGCTGACGCTGGGTCTCGCCATCACGGCCTGCGCGGCGTTGAGTCCCTCGTACTGGATCTTCGTGCTCTGCTTCGCTCTAGCTCGTCCGCTGCTCACCACGACCTCGACGCTCATCCAAGTGATCACGGTCGAGCTTTCGAGTACGAAGCGTCGCATTCACTGGCTCGTCGTCATGTCGGCCGGCGCGGGGATCGGCGCCGGCCTCGCGGCGATTTTCCACGGCACCATCCGTGGCACTGACTCGTTTCGATGGCTCTTCGCGTTGGCGGTCGTGCCGATTATCTTTCTCGCGCCGTTACTACGCGGCGTTCCCGAGCCGAGGTTTCGTAGTTCCGACGCGCCGTTCGCCCGACTTGGCGCGGTCCCGCGCGGCGTTCGAAGCCGCGTCGCGATCGTGGGCGCAATTGTCTTTACGATCGGCGTCATCGCGGGGCCGGCGAGTGGCTTTACGTTCGTCTACGGCGAAGGCGTGTTGAAGATCAGTCCCGCAGTGGTGGCGACCGTCGTGGCGCTCAGTGCCGTGACCGGTCTCGGGGGGCTTCTCCTAAGCCGTTACCTGGCTCGTGTCGTTGGTCGACGTTGGACGGTGGCGGCGGGCGTGCTCGCGACCGCGACCACCGCGTCGCTCGCGTACGGCGGCGGCAAAGCGGCCTTCGTCGTGGGGTACATGATCGGCGTCGCCTCCGGGGGGCTGTTGGCGCCGGCGATCGGAGCGCTCTCAACGGAGTTGTTCGCGCATTCGTTTCGTGCGACGGCGGCCGGTTGGATCGTCGTCTGTGGCGTGCTAGGCGCGATGGCAGGACTCCTCGTCTTTGGTCTCATCGGTGACAGCGTGCACGTCACGGGAGCTGGATCTTTTCGACTTCCCGCTTTGTTGACGTTCTTGCCCTTACTGCCGTCGATCTTGTTGTTGTGGCGATTACCCGAAAGTTCGAGAATGGAGTTGACCTAAACCAGATCGATGTCCGCGACGAGGGCGAGATGATCGCTGCCGCCGTCGCGGGTGAAGGACTGGTGTGAGATCCACGGTCCGCGACCCAAGAGGTGATCGATCTGCGAGTGTGGACGCGGCGCGGGCCACGTGCGACCCTTGGCGAGCGTTTGCCAGCCCGGCAAGAAGAGGCGTAGTAGCGGTCGCCACGAGTTGAAGTCACCGCCAAGGAGTACCGGCAGGGCAGGGTCGAGGGTCGCGACGAACTCTTTGACCCGTCGGTACTGACGGTACGAGCCGTGACTGAGGTGAGCGCCGTGAATCGCCAGCACGTGAAAGCTGCGCTCTCCTTCGCGTAATCGAGCGACGACGAGCGCTCGCTGCACCTTTTCTCTTGGTAGCCGTCCAAGCGAAACAACGCGCACGTCTTCTACAGCGAGGCGCGTTAAGAGTCCCAGTCCCCAAGTTCCCGCCTCGACGTGCCCGAGTTGCGATCGATAGGTGAGCTGCGCTTTGGTGAGCGTGCGGTGTTCGTTGAAGTAGAGGCCCCGCTCTCCGACGAAGTGCGCGAGGCGCGGTTGCCAGGTGGTAGTGCCGACCCCCGACGTCACGCGTTCGCCCTTGGCCAGGGCAGCGAAGGCGCCGTCGAGGCACAGCGACGTGCGCAACTCCTCGTAGAAGTCGGGGCCGTCGTCGGCACGCCAGAGCTCGGGCAGGATGAGTACGTCGGCGTCGAGTTCTTTGACGAGATCAAGCACACGAGTTGGTCGACCCCAACCGTCGACACCGGCGTGAAGATTAAACGTCGCGACACGCACCCCTCAACCTTACCGAGGCCAATGACGCCATGTGGCAGTCTCTTATGGTGGAATCCGTCGACGTGACTTTCGGTCACCGACTGTGGTGGGTTGACGCGTTCATTGGTGAGTCTGAACGCGGTAACCCCGCGGTGGTGGTCTTGCTCGAACATCCGTTGCCCGACGACGAGCTCCAACAGATCGCCCTTGAGATGGGCGTCACGGAGACGGCCTTCGTGCGCCGCGTGGGCGATCAGTGGTCGCTTCGTTGGTTCACGCCAACGGTCGAAGTCGACCTCGGTGGTCACGCGACGTTGGCCACGTTGCACGTGTTATTGAACGAACTCGGCGCGCCCGGCGGTGAGTTCTATTTCGCCACCAGAGCGGGCGTGCTGTCAGGGCGGCGACTCCGCGACGGTCTCTTGGGTGTTGATTTGCCCCGTGCGTACCTCAAACCTCTCGATCCGGCGGTGTTGAACGACGCGTTGGGTATCGTGCACGAGACGTACCAAGCCGGACCCTCGAGCGTGCTCGCCATCGTTGAGGACTACGACACGCTCTGTGGGCTCAGCGTCGATCCCATCAGTCTGTTCCTCGTACCGAGCTCGCTCGTGATTGTCGCGTGTTACGGCGGACCAGACGTCGACGTATCGATTCGCGTCTTCGCGCCAAGACTTGGCGTCGCTGAAGATCACGTCACCGGTAGCGCGATGTGCGCCATCGCTCCTTGGTGGGTCGAGAAGGTTGGCTCACCCACGGTCAGCGTTCGACAGGCCAGCGCGCGCGGGGGTGTGATGTACGCGCGGCTCTTCGAACGCAACGTCGAAGTCGCCGGCGTGGCACGGACGTTCTTCGTAGGCGAGATCCGTTGAGCGAGAGAAGCTCGCTCGGGCCCGGCGCGCGCACGAACGTGCGGCGTTTGGCGAAGAAGGCCAACTACGACGAAGGCGTTATCTACGCGATTCTCGACGAAGCGCGTCTCTGCCACGTCGCGGCGATCATTGACGCCAAGGCTGTGGCGTTGCCGACGTTGCACGCACGAGAGGGTCGCACGCTGTACCTTCACGGCAGTCCCTCGAATGAGGTGATGAAGGCTCTCGTGCGCGACGGCGAAGCGTTCGTGACGGTCACGCTCTATGACGGGCTCCGTCTGGCGCGAAGTGGTTTTGAATCATCCATCGCCTATCGCTCGGCGGTCGTCGTGGGTCCTGCGCGTGAGGTGCTCGACGAGAGTGACAAGGCGAGGGTCCTCTCGCTCTTCGTCGATCGGGTACTACTCGGGCGCGCGACGGAAGTGCGGCCAATGACGCCTCAAGAACTTCGCCTGACCATGGTGGTGGCGGTCTCGATCGATGAGGCGTCGGCGAAGATCTCGTCTGGACCGACCGACGACGACGAAGCCGACCAGTCACTGGCTATTTGGTCGGGCACGGTGCCCGCGCGGCTGAGCTTTCTCCCACCAGTTCCTGACGTCAACGGCGCGATGGCGAGTGGGAACGTCGAGGTCCCCGCCTCACTTCGTACGCTCTTGGGTCACCAGTGACGCTCAAGGATTTGCGTCAACAGATAGAGCGAATCACGCCGGTCGACGCGCGAGAGGGCGTCTCGATTGAGATGACCTTAGATCGACTCACCTGGCCGGGGGACCCCCTCTCTGAGTCCGAGAACGACCATCACGTGACGTCGTCAGCGTTCGTCGTCTCCTCGCGCGGGGTCATCTTGCACCGTCATCGACTGCTTGGAATTTGGGTGCAGCCCGGCGGTCATGTTGACCCTGGCGAATCGCCCGACGCGGCGTGCGTGCGCGAGACGTTCGAGGAGACCGGACTGGTGGCGCGTCATTTACCTTCCGTTGAACTCTTTCACGTTGACGTGCATCCAGGACCCAAGGGCCACACGCACTACGACCTTCGATACGTATTGGTGAGTGAGCCACTCGATCCCAGACCGCCCGACGGCGAGAGTCCTGACGTGTTCTGGTTCGCTTTCGACGTTGCGCCTGAACGCGCTGAGTCGGCACTCGCACCGGCCTTACGCAAGTTGGCCGAGTCGCTGCCGTCGTTAGGCGTGACAGACTAAGCACGTGAGCGAAACCGACGCACTTCGCGCCCTGATGGAGGCGGATCGTTGGATCGAGCGAGTCACGAGACAGCGCTCGCACCTGCCAGAGATTGCTGAACTGGCGACCCTAGAAGACGAGTTGCGCGGTCTGCTCGTCGAGTTACGGGCGGCCGAAGGCGCTTTGGCGCCCCTCAAAGCCTCCTACGAGACCGTCGCCAAAGAGTCTGGTCGATTGAAAACTCGGGCCGGTGATCTTGGCGTCACGCTCGACTCGTCGACGGCGAACGTTCGCGAACTCACCGCGCTGCAGAACGAACTGACGCACGTGCGTGCACTGCTTAGTGAGAGTGAGGACCGAGAACTCGAGCTGCTGCTAGAGGTCGAACCCTTCGACGCGAAGGTGGCGGCCATCAAGTCACGGGCGCAACCTAGCGTCCTTCGAAGGACAGAACTGAGGGACGTGATTGCTCAGTTGCAGGCGACACTCGATGACGAGCTCGTCGCGCTTCGGCGCGACCGTGACGAACGAGCAACGGCCCTGTCGCTCTCATTACTCTCTCGTTACGACGCGGCACTCGCTCGCTCGGGCACCTCGGGAGCAGCCCAAGTGGTCGAGGGTCGTTGTGACGGATGTCGTATTGCGCTGTCGCCCCTTGACGTCGATCGCTGGAAGTCACAAGCTCCCTCGACGTACCTGGATTGTCCGGAATGTGGACGTCTCTTGTTGCCGTGATTTTCCTTATTCGACATGGCCAAACCACCACGAACGCGCAGCGTCTCCTCGTGGGTCACAGCGACCCCGAACTCACCGAACTAGGACAGCGACAAGCTCGAGCGCTGGCGCCGTATCTCTCGAACGTCGTCGAAGTGTGGACCTCACCGCTGAAGCGCGCGAAAGCGACTGCCGCGCTCGCCTTACCCCACCTTGACGCCGTCGTGAAGTCGTCGTTCATTGAGGTCGACTACGGCACGCTCGATGGTCAGCCCGTCAACGTGATCCCGCCCGAACTTTGGCGAACCTTCGAGCACGATCATGACGTTGCCTTTGGCGGCGGCGAATCGCTGGCTGACGTGGATCAACGCGTTCACGAAGAGCTCGACGCGCTGTTGGCCGACGCGTCGAGTCTCTTGCACGAGGCAGATCGGCATTTGGCAATTTTTAGTCACGTGTCGCCCATCAAGTCCGCTACCGTATGGGCGCTTGGCGTGGCGGGGTCCGTCGCGTGGCGAACCAGACTGGATAACGGTTCGATCACCTGCGTCGCGACGCGGGGCGCCGTGCCCTCTCTCGTTCGTTTCAATATGGTGCCGGCGCCGCTCGATTGAGCGCGTCGACGAAGGCGACGTCAACTACGGCGAGGGATGCTTCGAGGATTGCGATCGACGTAGGACGAACTGTCGGATGTAATGGTCGAGATCACCACGAGCGGCAAAACTCTCCAAGCGAAGGTCGCTGGTCGCCTCGTCGATTCGTCCCGCGACGACGTCGAGGATCTTGCGATTGCCGGACGTGGCGAATGACGACCCCGACGCAATGGACGCGGCCAACTCGAGTGCCCGACTACGAAGTTGGTCCCGCCCCACAATGTCGAGCACGACGCCTTGCGCCAGTGCGGCGCCCGCAGAGAGTTGGCTCCCCGCTAGAAACATTGAACGGGCCACACTTTCGCCCAGCACCGAAATGATGAGGCGAATCCCAGCTTCGGAGTACACCAAGCCGATCTGGGAAGCGGGAATGGCGAACGTGGTCTCAGGGGAGGCGATGCGAATATCGGCCGACAACGCAAGCTCGAGCCCGCCACCGATGACGTTGCCCTGCAACGTAACCAGGATCGGCAGTGCCGAGCGTCGAAGTGGGGCGAAGTTGTCCTCGTGGGCGATGAGTGTTTCTGGGTCTCCGCTTGAAGCTTCCATGAGGTCGTAGCCCGCACAGAAGTCGGGAGGTGACGCGGTGATGACGATGACTTTGGTGCCGGACGGCGGATTCGCGACGAGCTCTTCGACGCGGTCGATCGTCGAGCGGCCAAGGACGTTTCGTCGCTTGCCCCCGTCGAGGCGAATCTCAAAGACACCGTGGTGAACGCCAGACACGACGACCGCGGTCGCTGGCGGATTAGGGACGCGATGGCGACGCCCGCGGAGTCGCCGGGTAGAGCGGCGAAGTTGCGTACTGACGCGTGTCTGCATGACCGACAAGCTTCGATTGAACCGTGACATCGTGGCCATTAGTCTCTCCTCGTCGCGACGGGGGCTCTAGTTCTGATCACGTGATCCACCCTTTGCCATCTCGTCGCGAACTTCATCTGAGTGCTCACCCAATGTTGGTGGGGCGAGGCGAAGCCCGACGGGGCTACGACCGAAACGCAAGGGGCTGCCGGGAAGTTCGATCGGTCCAAGGGTCGAGTGATTCGCCGACCACACCAAATTCTGTTGACGAACTTGTGGACTGGCGTACACCGCGTCAAAGGTCTTCACTTCGCCGGCGGGGACGCCCTCCTCGTCACAACGCTGAATCCACTCGCGCACCGAGTGCGTGGCGAGAGCTGAGTTGAGGAGGGAGGTGAGGGCGTCAGTATTCGCGAGGCGCCGGTCGTTCGTGGCGAAACGCTCGTCCTCTGGATCGATCGCCACGAGTCGCGCCAATCTCTTCCAGATGGTGTCGTTACCAACAGCGATGACAATGGGTCCGTCGCCAGCTTGAAACATGCCGTAAGGGCACACCGTGGGGTGCTGATTCCCAGAGAGCGGGGGGACTTCGCCAGCTATGAGGTATTTGGTTCCTTGGAACGTATGCAGCCCTATTTGACCGGCCAGGAGCGACGTGGAGACGCGTTGGCCACGATCGCTCGACGCACGCTCCACGAGACCCGCGAGTATGCCGATGACGCCGTACAGTCCGGCAGTGATGTCGGCAATCGGCACGCCAACTTTCACCATGGGACCTTCCGGCGCGCCGGTGATGGACATCAGTCCACCTTCAGCTTGGAGGATGTGGTCGTAGCCGACGCGCTGACTGTCGGGGCCGTCAATACCGAAACCACTGATCGACAGACGAATGAGTTTTGGATTGAGCGACTCGAGTTGCTCGTCCGAGAGGTCGAGCCGTTTCATTACTCCGGGGCGAAAATTCTCCACGATCACGTCGGCCCAGCGCACGAGCTCTTCAATGAGCGGGCGTTCGCCTGGCTCTTTCATGTCAATCGTGATGCTTCGCTTGTTGCGATTCGTTGAGAGGAAGTAGGTGCTCTCGCGCCCGGCGTCGTTTGCTATGAACGGCGGACCCCACAGTCGAGTGTCGTCGCCGACGCCGGGCTGCTCGACCTTGATGACGTCCGCGCCGAGGTCGCCGAGAATCATGGTGGCGTAAGGGCCAGCCAGGACCCGAGAGAGATCGAGCACGTGAATGCCCCACAGCGGGCCGTGTTCGCTCTCGGAAGTAGGTGGTGGCGTCTCCCTTGTCAACTCGTCGTGTCCATTTCTTTTGTACTCAGCCTAAATCTTGGAAAACTAGTGGGAGAGGTGAGTTGGAAGTCTCGTTAGTGCAAGGCAACGGCGACGGCCCAGAAATTGAGCGCGGCGCCGACCAAGGTACCCGCGTGAAACA
>DAIQOO010000009.1:15083-16719 GCA_036787845.1 Acidimicrobiales bacterium
ACGGCGACGGCCCAGAAATTGAGCGCGGCGCCGACCAAGGTACCCGCGTGAAACAGCTCGTGGTAGCCAAAGACGCGCGGGGAAAGTTTGGGGTGTTTGGTGGCGTAGGCGACGGCCCCGAGGGTGTAAGCCAGGCCACCAGTGACGACAAGGAGGAAACACTTCGCGCCACCCCCGCGATAGATCTGTGGCATGACGGCGACGGCGGCCCATCCTACGACGAGATACGGCAACGTATTCGCCCATTTTGGGGCGTCGAGTGCGAACTGACGAATTGTGATACCGATAGCGGCGCCACCGACCACGACGAGCAGTATCACGAGACGAATCGTGCCGTGCATCGTTAGTCCAGCTATCGCGAGGTAGCTGCCGGTGATGGCGAGGAAGATCGCCGAATGATCGGCGCGGCGCATCGCGCGCCGGTGACGTGGGGTCCAGCGCACTCGATGAAAGAGGGCGCTCGTGACGAGCATTGCCTCGACGCCCACGAGAGAACAGAGCACCCAGCCCACCTGGGTCCAGGTGTGCGCACGAATAAGGAGGATTGGCGAACACGCGAGCAAGATGACCGCGCCAGCGACGTGTAGCCAACCACGAAGAAGCGGACGAATCACAATACTTGGCGTCTCTTCATGCGACGGGAGGGACACGACCTAACCTTATGAGCGTCGCGAGGGCCCTTTAGAGACAACAGAGCCCGTCTGCACTGTAGACAGAACAGACGGGCACCCGATGTTTGGCCCCCCCAGCCAATAGCCTTGAAATTAGTTCCTCTCGAACCACTACTGTGACGGTAAAGGCCCAAAATCAGGGTGTTGTGAGCAATTTCACATGGAGGCGCTGTCATGGAACGTCGTACGTTGAGCAAAGGTCTGGTGGTTTCCGCGCAAGGACTTGGGTGCATGGGGATGAGTGAGTTCTACGGTGTCGGTGACGACGCCGAGTCAATCGCCACGATTCATGAAGCGCTCGACTCTGGCGTCAACTTCTTAGACACCGCCGACATGTACGGGCCGTTTACTAATGAACGCCTCGTCGGAACGGCGATCAGGGATCGTCGTGACGAGGTCGTGCTCGCCACAAAATTCGGTAATCAACGGGGTGAGGACGGCTCGTTCATCGGCGTCAACGGCAAGCCTTCGTACGTCATTGAAGCTTGTGACGCGTCTCTCGCGCGACTCGGCGTTGACGTCATTGATCTCTACTACCAACATCGCGTTGATCGCAGCGTGCCGATCGAAGAGACGTGGGGAGCGATGAAGTCGCTCGTCGAAGCGGGCAAAGTTCGTCATCTGGGAATCTCAGAAGCGTCGTCAGCGACGATCGAAAAGGCGCACGCGGTACACCCGGTCGCCGCCTTGCAGAGTGAGTACTCGTTGTGGACGCGCGACCCGGAAGACGGGGTACTCGCGACCTGTCGACGTCTCGGTATTGGATTTGTTGCCTACAGCCCCCTCGGACGGGGTTTCCTCACTACCGAGGTGGCCAATCGCCAAGGCGGGGAAAAGGACTATCGCAAGAATCACCCGCGCTTTTCGGGCGACGCTGCCGAGAAGAACTTGGCCCTGGTGAGCCATCTTGAGAGCATCGCGAATGACAAAGGCGTGACGGTCGCGCAGCTGGCGTTGGCGTGGGT
>DAIQOO010000009.1:16819-19272 GCA_036787845.1 Acidimicrobiales bacterium
CACCACGACCGTACTGTTGGTCGCGCCAAGCAACATAAGTACGCGCGACGTTTCATCTTGACCGAGACCCGACGTTGGTTCGTCGAGTAAAAGAATGTCTGGATTTGTGACTAACGACCTTGCGACGGCTACGCGCACTCGCTCGCCGCGCGAGAGTTCGTCAAATCGTGTCGATTGGTTACTCATGAGCCCCAATGATCCGAGATCAGCGTGAGGATCGCGCGTGCTCGGTCGCCCAAGGGAGACCACGTCGATGGCGAATCCGCGGGTGAAACCCGGTTCGCTAACGACGTAGGCCACGTGACGGCGAAGTTCCCCTTCGTCAATCGCACTGAGTTCAATGTCGCCAACAAGAATGGTGCCGCTCGTTACGTCGTCGAGTGCCGCTAGTGCGCGCAACAACGTCGACTTGCCAACGCCAGATTCGCCCACGAGCGCCAGGTGTGAACCGGGGACAATCGTGAGCGTGGCGCCGCGCACGAGTACGTGATCCTCCTCTTCCACAGTGACGTCGATGAGTCGAATTGTTGGATCGCCGGGCCACGACGCCGTGCCCCGCGGCACGGCCACGTCGAGGGCGTCAAGACGTTCGCCTCCACCACTCACCTCGACGGCGCTTTGCATAGCGGCGCTAAGAGAGTTGAGCGCTTCGTACGAGGAGAGGCCAATCACTGTCGCCACCACGAGCCATACCGTCGATGAGGCGGGGCGCAAGAACACCCCGCACAATGAAGCCACGCTCGCCGTGATTACTACGATGTTCGCAACGTGGCGCTGGCGGCGAAGTGCTTCTTCGCGCAGATCAAGTTGACGGGCTGCATCGCTCAATCGATCACCAGCTAGGTGTTCGCGCTGCAACAAGACGAGCTCTGGCGTGACGGCACTGAGTTCGACGAGCTGCGCTCGAAAATTTCCTCGTGCCGATCGCAGTTCTCGATCGCGCACGAGTTCGATCCTCGCGCACCACAAGAGTCCGGCGACCCCAAGAATCTGGAAGACGAAGAACGTGAGTGCGCTGGCCCACCAGTGTCCAAAGGGCGGTAGTCCCGCGACCACGAGGTCGCCGAGCACCATCACCGTGACGACGTCGACGAAGGGCACTACCGAACGAAGCCACAAGTCTTGTAGCTGATCGGTGTCGCTCAACGCGCGTTCGAGAAGGTCACCTGCTGCGTACGAACGCCACTGGGAGTAGTCGAGTTGACCAATCACGACGACGAGCCATTGACGCCATCGCGTGACCGCCGCGTAGCCGAGGCGATGCGCCGTCAGACGCTCTACGAAGCGCAACGGCGAGCGAAGAAAGGCGAAGAGTTCGATGACGATCAGTACGATCGCCACGGCGTGCAGCCCTGGCCGTGTCGCGCTTTCGACCAAAAGGGCCACCGCGCCGACGAGCAGGGCGACGTTGGTAATCGACGCGACGAGACCCGCTAGTAGTGCACGCGCGAGCTGGGCCCGTGGTGGTTGTGCGCGCCGGAGCCAACGCGTAAGTCGCTCACGGTCGCCGCTCATGGTCGCAACTCGATGCGAGAGGTGGGATCGAGCGTCAGGGGCGTGTCGACCGAGGCCTCGATAATTGCGGTTGACGGTAGTTTCGAAAGTGCTTCGCGTACTTTCTCTCGAGCTTCGCTGTCGAGTACGCCAGCAATGTCGTCGATGACGATGAGCGAGGGTGAACTAAGAAGAACGCGAGCGAGCACCAGACGGACTCTCTCGCCGCCGCTCATGCCTCGTCCGTCTGCCAAAAGCTCGACGCCAAGTTCGCTGAATCGCTCACTCTCGAGACCCAAAGAGCGAAGTCGCTCGAGTATGACGTCGTCGTTCACTTGCGCGCCCAGTGTCAAGTTCTCGCGCAGCGACCCAGAGAGCAGGGAACTCTCAACACCGACGTAACCCACCACGGCGTTGCTGCGCGCCGTCGCGCCGTGCACGGGTTGGCGCCATCCAAGGAGTGTGTGCAAGAGCGTGGACTTACCCACGCCCGATGGACCGCTGACGAGAACACGATTGCCGGCGTGAATGGCGAGCGAGATCGGAGCAGCATTGGCCTCCGTGACGAGATCGGTGGCGAGGAGCAGCTCGTCACTCGCCGCCCTGGAACCGTTGTTAGCGGACGTGTCAAGTGCGATGAGGGCGCGCTGCGCGTCGTCGCGACGGTGGAACTCAACGCCGTAACGTCGAACTTGCACGAACAGCTCGCTGGTGACGAGGACGGCGATGAGAGCGCGTACAAGACTTATGTGCCCACCTAAGAGGGCGAAGCCCACGACCATCGCGACGAGACCAATGCTCACGCCACTAAGAAACTCAGTGACCAAAGAAGACTCCAATGCCACGCGGATGGCTTGCATGGCGATGCCGTGCTCTCGGTCCGAGAGAGCGCCAATTTCGCTGGCCCCGTAGTCCACGGCGCCAAGTGCTCGTAGTTCAGGCGCGTGCTGAAGGACTTC
>DAIQOO010000009.1:19372-23166 GCA_036787845.1 Acidimicrobiales bacterium
TGCTGGCTTAGCGAGTGACGCCACTGCGCGCGAAGGCGTCGCGCGGCGCCGTTAGCCCATTCCTCGACAACGCTCGAGAGCAGCCAACGGGCCAGCAACAAGCTCAGGAGTATCCACACGCCGCGAGTGAATCCTTTGTGCGGGATGTCGTTTATCGCGATGGCGGTGAGAACGGCGAAGACGAGCGCGACCAGGCTCCCGACTACGCCGAGCACTCTGGCGCCAAGGCGGTACGTGACGCTCTTAAGGGGCACGAACGGGGCGATGGTCACCGTTCAATGCTAATGAGAACGCTGGTTCCCTAAAGGGGGTCATCGCGGTGAGCGAGTGCACGCGCGGGTCCGTTGAGCCAATCTCGCAGGGCCTTGGTCGCTCGACAGTCGTCCTCGTTGTACTCAAGCAGGCGCGTCCTCGAGGCGAACGCCTCAGGGGACGAGTCACGAGTCGCGAGTTCGTACCAGAGGATTGAGGCCTCACCGCTCGGGGTGGGGTCACGCCAGCGAAAGCCCGCCGACACGGCGAGTTGCTTCAAACCGAGCGGCCCTTCTGTTTGAATCTGGCGCTTGGCCTGTTCGTGAAGGTCGATCCACTCGGGGGGAGAGTTGTGGCGAAATGTCTTGAGTTCGTCTGCGGTAGGACCGCCCGCCAGTGGTGGATCAACAGCTCGATTCATTGCGCCGTCTTCCGCCTGAGCCCAGAAGCAGTACGCCGCGAACGTGCGACCACTCTCATGACAACGCTGGCGCAGTTCGCGTAGCCACGTCCAAAAGGAGGCAAAGTTCGCGGCCTCGGCGTCGTGGGTCAACGTATCCCAGTCGACGAAGGCGCGATAACCCTCACTGACCCCTTCGACTGGTTGATTCACGCTCACGTACGCGCCCCATAGATACGTCGCGTCGTCGTAACTCTCCATGTCGACGTCCACCTCGACGTCGGCCGTCGGGCAACCCGTGTTGTCGACGGCGACAATGCGTAGCGACGCGCCGCGCTCGTGAACGCGCGCGCGATAGATCAAATCGTCCAACTTGTCAATCGTTCGCCCCAGGAGTTCCTCGGGTCGGTGGGGCTCGAGGGGATTGATGGCTTTGTTGCGAGCGCGACGGGCGAGGATCGGGTCAAGTCGAGCTAATTGGGCCCTCGTCTGGAGACCGTGTTCTCGTAACGCCAACTGTTGATCAATGGTCGTAAAGCGTACGAGTGACACGTCGTCGAGCTTCTCTAACTGCTCTTCGCAGTACTGGCTGTAGGGACAGTCCGGACAGTCACGGTGCCAGTAGGGGGCGGTGGGAAACGGCCCCACGTCTGCCGCCCACTGATCATGGGCGACGAGTACGTCCAATCGCTCTTGGTAGAGACCGTCGTAGGTCGCCAGATTGAAACGGGGATAGCTGGCCCCGGCAAGCTCGAACCACCAGAGTCGTCGCTGTCGGTCTACGATGCCCGCTCTCGCGCTCGGATCCGCGTGACCGAGTACGCCAAGGACTCTCGTCGCGTGAGCGAGCGAGAGTCCGCTTCGGGTCATGGAGAGTCCCGGACGGGTCCCCACGCCTTCGTGGAACTCGGCTTCACTCGGGCGAAGACCCGTAAGCGTCCCTTCGAGGGTGCGTCGTGTGCTGGCGGGCTCTACGACCTCATGGTTCTTAATGAGTACGGGCGCGTAGGTAAAGGAATCGTCGACGCGCCCGACGCGCACGAGCACGTGCACCGACGCCGAACGCCAGCCCTCGTCGTCGTTGGCGAGTCTCGGCAAGAAGATCAACTCTGCGCCCTCTTCCATCAGCGCTGTCGTTTCAGACGCGTTCGTCGGTGTTCGAGCCTCGGGGTGGAGTCGACGAAGTTCCTCGAACGTAGAGCGACGATGTTCGCGGGCGCTTTCACGTCGTCGAGCCATCTCGACCGTCAATGGAGGCACGACGTAGTCGAACGGTGCGCCTCGACTAAGCGCTACGCGATGCACGCAGGCTTGCACTTCGTCACCTCGAAGATACGCAGCCACCCACGAAGCCTACGAGGCGGTTGGCTTCTCATTACGCCAGCTACTCCATAACGCGGCGTACTCACCGTTCAGCGCCACGAGCTCGTCGTGGGTGCCGAGTTCCGCCACGACGCCGTCGATAACCACACAAACGCGGTCGGCGTCGTGCGCGGTGTGCAATCGGTGCGCGATGGCGATGACGGTACGCCCCTCAAGCACCGCACTGAGTGAGCGCTCAAGATGTCGAGCGGCGCGCGGGTCGAGCATGGCCGTCGCCTCGTCGAGCACCAGCGTGTGCGGGTTGGTCAAGACCAGACGCGCGAGGGCCAACTGTTGGGCCTGCGCGGGCGTGATCGGATAGCCGGTCGTGCCGAGTTCCGTCGCGAGTCCTTCTGGAAGGTGCTGGACCCATTCGAATGCGTCGACAGCCTTGAGCGCGCCCTCGATCTCGTCGTCCGACGCGAGGGGTTGGGCGAGGGCCAGGTTCTCGCGCACGGTGCCGATGAAGATGTGGTGCTCTTGGGTGACGAGCGCGACGTGTCGGCGCAGGCTCGCGAGTGGCATCTGGGCGAGTTCCACATCGCCGACCCGGACCGATCCGCTGCGCGGTGCGTCGACGCCCGCGAGGAGTCGCCCGATAGTTGACTTGCCCGCGCCCGAGGGCCCCACGATCGCGAGCCGCTCGCCAGGCTTTACCGTCAAGGTCACGCCATTCAAAACGTCGTGGCCCTCGCGGTAGGCGTAAAAGACATTGTCCATCGTGATCGTCTCGTTCGTGGGCTCGGGGCCCGTAAGCGGTCGATCGTCCTTCACGACGGACACGCCGACGAGTCGCGCCAGGGACGTCTGTCCAATTTGAAGTTCGTCGAGCCACGAGACGATGCGGTCGAGGGGATCGTTGATCTGCACGACGTAAAGGGTCACCGTGGTCGCCGCGCCGATTGAGACGTGTCCATTGATGGCGAGCCACCCGCTCCAGGCCAGTGTGACCGCGACCGCCGCCGCAAAGGCCCCTTCGACGGTGGGGAACCAGATCATGCGTAGCAAGAGTGTGTACATCTCGGCGTAGAACGATTCTCGGATGCTCTCCTCGACGCGCGTGGTCTGTCGCTCACCGAGTTGGTGTGCGTCGATGGTCCGAGCCCCTTCGGCGGTCTCTGCGACCGAGCCCGACATCGTTGCGTAACTGATGCGCTCTCGCCGATATCCCGGCGTGGCGTAGCGCAGGTAGTAACGAGTGGAGAAATAGAGAAAGGGCAGCGAGACCAGACTCGCCACGCTCGCCAAGGGACTGACGAGCAACATCGCGATCAAGGTGAGAATTGCCTGGAGAATCGCGACGAGCCACTCGGGCATCGCGAAGCGCACGGTGCGTGAGAGTGACTCCATGTCGTTCGTGGTTCGACTTAAGAGGTCGCCAGTACCGGCCCGTTCCACGTCAACCAGGGGCAGTTCGAGCACGCTCGCGAGGAACTCCTCACGCAGTTGCGCGAAGACCGTCTCGCCCAACACGTAACTGCGACGTCGGGCGAAATACGTGAGGAGCGCGTAGCCGAGCGACGAGACGATTAGTGTGCCGACGTAGAGCGTGATCTTGAACGAGGTGAGTTGGTGCTTGGAGGCGAAGTTCGTGATTTCGCCGATCACCCACGCCGGAATCAGTGCCATGATCGCGGCCAGGGCGTAGAGCGAGAGCATTCGCGCTAAGGCGCGGCGATGCTGTCGGATCAATACTCGGGCGTACGCGAGGACTACTTGGGTGCTGGCGACGGGAAGCTGCATTAGGCGTCTTCTCGCAAGACGATCTGTCGATAACGCG
>DAIQOO010000009.1:23266-26590 GCA_036787845.1 Acidimicrobiales bacterium
CTGAGGCGTTGACGTTGGCCGCCCGAGAAACCACGACCGCGCTCTTCGACCGTCGTTGAGAGTCCGTCCTCGAGTGCGTCGAGGACGTCGAGGGAACTGGTCGCTTCCAGCACGGCCATGATTCGCTCGTCGTCGACGATGCCGTGGGGCATAAGTTCGTAGCGCAGTTCGCCCGAGAAGAGGCGTGGCTCGATCTCGCTGACGACGACGTGCGCTCGAATGTCGTTGAGCGAGTACGCGCCAATGGTTACCCCATTGATCATCACGTCCTCGGTATCAGGGACGAATCGCCCTAGACGGTCAGCCAGCAGCGCGGCTTCGTCCGACGTCTCGGTGACGAGCGCCACAAGTTGACCTCGTTCGAGCCTGACGCCGCTTCGTCGGTCTTCTAGACGGCTTACACGAACGGGCCACGCCAACGGATTCTCGGGCTCGGTGATGATCGGCCTGACGTTCAAGATTCGTAGGACGCGCCCGGCGCCAACGTACGCTCTCGTTGACGTGATGATGTATTCAATGGCTGTTCGCAACGGTGTAGTGAGGAACGACGAGTAGCCAAAGAAGGCGACGAGTTGACCGGGCTGTAGCGAGCCGTTCATCACGTCGCGCGCGCCGATCAGCGTCACGAGACCCGTAAGTATCGCCGGTAAGAGCACCTGTCCCGACTCGAGACCTGCTTGGGGGGCGGCGATACGTGTGCCCGCGACGCGAACTTTTTGGCTCTGTCGACGATAGTTCTCGAGGAACACCTCTTCGCCGCCGACACCGCGCAAGATTCGAAGACCCGCCACGGTGTCGGATCCCAACGCGGCCAGGCGTCCCGCGGCTTCGCGTTGGGCGGCCTGGGTCGCGTGGAGGGGCTTCATAAGCGGCGTGGTGAGTGTTCCAAGTATCGGCACGCCCAAGAGCACGATCAAACCGAGCTGCACAGAAGTCGAGAGCAAGATAATGGATACGACAATCCACGCCACTATGGCGCCGGCGAATCTTGCAAAGCTGTCGTAGGAACCGCCAATACGCATCGCGTCGGCGGCGACGGTGTTGACGACGTCGCCCGCAGGTATCTCGTCGGTCAAGGCCGGGCCCGTCGTGGCGACGTGGCGGCCGATGACTTGAATCGTGCGGAACGTCGCGCTCATCCAGTTGGTTACGGCGAGTTGGTGGCGCATCGCACCACAGAGCGCTTGAATGACGCCCAACACGATGACGACCGCGACCCACTTGAAAAGCTGGGCGTCGCTACGGTGTTCGATGCCGTGGTCTATCGCCGCGCCCACCGCCGCCCACACGAGCGCTTGGGAGACCATCCAGCCGATTCCAAAGAGGGCGTTGAGCGTCAGTAACCATTTTTGGTGACGCGCGAGCCACACTAGATAGCGAAGGGGCGAACCGGTGTCGGGGGTGCCCGGATCGGCGACAGGGAGCTCGCGATAGGGCAAGTGCAGCACGGTTCAATCTTTCGAATAGTTAGTTAGTGGGAAGAAGAAGGATGGTGAGTCGACCTATAAGCGGGGTTCTGTCCACCTTCCAAAGGAAGGATGGGCGGCCATCCATCTCAGCGATCTACCTCGGGAGTGCCTCAATTACGAGGCGTGCGGGCTGCCTCCCATGTTTGATCTTGCTCCGGGTGGGGTTTACCTAGCCACCTTGATTGCTCAAGATGCTGGTGCGCTCTTACCGCACCGTTTCACCCTTACCTGTACTTGGTTGTCCATGTCATCGGCGGTCTCTTCTCTGTGGCACTGTCCTGCACGTCACCGCGACTCACGTTTCGTGAGCACCCTGCCCTATGGAGCCCCGACTTTCCTCACCGCTTGTTGCCAAGCGGCGCGGCCACCCAGTCGACTCACCATCCGTTTCTAGTCTGACACAGTTTTTCAAACGCATCAAGCCACCCCGCGCGTCACGAGCGGGCGGTAGCCTCGCCTCGTGGTCACCGACACAACAAGCGACGATCCCGTCTTTGAGGTTGGCGAGTTTTACCAACTGATCACCGCGCATCTCGAGGCGAGTTTTGGACGTCGTCGTCCGCACTGGGTCCGAGGCGAAATCGCCAAAGTCTACGAAAAGGGTCACGTCTACGTCGATCTGGTCGACGCGGGCTCGGCGTCCTCGGACACGAAACGACCGGTTTTGAATGCGCACTGCTGGGCGACGCCCTGGGCGCCGTTGAAGCGCCGACTCGCGAGCGAGGGCGTGACGCTCAGTGCCGGCATGGTTGTGAGTTTTTATGGCTACGTGGACGTCTACGCGCCACAGGCCAAGATCGGTTTCTCCATCGTTGACATCGACGTCCAAGGTCTCTTGGGTGACGTCGCGCGTCGTCGCCAAGAACTCATAGAGCGCCTACGCAGCGAAGGTCTACTGGAGCGCAACAAGGGAACAGTTCTCGGGCCAGTGCCGCTCAGGGTGGGACTCGTGGCGAGTCAGGGGACTGAGGGGTACCAGGACTTCACGGGACAGCTACTGAACTCGCCCTTTAGTTTCGACATCGTGCTCGTAAAAACGCTCGTGCAAGGTGACGCCGCGCCGCCACAGATCGTGAGCGCCATCAAGACCTTGGACAAGCACGGGGTGGACGTCATCTGCGTCGTGCGTGGTGGCGGGTCCAAGGGCGACCTCGCGTGTTTCGATGATGAACGCGTTGCGCGCGCCATCGCCACGTCATCGACGCCGGTCTTCACTGGAATCGGCCACACGGGCGATGAGTCCGTGGCCGACTTGGTCGCGCACACGCGCTCAATTACGCCCACCAAGCTCGGCGAAGAGATCGTCGCCATCGTGAGTTCGTGGTACCAAGGGAACGTCCGTACGCCGTCTGCGCACTTGCTTGAAGTAACGGCTGACGTTCTCGATGAGGCGAGTGAGTATTTGAGTGAACGCCGACGCACGATGATCTTTGCCGTCCGTGATCGACTGAGGGCCGAAGAGCGTCACCTCGTGAGCACGCGTGAGCGCTTGGTGATCCAGGGTCGACATCTCATCGTGTCGGCGACACAGATGCTCGCGAGCAGTCGACAACTCTTGGCCGCGTACGATCCGAAACGACGACTCGCCCAAGGCTGGTCTATCGTGAGCGATGCGAACGGCGACGTCGTGACGTCACTCGGCGACGTGGTTTTGGGCGATGCGGTCCGCGTACTCGTGAGCGACGGTTCGTTCACGTCAGAAGTGACGACAATCGAAAGGCCACCCCATGAGTAACGTCAGCGATTGGAACGAAGCAGCAAACGAGCTAAACGCGATCGTGGCCTCGTTCGACGAGGGCGACGTGTCGGTGGACGACCTCTTTTCGAAGTTGGAGCGCGCGACCGAGATCATCGA
>DAIQOO010000080.1:0-7955 GCA_036787845.1 Acidimicrobiales bacterium
AAAATACGGCGAAGCCCAAGTTGAAGATGCGCACGCGCCCCAAGATGTCGCCGAGCCGTCCGAGACTGATGACGAGCACGGCCGTGACTAGTAGGTAGCCCTGTAAGAGCCAAAGGAGATAGCCAACGTTGCCCGGGGAAAGTGGATTGATGCCGATTCCTCGAAAGATCGCGGGTAAAGAGATCAAAATGATCGACGAGTTGATGGTCGCCATGAAGACACCCAGCGTGGTGTTCGTCAGGGCGATCCACTTATAACGATCGTGGTGAACGTCCTCCAACTGTTTCATTCAGAAAGTTCCCATTGGTAAAGTAATTGATTGACTGCAAGCAAGTATAAGTGCCAGTCTAACTAGATGAGTCATGCAACGTCGGATCGAGGGTGCAGGTTCTGCGTCGTCGACGCTGTGCACCGGCGTGACGCCGCCCCAACCACCGTTGTCCGTGACTGAGCTGTCACTCGCCAGTGATGGCCGATCCCAGAGAGAGATGATCAAAGCGCCCGCTTGGAAGAAGACGACCTCGCCATCGGGTGACTCGCTCGCCCAATCGAGCGATTCGTAGAAGGCGCGAGCTTTGCTGACGTCCTTGACGCCCAAGTTGACCAAGGAGATTCGTGGCTCCGTCTACTAAGTACGTCGACGTACGGCAAAAATGCAAATCAAATTCATGACTGAAATTGAGGGTTCCGATTAACGGTCTTCGGAGGGGTGCGAAGGGAGACCACGGCTCATCAAACGGTGCGATCCTACGTTCTGACTCTGGTCGACTTGGTGAAGTTCCTCGTCGTCACGAAAGCCGAGACCGTCGCGCCGCTACTGTTTCGTCGTAGCCACCGTGATCTTGCTCGCCGCCGCGTTCGTGACGGTCTTTTCTGTCACGTGAACCTTCACTCTGGTCAACAAGTACTTAGCAACGGCCGTGGCACGACTGCGGGCCAGCCCCGCGTTACCCTTCGCGTAACCGGTGATGGTCACCGACGCGCCCGCGAGAAGTTTCTTCGCCAGGGCTGTCAGAGCCCGATTTGCTGCGGGCGTGAGCACACTGCTCGAGCCGGCAAACCCCAAGGTCAACGTGCTCGGTCGCGCTGGCAGAGCTAGCGCGACGGCGGCGACGGTCGAAGAGACTGCTAGATAGGTGGTGTCGGCGGCTTTGGAGGCGGTCACGAGGCACGTGCCCGCGCTCCTTGCCGTTAGGGAACTCCTTGATATGGCGCAACCCGTCGCCGTGCCGTTGGTCACCGAGAAAGTCGTTACCCCGCCGCCCGACCCTCCACTCGCGGCGAGTGTAAGTGCAGTGCCCAGCGTGCCCGACAGGCTCGTGACGCTCAGCGCCGCCTGCGTCACCGCTATGAGGTGAGCGACCATAAAGATCGGATCACTCGTGAAAGAAATCGTTACCCCGCCATTCACCGTGGCGATACCTACCTCGATAAGTCCCGAGGACGTCAACTCGTACACGGTGTCGCCGGCCACGATGCTCGAATCGGTGATCGTTAACGTGATGGGCACGCTCGCTTTCGGGGACGAACCGTCGGGGGCCTGCCAGGACACCCCGAGTGCGACGACGTACGAGTCGCCGACTGGAAGCTCGGCCACGAGCGGCGTAGTAGTGGTGATCGGATAGACACTCAACGTCGTGCCCGTTGGTAAGGAGCCCGCTGGCGCAGTGACCACGTCGATCGCGCCGCCCGCCGTCAGCGTGACGGTCGCGGACAACGTTGCCGACGCCGTGGCCGACACCGGTGTTCCTAGATCGGTCGAGGGAATTCCCGTCGGCGGCGCGGCGTTCGTGGGACCAGTGGCGCTTTGCACTGCGAAGCTCTGCTGGGCTTGGGAGGCGGCGCTGTAGTTGGCGGCGCCCGAATCGTCAGCGTCGATCGTGCAGGTGCCGGACGCCACGATCGTGAGCGCGCCGCTCGTCGCGTTGACGGTGCACACACTCGGCGTGGCCGAACCGTACACGACGGTGCCCACGTTGGGACTGGCGCCCGCGTTGACTGAGTGGGTGCCAGCGGCTTCACCCACGCTCACTCCGCTCGGGGCGCTGGCGAAGGCGAGCGCGATCGGTGAGAGCGCGGGAGGGGTTGAGGTTATCGAGATAACTGGAATCTGCGCTACGGCGATCGCTTGGGAGAGCGGTGAAGCGTTTCCGGTGCCGATGCTGTTGAGCGCGGCGACGTCGAAGGTGTAGCTGAGCCCGTTGGTGAGACCGGCCACGACAACGCTGGTGGAGGGCGCGGTCACCGACAAGGTGCTCACGAGCGTTCCACCTTGAAACGTCTGCACGGTGTAACTCGTAATGGCGGCGCCACCGTTGCTCGCGGGAGCCGACCAGTTGAGGGTGACTTGACTAGGTCCGCCAGTGCCGGTCGGCGTCGGGGGAGCGTCGGGGACAGTGGCCGTACCGCTCGAGGGCGTCACCGAACTCGAGGGATCAGACGCGGTTCCGCTCCCTTGGCTGTTGGTGGCGATAACGCTAAAGGTGTAGCTAGTGCCGTTGGTGAGCCCACTCACTGTGGCGCTAAGCGTGGAGCCGCTGACCGTAGCCGAAGAGCCCCCCGGCGACGCCGTTACCGTGTAACTCGAGATGGACGCACCACCGTTGGAGATTGGAGCGGACCATCCGACCGTCGCCGACGCGTTGCCGGATGACGCGCTCACACTGATTGGTGGACCGGGGACGGTCGCCGGGGTTACCGCGTTCGAGGCGACCGAGGCGGTGCCGTAGCCGGTCGCTATCGCGGCCGCCACTTTAAAGGTGTAACTGGTGCCGTTGGTGAGCCCCGAAAGGGTCGCAGAAAGTTGAACGCCCACGGTCGTCGTGCTCACCGGTGTCGTACCTTGCAACGCCGTAATGGCGTAACCAGTGATACCCGACCCCGTGTCGATAGGAGCCGCCCAGGTCACCAGTGCCGAGCCACTCGGTGACGAGGTCACCGACGCCGTGACCGACGTCGGTGCACCCGGGCAACTGCCGGTGCCGCTCGCGCAGGTCGCCGCGCCCGCGTTGTTGGCGAGCCCGAGTAGCAGAACGCCGGCGATCGTGGCGCTCGCTACGCCGAGACGCAGCACGTGACCCATAGAAGTAACGTCCCGTTTGGCCTTTACGATCACGAGGTGACTCCGACTATCCGAGATTGAGTGTCGCGCTGCTCGAGGGCACGGTAATCCCCGGAGTGGTGGAGACGGCGTCACTCGAATCGTTATACGGCGGAAGTGCCGTGAGCGTGTACGTGCCGTTGGGGAGGTTCATCGCGAAGTTGCCGTTCTGATCCGACACCGCCGAGACGGTCTTTCCGGCGACCGTTGTAGAAACGATCACTCCGGCGACCGTCGTCGCGCCATTGGTCGTTGAGCGCCTGACGGTCCCGCTCAAGTTCGCCGTGACGAGCGAAATCGTCACGGGAAGAGAGCCCGTCGCTGGCGCCGTGATCAAGAGTGACCCGCTGATCAAGGAAGTGCCAGCGGGCGGAAACGCCACGACGGTGTAGTTCCCCGGCGCGAGGGTTAAGGAGAACCGGCCGAGGCCGTCAGTGGACGCGTAGATCCCCGTCACGAACTGGCCGCTGCTGTTCAACACGCCAATCGGTGTATTCGCCTCGGGCGTGTGGCCGTCAGGGCCATAGACGATCCCCGTCACGTTGGGCGCGGCGAACGTTATTGTCTCGCTGATCGGTGTTGAACCGTCGTAGGTGAACGGTGCGGTCGTAAAGGGTGAAAGCGAAGTACCCGGTGATGGATACGCGACGATGGTGTACGTCCCAGCGCCCGGAAGTGAGAGTCCGAACTTCCCGTTAAGACCCGTGCCCGCGCTGTAAGGGATGGGCTGACCGCTCGAGTTGAATACCTGGAGATAGACATTGGAAAGTGGCGCACCACTCGGATCCTGTACGACCCCAGCGACCGAGGGCGCCCCGAGAACGATGTTGACTGGGCCAGACGACCACGAAGTGCCGGTCACCGCCGAGACGACGCCGCCCGAGATCGTGACCGTCACCGTCGTCGAGGTGACGTTGGAGGGATCGTTAAAGGGTGGGTACACGATCAGGTCGTACGTGCCATCGGGAAGACTGAGCCCGAACGCACCCGAGAAGTTGGTGGAGGCGAAGGCATTTTGAAGGTCCTGTTGCGTAGCGTCGTTGCGAACTTCGATGAAGGAGTTGCCAATCGCGTTGGCGCCCGAGTCCTTTACCGTCCCGGTCACGTTTGACGCCGGCAACGTAATGTTCGTTACCACCGTGCCTGACGTAGGCACGCTCACCGTCGCGCTGCCAGCACCAAGCGTGGTCGAGCCGTTAAAGGGCGCGCGCGCGGTGAGCGTGTAGGACCCCGCCGGAAGCGAGATACCGTAGTTGCCGTTTTGATCCGTGTTAGCAAAGATGTTATTGAGGTACTGATTAGTGGTGTTGTCGAACACGTTGATGGAGGTGAAGGGGATGACGTTCGAGCCGCCGGTCACTTGGCCCGTCACGTTCGGCGCGCCGAGCAGTATGTTCGCCGAGCCCGGCGTCTGCAGCTGACCCCCGATGACCGTGATCGTAACGGTGCTCGACGTCACCGTCGTGGAGGATTGAGGCATCGCCTGCAACGTGTAGGTCCCGTCGGGGAGCGAGAGACCGAACGAGCCGTCCGAACCGCTCTGGGCGAACGCGCCAGACCCCGGTTGATTTGGCTGGAAAGCCTGTACGAAGACATTCTCCATTGGACCCGAAGCGGACGTGACCGTACCGGTGACGTTGGGCGATTTGAGCGTAATGTCCGACGACGTCGGTGTCGTCGTTCCGTCAGAGGCGACCGTGACGGTAATGGAGGTGACGACCTCGCCCGGTGCACCAGGAGGTGGGAACGCCGTAAGGACGTAGGTCCCGGGGGGCAGCGTGAGCGAGTAACTACCGTCGCCGGCGGTACCAGTGAAATCGCCGGGCAGGTATTGTCCACTCGAAGACTGAACGTTGATGCCAATATTCGCGACGCCCTGGGTTCCCGTCATACCGGGTGCCCAGACGAAGCCGTGCACGTTGGCCCTGGTGAGACTTATCACGATCGGGTTGGTTGCTCCGGTGAGGACGCCGCCGGCCACGGTTATGGCCGTTGATCCCACACCAAAGCCATTGACGTTGTCAAAGGGCGGCTGCGCCGTCACGGTGTAACTTCCGTTCGGCAATACGAGCGCGAAGTTACCGCTCTGGTCAGTGCCGGTAAAACCAGAGTTGAGGAACTGTTGGGTCGCGTTGTTGACGACGCTGATGGGAACGTTCGAGACTGCTCCCCCGGAGGGATCGAGGACCTGGCCAAAGACAGTCGGCGAGACAAGTTGGACAACGACGTTGCCCGACACCAGCACGCTGGCGCCACTGGCGTTGGTCGCCGAGGTTACGGTGCCGTTCGTGGCGATGACGACGGTCACCGTGGCGCTCGCGTTGTGCGACGTGTTATCAAACGACGGTTGGGCCGTGAGTTGATACGTTCCGGCCGGCAACGAGATGGCGAAGTTGCCATTGTTGTCAGTGTTGGCGAACGTGTTGATGAATTGGCCCGAGACGCTGTCCACGACCTGGATGAACGAGCCCCATACGGCTACGTTGCCCGATCCCGGTGCGATGACCGTCCCCAGCACGTTGGACGCGGACAGATGGATGTCCGCCGGTCCAGTCGAGGGCGAGCCGTTAATTACACTAATCACCCCGTGCAACACGGTCACCGTGGTTGTTCCCGAGGAGTAATTATTCGGATTGGGGAAAGGTGCCTGCGCCGTGAGCGTGTACGTACCGTCGGACACCTTGAGCGCGAAGCTCCCGTCACTCGCGGAGCTTGCGAAGCCGTTCGCCAGCGGTTGACCCGTCGCGGCGTTGGAGACGTTGATCCCCGTATAGCTGACGCCAGTCGTTGAGGAGCCCGGGCCGTACACGTGGCCACTTATGTTTGACGCGGTGAGAGAAATATTGGCACTACCGCTCGTAATTGTGCCAGAAGTGCCGATGGTGACGATTGTTGAACTCGCGGCGTACCCGTTGGGGTTGGACTGCGGGGGTTGGGCGTTGATTGAGTACGTTCCCGGCGCGAGAAAGAGTTGGTACGAACCATCAGAGCCGGTCTGGGTAAACGTCCCGTTCAAATACTGGCCGTTCGACTGGTTGATGACGTTGATTTGCGCCTGTCCCACGGCGGTAGACCCGTTGGGAGCAAAGACCGTTCCGACGACGTTCGGTGACGGCAACACAACATTGATCGGTGAGGGTGAGACGCTTCCGTTGCTGGCGACAGTGATAGTGACTTGCGTTTGGGTCAAGCTACTGCCCTGGGGCGGCGATACTTGCATCGAATACGTGCCGGTTGGCAGGTTCAACGCGAAGGCTCCGCTGGACGACGTGGTGGTATTGGCCCCCGATACTGATGAGCCCGTCGACGTGTTATTTACGTAGAGGAACGCGCCGCTCACCGCCTGTCCCGACGACGTCGTCACCGTGCCAGACACATTCGGCGTCGTGAGGGCGATATTGGCGGGACCGCTGCTGGCTTGGCCGTTAATTTGCGTAATGACCGGCGGAGACCCGGCGAGTGTCACCGTGATCGACACCGCGGCTGAAGTGGTGGTCCCACTTGGCGGCTGCGCGGTAATGGTGTACGTGCCAGCCGGTAGGTAAATGGAGTAGCCACCACTGCCGTCAGTCTGGCTGTACCCACCTTGAACGAATTGGTCGTTTTGCGACACGTTGATACTGCCGCCAACCACCGCGTTGTTGCCCGGGTCAGTGACGGTACCGGTGACGTTGGCGCTCGGCATGGTGATGACCAATGTGTGGTCCGCCGTATTAAGTACTGCGGGCCCGCTGGTCACCGACGTCAGTACACCGCCCGCGACGACGATGCCAACGTTCGTCTGTACGCCGGTCCCGCCTTGGGGCGGTTGAATGCTGAGCGTGAACGAACCGTCACTGAGATGCAGGCCGAATTTTCCGTTCGTGTCCGTCTGCGAGAATGCGCCCTGAATCTGCTGGAAGTTCGGCCCCGACGCGGAGACGAAGGCGTTCACGACGACCGCGCCGCCTGCTGTCTTGATGGTGCCGGCCACGTTGTTGCTCTGTAAGGTGACGTTCACCGACGCACTCGTGCCTACGCCGACACCGTTTATCTGGGTGAGCACACCCCCTTGCACGGTGATGTTGACCGAACTAGAACTCGCGCCGCTAGAGCCATATGGTGGCTGCGCGTTGACAGTCCAGGTGCCGTCAGGTAGAAAGATTGAGTAGTTTCCATTCGAGTCGCTCGACGCACTCGCCACCGGCTGCGGAGGAGGTCCACTGCTCGTCGACGTCGAAGCTACGGAGGGGTAGACCTGGATAAAGCTGTTACTTGCCCTGCGGCCATCGGGAAGGAAGACCGTACCGGTGATGTTTGACGCTTGCAGTGCGACGTTAATGCTCGACGCCGTCGCGCCGCCGGTGACGGTGACCGTTGAAGCGTTCGATTGGCTAGCGCCAGTGATGGACGTTGAGCTGTAATAGACGGAGCCGTACGTTTGGTTGGGACATCCATAGCCAAATGAAGTATTGAACTGCACGCTGTACGAACCAGGGGCCAATCCCGCGATGGTGTAGGACCCGTTGGAAACCGTGGTGGCGCCGCCGCCGGAACCGCCGCTTGTCGGATAGGCGTTGACGCAGACGCCGCTCAATGCCGTCGAGGAAGAACCGGTGCCAGCGCTGACCGTTCCCGAGATCGAGCCGCCCAGTTCGAGCGAGAAGTCGGTCCCGCTCCTGTTAATTCCGGCCGCGACGTTCACGTTGGTGAGCGGCGTCATCATGTACGGCGATGAGATACTCCCACCACAGGTGGAATCGGCCTGCACGCTGTACGAACCAGGGGCCAATCCCGCCATGGTGTAGGTCCCGTTGGACGTCGTGGTGGCGTAGCCACCGCCCGAGCCGGTCGCTGGGAAAGCATTGACGCAGAC
>DAIQOO010000205.1:0-2159 GCA_036787845.1 Acidimicrobiales bacterium
CCCGGGCGCGTCGCTCGACGAGATCGGTTCTTGGCTCGAAGCGACGCTCGACGCGCGTGAGTCTCAACACGGCTAAACAGATCTGCGTTTTGACCCCAACATGAAAGTAGAAGTGAATGGACCTCTTTGAGTATCAGGGCAAGCAGTACTTCGCGCGCTACGGCATTGCCGTGTCGCCCGGTGACGTTGCCGACACCGTCGACGAAGCCGTCGCCGTCGCCGAGCGCGTTGGCTATCCCGTCGTCGTCAAGGCCCAGGTGAAGGTGGGTGGACGCGGAAAAGCCGGCGGCGTGAAGCTCGCCAACAACGTCGACGAAATCAAAGAGCACGCGGGCAACATACTTGGTCTTGACATCAAGGGTCATGTCGTAAAGCGACTGTGGGTCGAGCGCTCGAGCGATATCGCCAAGGAGTACTACGTCTCGTTCACGTTGGACCGCCCGAACAAAACGCACTTGGGCATGTTGAGCGCACAAGGAGGCGTCGAGATCGAGGTCGTGGCAGAAGAGAACCCTGACGCGATCGCCTTCCTCTCAATTGATCCGGTGCGCGGACTCGATCTGGCGACCGCTCGACGCTGGGTGGCGGAAGCAGAACTCGATGAGGTCGCGCGCGAGCAGGCAGCGGAGCTGTTGGTCAAGCTCTACGACTGCTACACGAAGGGTGACTGTGACTTGGCGGAGATTAATCCACTCATCTTGACCCCCGACAACAAGGTCCACGCCCTTGACGCCAAGGTGACGTTGGACGAGAACGCCTCGTTTCGCCACCCCGAATGGGAAGCGTTTCGCGAAGGCGAGTTCGAAGACCCGAGAGAGAAGATGGCCAAGGAAAAGGAACTTAACTACATCGGACTGGACGGCACGGTGGGCATCATTGCCAACGGCGCAGGTCTGGCGATGTCGACGCTCGACGTCGTGAACCAAGTTGGTGGCACGGCCGCCAACTTCCTCGACATCGGGGGCGGCGCGAACGCTGACGTCATGGCCGCCGCGCTCGAGGTCATCAACGCCGACCCCAAAGTGAAGTCCATCTTTGTCAACATCTTTGGTGGCATCACGCGCGTTGACGAGGTTGCGAACGGTGTCCTCGAAGCGCTCCAACGCGTCTCGATCAAAGCACCGATCGTGCTGCGACTCGACGGCACCAACGCGATTGAAGGACGCGCCATCTTGGCGCCACATTTGAATGAGCACTTGATGACCGAACCAACGATGCTGGACGCCGCGCGACGCGCAGTGGCGTTAGCGAACTAAGGACGACCATGAGCATCTTTGTAGATGAACACACCAAGGTCATTGTCCAGGGTCTCACCGGGAGCCAGGGGCGTTTTCATGGGCTTAGGAACCGTGATTATGGCACCAAGATCGTCGGTGGCGTGACGCCGGGCAAGGGCGGCACGGACGTTGACGGCGTGCCGGTCTTTAACTCGGTCAAGGAAGCGGTCGACGCAACCGGCGCCACGGCGTCGTTCGTCGCCGTGCCGCCAAAGTTCGCCTCGGACGCGATCATTGAAGCGGCCGCGGGTGGCATCACCTTCATTGTCTGTATCACTGAAGGCATTCCCGCCCACGACGAAGCCGTTACCTATAACCGTCTTGTTGAGGAGTTCCCCGGCGTACGCCTCCTCGGTCCGAACTGTCCAGGGATTATCAGTCCCGGTAAGTGCAACATCGGCATCACGTCGGGCGACATTGCCCTCGCCGGTGGACCAGTTGGCATCGTGTCACGGTCGGGCACGTTGACGTACCAGGCGTTACACGAATTGAGCATGCAGGGGATTGGCCAGACGACGTGCGTGGGCATTGGCGGCGACCCGGTGCCTGGGACGAACTTCATTGACTGTCTGGCTGCCTTCGAGGCTGACCCCGAGACCAAGGCCGTGATGATGATCGGTGAGATCGGCGGGTCCGAAGAAGAGCGCGCCGCCGAGTGGATCAAGCTGAACATGACCAAGCCCGTGGTTGCCTACGTGGCGGGCGTCACGGCGCCGCCAGGACGCAAAATGGGTCACGCGGGCGCCATCATTTCGGGTTCGAAGGGCACGGCGCAAGCCAAGATGGATGCTCTTGCGGCGGCGGGCGTGTTCGTCTGTTTGAACCCCACGGAAGCTGGCCAAAAGATGGTCGAGATCGTCAAGGCGATGTAGCGCTTGGCTC
>DAIQOO010000010.1:0-18841 GCA_036787845.1 Acidimicrobiales bacterium
ACGGCATCGTCTCGATACCGATTGCGAAGTGATGCAGACTTCGTTCTGTCTGCGCTCCCCAGTAGTGATCCGCGGGAACTTCTATGGAGCCCATGGTGTCAGACTCAACTCGGACATTCGTCATAGGTGTGTTTACCTCTTCGTCGCTTTCTTCGCGGCCTTCTTCGCCGGAGCTTTCTTTGAAGGTGCTTTCTTTACGGGAGCTTTTTTCTTAGTGAGCTTTTTCGCGGGAGCTTTTTTCGCGGTGATCTTTCTCGCAGGCACTCTGTTAGTGGTGATCTTCGTCGCGGCCGCCTTATGTGCGACGTCGTCGTAGAGCTTGATGCCCGCGCTCACGACTTTGCGTGCAGCGATAACGTCCTCGGCCCTTGGACCCTCGCCCGATCCAGGTACTTCAAGCAACAACGGCAGATCTCGAATCTTGGGATGACCCACGAGCGGCGCGAGACCCTTCGCGCCAATGGTTCCTTCGCCAATATTGGCGTGACGGTCGCGGTTGCCACCGAGTTCGATTTTCGAGTCGTTCAGATGAAAACAGCGCAGGCGCTGCATACCGACGGTCTTGTCAATCTCTTTGATCAAACGCTCGGTGCTGGCAACGGAAGAGAAATCAAAACCACTCGCCCAAAGGTGCTGGGTGTCGATGCATAGTCCAAGTCGATCGTCGCCGTTGCACGCGTCGATCAAGAACTCGATCTCCTCAAGCGAGCGGCCGACCGTGCCACCAGTGCCCGCCGCATTTTCAATGAGAATCGGACAGTCGTTCACGCCATCGGGCGCCGAGTCGGCGCCTTCCAGCGCTTGCTCCAACGCGTCGGCGATTTGGCGAACCACGTCGTCGAAACCAGCCCCCTTGTGAGAGCCCACGTGCAGCACCAGTCCGGACGCGGCCATGCCTCGAGCCACCGAGAGGTTGTGGGTGAGACACTCGACGGACTTCTCGTACAACTCGAGCTCAGCCGACGCCAGGTTGATGAGGTACGTCGCGTGACAGAACGTATGCGTGATGCTCGGGTGGCTCGCCTGGGCTTCGCGGTACGCCGCCAAAACTTCGGGAGCGTACTGCGATGGTTTCCACATACGAGGACTCTGGGTAAAGATTTGAATCGACGTCGCGCCGATTTCGACGCCGGCGTCGAGTGAAGGAATGAGCTTGCCGCCACCGCGTACATGCGCACCAATGTTCATTACAGTAAAACTAGTGGGCCAATCTCGCCCCGACGACAGGAGCACCGTGACCGATACCTTTACCCCCACCTCTCGAGCAATCTTCGCAAAGAACGTGCTCGCGCACGTCGCGAGTCTTGACGCGGACGGCGCGCCGAACGTGACGCCGGTGTGGGTCGAACTCGACGGCGACAATATTGTCATCAACACGGCTCTGGGTCGCGCCAAAGCCCGCAACCTCGCCGCCGACTCCCGCGTCGCGGTGTCGCTGACCGATCCCGACGATCCCTATACCGTCATCGCGGTGCGCGGCAGTGTGGTCGAATTCACTACCGAGGGTGCCGACGAGGTCATTGACCGATTCGCAAAAAAATACCTGAACGTCGATTCGTACCCCATGCGCCGTGAGGGCGAGATCCGCGTCACCGTGAAGATCAGCCCCGACCGCATCTCGACCCAGCCCAAATAGTTCAGACGAAGAACGTGAGCGTTCGATCGCTCGTCACGTCGCTTCGTCCTTCAACCAGGGCTACGTCACCGTTCACCAGCCGCCCGGCGATGAAGCTCCACACCGTGACGGTTTGTGGCGGCGCAGGTCGGTTGAAGGCGCCGACCAGGTTCACCACGTCGTTGGTGAAGTTCACCTCGTCATTGGTGAGAAGTGCGCGCACCACGTCGGCGTGCGCGCTCGCTTTTGAGCGCGCTTCAATGACGACGTGACGAAGCGGAATGATCGTGGCCAACGTGGCGACGTCGCGCGCACAGAGTTGCGCGCTGTAGCCGTCATCGACTTCCAGCCAGACGCCAAAGGGCGCCCGTAGTTGTTCCGCGAGTGAGGCCGCGACCACGACAGTATTGGCGTCGCTGCAGCGAAAGAGCACGGTGTGCTCGCCAGCGGCCCGAACGACACTTGCTCGGTTGGCGAGCTTGGTGACGACGCGGACGAGCTCCATCTCAGGGCTGAAGATCTTCTTTGGGGAGTCGTTCGATGTTGACGTCTCGAAAGGTGAGAATGCGCACCGACGGTACGAAGCGAGCCGTCCGGTACATATCCCAGACCCAGGCGTCGTGCAGCGTCACTTCGAGCAAGGTGGGCGTGGCGTTCGAGCGGACGTCGACGGCGACGTCATTGGCGAGGTAAAAACGACGATCGGTCTCGACGGCGAAGTCGAACATCCCCACGACTGCTTTGTACTCTTGAACTAGCGCGAGTTCGAGGGTCGACTCGTAGTCGTCGAGCTCTTCTTCACCCACCAGCGACTACGCGCGCTCGGTGACGCGCAGTTCCTTGATTTTCGCGGCCTTGCCACGCAGATCACGCAGGTAGTACAACTTGGCGCGACGTACGTCGCCGTAGGACTCGACTTCGATCTTGGCGATTGTGGGCGTGTGCACGGGAAACGTACGCTCCACGCCGACGCCGAAGCTGATTTTGCGAACCGTGAAGGTCTCTTGCAGACCCGAACCTTGACGGCGGATAACGATGCCCTGGAAGACCTGGACGCGCTGGCGGGTACCTTCCACGACGCGAACGTGCACCTTCAGGGTGTCACCGGGGCGAAAATTGGGGATGTCGTCGCGAAGTGAATCGCGGTCGACCAGGTCAGTCGGGTTCATGAGAGCGGTCCCTTTCGGATCACAGGCTTTAAAAGTTTAGCCGCTTCCCTCAGGTTCATCCATCCGAAGGGAATTCACCGAGAATCGCCGTCTCCTCGTCGCTCAGTCCGCCGCGTCGCTCAATCAGATCTGGTCGGCGCACCATCGTGCGCCGCAACGACTCCGCACGGCGCCAGCGAGCGATTTTCGCGTGGTCGCCCGACAGCAAGACGTCCGGCACCCGGTGACCTCTGATCTCGGCGGGTTTGGTGTATTGGGGATACTCCAGCAATCCACCCGCGAATGATTCATCCGCACTCGAGTCGTCGTTGCCCAAGGCGCCCGGAAGAAGTCGAACCACCGATTCGATGACGCACAGTGCCGCGAGCTCACCACCAGAGATGACGAAGTCTCCCAACGAGATCTCGACGTCGACCGCGAGGTCCAAGATCCTCTGGTCAAATCCTTCGTAGCGCCCACAGAGCAATGTGAAACCTGAGTGTTGGCTGAGCTCTCTCGCCACGTCGTGGTTGAACACCCGTCCCGAAGGGGTCAGCGCGATCACCGGTCGCTGCAGACCAGGCGTGGTCTCGATTGTCGTGAGAATCGGCTCGGCTCGCAGCACCATGCCCGCTCCTCCACCAAAGGGCGTGTCGTCGACACTTCGATGCACGTCCTCGGTCGCGTCGCGAAAGTCATGCACGTGGAGTTCCCACACGCCGCGCTCGGCGGCTCGACCGAGCACCGAGGTCGCCGCGTAGTTCACGACAGCGTCGGGAAAGAGGGTCAGCACGTCGACGCGCATGCTCATTCGAAGAGCCCTTCGGGCGCGTTGATCGACACGCGCGTGTTCGCTTCGACGTCCACGACAAAGGTCAACGGCACGAGCGCGCCGGTGTCGAGGACCATGATGTCGCTCGCGGGATTCGCCTCAACGTCGACAACAACCCCTCTACGCACGCCCGACGCGTCGACGACTTCAGCGCCGAAGAGCTGATCGATCCAGATGACGCTGCCGTCGTCGATGCGTGGCGCCGACAAGAGAACGCCGCGCCAGCGCTCGGCCTCTTCTCTTGAATCAATGCGATCGAAGGTCACGATGAAGCGTGCTTGGTGCGCGGCCGCGAAAAGAACGACGAGCGGGCCTCGTTCGCTCAGGAGCGTTCCGCCGACGGCCAGACGCTCAACGCGATCACTCGAGAGGTCTACGAGTACTTGGCCCTTGAGGCCGTGAGCCTTAACGATGCGCCCGACTTCGAGCGTGGGACGCTCGTCGGTCACGGTTAGTCGACGATGTCGACAGAGGTGGTCACGCCGTCACGTGCACCCGCGGCGCCCACCAGCGCGCGAATAGCCTGCGCGGTACGACCGCGACGCCCAATGATGCGACCCATGTCGCTCGGGCCCACACTCAAGGACAAGATGACCTTGCCCTGGCGTTCGTTGACCTCTACCGAGACGGCGTTGGGGTCTTCCGCGAGCGATTTCGCAATGAACTCGAGTACGGCGACGACGGTGTCGGCCTTGTCGAGATTGCCGGCGTCGTTTCCGGCGTCGTTTCCGGCGTCGTTTCCGGCGTCGTTTCCGGCGTCATTGAAGTCGTCCTCGTGATCGTCGTCAATCGTGTTGACGTCGCCCGCGACGTAGTCGTCAGGGTTACTCACGTGGCGGCCTTAGCGGCCCTGTCGGCCTTGGCGACCTCGAACGCCTCGAGGGCGCCACTGACCTTGAGCAGCTTCGCGACGCGCTCGGTGGGCTGGGCACCTTCACTGAGCCAGTGAACCACTTTGTCGTTGTCGATCTTGAGGACCATCTCGGGTTCGGCGATAGACAGGCCACGAGGTTGGTAAGTACCCACGATTTCGAGGAAAGCCCCGGAGCGGGCACGGCGACTTTCGGCCGCGACGACGCGATAGGTGGGCTGCTTCTTCTTACCCATGCGTACCAAACGTAGTTTTACAGCCACAACGTAATTCCCTTCGAACCTTTTTGTTCCGAGTCAGACGAGTTCGGAACTGGGCGAAATACCCGAGCGTCCAAGTTTAGCGTTGTTTGGGAGGGGTAACCCTCCCGCCCTTCTTCTTCTTATTTCGTCCCGCGCCACCACGAGGTGGCGACGTAGCACTCGCCATGCCTGTACCCAACGCTTCAAAACCCGGTGGCAACTGTTCACCGCGAGCACCACGCTTCGCGAGTCCCGCCATTCGTCCGAGCCCTCCGGGCAACGTAGGCGCCGCACCGTTGCCCATTTGGCGCATCATCTTTCGCATCTCCGCGAACTGCTTCATCAATTGATTGACCGCCGCGACGCTCGTGGCTGAACCTTTGGCAATGCGCGTGCGACGAGAACCGTCGATGATGTTCGGATCACGACGCTCTTTTGGCGTCATGGAACGTACGATCGCTTCGACGCGTCCGAGTTCACCCTCATCGAGATTGCTTGCGGCGTTGCGCATCTCTTTCGTCACGCCGGGCATCAACTTCATCAGCCCCCCGAGCGAACCCATCTTTCGAACTTGCCCGAGTTGGGCGAGGAAGTCATCCAGGGTGAACGTGCCGCTCATCATGCGCTCGGCAGATTCGGCGACGACGTCGGCGTCCATTGTTCGCTCGGCCTGTTCGATCAGCGAAAGAACGTCGCCCATTCCGAGGATTCGAGACGCCATTCTCTCGGGGTAGAAGAGATCGAAGTCCTCCATCTTTTCGCCCGTGGAGGCGAAGACCACGGGCCGGCCCACGACGCCTCGGGCCGAGAGCACCGCGCCGCCGCGCGCGTCGTAGTCGAGCTTCGTAACGATGAGCCCCGAGAGTTCGAGGGTCTCGTGGAATCGTCGTGCGGTGTGCACGGCGTCTTGACCGGTGACGGCGTCGATCACCAAGAAGGTGTAGTCGGGCGACGTCACTTTTGCGATTGATCGCACCTCGTCCATCAGCGCTTCGTCAATGGCGAGGCGTCCCGCGGTGTCGATGATGACGACGTCGCGGCCGAGGCGCGTGGCTTCGGCGATGCCCTTTTTTGCGACGTCGAGAGGACTCGTGGCCTCGGAGAAAATGCCGACGCCCACTTGTTGCGCCAGCACGCGCAGCTGCTCGACCGCCGCGGGGCGCTGGAGGTCGGCGGCGATCAAGTAAGGCTGGCGACCCTGTTGCTTGAACCAGTTCGCGAGTTTCGCCGCGGCCGTTGTCTTACCGGCGCCTTGGAGACCCGCGAGCAACACGACCGTCGGGGGTTTGGCGGCGTAGGTGATCTTGAGTGGGGCGCCGCCGAGTACTTCGATGAGCTGTTCGTTGACGGCCTTGATGACCTGTTGACCAGGAGTGAGGCTTTGGGCGAGGACGTCGCCACTGAGCCGTTCGCGAACCGCGTCGAGGAAGGCGCGCACCACGCCAAGTTCGACGTCAGCTTCGAGGAGCGCCGCGCGAACGTCAGCGAGTGCTTTGTCGAGATCGGCGTCGCTGAGGCGACCGCGCGATCGAAGTGAGCTACTGAGCCGTTCGAGGCGTTCGCTGAGTGCGTCAAACATGATGCACGAAGGCTAGCGTCACGCCCCGAGGAGCGAATCGACGAAGGCTTCGGGCTCGAAAACGACGAGGTCATTAACGCCCTCACCGATCCCAACGAACTTCACGGGAATACCGAGATCGCGTTCAATCGCGATCACGATCCCACCGCGCGCGGTGCCGTCGAGCTTTGTCAAGACGATGCCGGTCACGCCCGACGCGGCTAAGAATTCACGCGCTTGACTGAGGGCGTTCTGTCCCGTCGTCGCGTCGAGCACTAAGAGTGTCTCGACGACCTGTCCCGGCGCACGGTCGGCCACGCGTCGTACCTTGGCGAGCTCGTCCAACAGGTTGGTGCTATTCGCGCGCCGACCCGCGGTGTCGGCCAAGACGAGGTCGAATCCGCGCGCACTGGCGCGACCAATGGCGTCGTGAACAACTGATCCGGGATCGGCCCCTTCATTCGCGCGCACGATGTCGGATTTCGTGCGCAGCGCCCACTGCTCGAGTTGATCGGCCGCGGCCGCACGAAACGTGTCGCCCGCGGCGAGCATCACCCGACGCCCCTGGTCGTAGTGACGCTTGGCGAGTTTGCCGATCGTCGTGGTCTTGCCAACGCCATTGACGCCCACGAAGAGCCACACTGGTATTCGCCCTTCATCGGCAGTCGCGACGAGTGAACGATCGGCCGAAAATGATCCGAGAAGTATCGCGCGTAACGCTGAGGCCACGCCGTTGGGCGCACCGTTGGTCGTCAACTCATCGAGCACGGCCGCCGTGGTAGTCACACCCACGTCACTTCGCAGTAGCACCTCTTCAACGACGTCAAGTTGATCAGTGCTGAGTGCACCCGTACCCGATAGTGATCGCACTCGATCGAAGACTCCGCGCGACGAACTGAGCCGCTGGGTGAACGACGCGTCTTCGTCGACGAGAGAGGGAATCGGCGACGACGCTTCGACCAGCACCTCGGGCATGGCGTCGTGTGGGCGCGCGACGAGCGCCCGTGGCGAGCGACGGCGACGCACCAGCACAATGACAATCGCCAACACGGCGACAACGCCAAGAACGATGTAGAGGGCGATCACTCCGGCTCAACGTCCTTGGGACGGGTTTGGCGCTGACTAACGACCTTGGATGAGGCGCCCGGCACCATGGTGACGCCGTAGAGCACGTCCGCCGCTTCCATCGTGCGCTTTTGGTGCGTCACGATGAGTAGTTGAGCCTCGTCGCGAAATTCGTCCACCAGTTTCAAGAATCGCTGCAGGTTGACGTCGTCGAGTGCCGCTTCCACTTCATCCATCAGATAGAAGGGCGAGGGCCGAGAGCGAAACACCGCAAAGAGAAAGGCGAGTGCCGCCATCGAGCGTTCTCCGCCGGACAACAGCGAAATTCTCCGGACGTTGCGACCCATTGGTCGTACCTCGATTTCTACACCCGTGTTGAGTGGATCGTCCGGCTCGCTCATGGTGAGACGCCCTTGGCCTCCGGGAAAGAGCATGGCGACGAGCGACGAGAAGTGTTCGTTCACGTCGGCAAAAGCCGACGTGAAGGTCTGCATTATCTCTTCGTCGAGAGCACGGAGCACCTCTTGCAACTCGCGACGAGCGTGACGAACGTCACTGACCTGCGCGTCGAGGTCCTTGTAGCGATCCTCGAGCGCGGCGAGCTCTTCGAGCGCGAGGGGATTGATTGGACCGAGTGACGTGATGCGCGCCTCGAGTTCCCCGACGCGTGATTCGAGGGTAACACCGTCGGGCAGTTCGATCACGAGTATCGGTTCCATCTCGTGAGGTTCGATCCCCAAGTCCCGTCGCACGACGTCGTGCACGTTCGACACTTTCACTACGAGCTCGGCCTGTTCGATCTCGTGGCGGCGCATGACGTCGCCCAGTTCGCTGAGTCGCGCGTCTGCTCCGTGACGGGCTTGTCGAACCTCTTCGAGCATCTCGGCGCTCGCGCGAGTCGCTTCGAGCTGTTCTCGATAGGTCGAATCCATTGCCTCTTGGGCGAAACGGATCTCGTCGGCCGCGCGTTCAACCAGTTGGCGCAAGCGCTCTAGAACCTGACGATCGAACTCGAGGGCTTGGCGTCGCGTGGCCGCTTCCTCGCGCTCACTCGAGCGACCTTCGAGGCGTTGCTCGATTTCACTTCTGCGTTGTTCGATGAGTCGGCGTCGCTCGGCGAACTCGGCTTCGCGACGCGACAACGCAATGGCCTCGTCGTCGACACCACGTCGTTGCACCAACAGCTGGACCTTCGCTTCACTTCGACGTTGCTCGCGTTGCGCGCCGTCGTCCACCGCTGACTCGAAGCCCGACAACCGTCCGCGCTGGGCCAACACGTCCTCTTCGACCGTGAGAATCTGCTCGGTCAGGTCAGCAAGGTCGGTGCTCAGAGTCTCGATGACGTTCACTAGCTCGATGGCTTCGAGTGACAACCTCTCGATTTCACCTTTACTGCGCTCGTCGTCGCTCCTCGCGTTCGCCAGCGTTGACGTGGCCACGTTGAATCGTTCGAGCGCCACGCCGAGCGCGAGATCCATTTCGTCACGACGCTGGCGCAGCGGCGTGAGATTGCGAGCGGCCTCTTCAGCGGCTGAGCTCGCTTCGTCGACGGTGAGACGCGTGACGACGGCTCGCCCCGAAGCCACGCGCCATCCGGACGACGCGAAGCGATCACCTTCTGGCGTCACGATCACGAGGTCGGGATTGGCGAGGGCAACCTCAATCCCCGACTCCCAGTCACCCGCGATGAAGGCCCGCGAGAACAGTGCGTCGAGCACCCGCGCGACGTGCGCCGGCGCACTTCGTCGGGCGCGCACGAGCGCGCGCACGGGCTGACAGCCCGCCGGCGTCGCTGGAGTTGTTACGTCACCTTCGGCGACGGGCAAAATAAGTCCCGCTCCCCCTTCGCGGCGCAATGCTGCCAGCGCCGCGCGAGCTGAGCGGCGTCCGTCAACGACCATCGCGCCGACTGAGGCGCCCGCGGCCGACTCGACAGCACGCTCACTTCCGGCGTCGACTTCAATCAAATCGAGAAACGAACCAAGCACGCCTTCGAGATCGCCAATGATGGCGCGTCCGCCCGCGCCCGAGAGTTCATCCAAGGCGCGCGCGAGGGTCTCGGCGCGCGCGCGCGTTCGCGACGTTACGTCGGCCCCCACCTGCAGTGCTTCATCGGCGTGCCGGCGCTCACTTTGCGCACGCTCAGCGGCCTTTTCCGCGTCAGCGAACTCGCGCGACGCCGCTTCGAGCGTCGTCACCGCGAGAGTGCCCCCCTTTTGCGCCAGCTCTTTGGCGGCGGTCAGTTCAGTACTTCGAAGTCGCGCCTCGGCCAAACGAGTACTGGCTCTACGCTCACTCTCTTGCAGTGAGGCGAGTGAGCGTTCGAGTAACGAGATGCGCTCTCGCGCGCTACGAAGCGCCGCTTCGTCGCTCTCGAGCGACGTCGAAGCCCACGTGGCTTCAAAATCTGCTTCGGCGCCGGCGAACAACTCGCGCGAGGCTTCGAGTGACGTGCGAAGTCCACTCAACGTCGCCTCGTCGCTCTTCAGACTTTCCAAATCGGACGCCAATTTGGCGGCGTCAGCTTCGAGGGTGGCGATGACGTTCTCGTCGGCTGAGGCGATCAGCGCCTGGCGCAGTGAGCGTTCGCGCTCTTGAATGATCGATGACGTGCCGCGCGCGCGCTCGGCGAGACCCTGGAGTGTGCCCAAGGTGGAGGCGAGCATCTCTTCACGGCGTGAAGCCATCTCCGCCGCTGCGGCCGTCGCCTTCGCGTCGAGATTCACCAATTCGTGACGCAGTTCACGCTCACGAACCGACGCCTCATCGAGCGCGTGCTCGAGTTCACTCCGACGCTGTTCGAAGTTACTCAGACGCGCGGCGAAAAGGGCGTGGCGAGCGTCACGCAAATCACTCTCGACGTCGGCGTAACTGCGCGCCGAGGCGGCTTGACGCTCTAAGGGACGCATCTGGCGACGAACTTCGCGAACCAAATCACCGAGGCGTTCGAGATTCTCTTGCGTGGAGGCGAGGCGCCGTTCTGAACGTTCCTTGCGACGACGGTGCTTCAAAACGCCGGCCGCCTCTTCAATGACCGCGCGACGATTCTCGGGGTTTGATGAGAGGATCGAGTCGAGCTGGCCCTGGCCGATGATCATGTGTTGTTGACGTCCAACGCCCGAGTCACCGAGTAACTCTTGGACGTCGAGGAGCCGACACGTTGTGCCGTTGATGGCGTACTCCGAATCCCCGTTGCGAAACAGGGTTCGTGAGATGGTGACTTCAGCCCCGTCGATCGCTAAACGACCAGACGAGTTATCAATCGTCAGGGCCACTTCGGCGCGCCCGAGTGCCGCGCGATTCGCGGTGCCCATAAAGATGACGTCGTCCATCCGCGAACTTCGAAGCGCCCTCGTGCTCTGGGCGCCCAGCACCCAAGTGACCGCGTCGACCACGTTGGACTTACCCGATCCGTTCGGTCCGACCACCGCCGTCACCCCAGGTTCGAACTCCAAAACGGTGGTGTCGGCGAAGGACTTGAAGCCCTTCATGGTCAATCGCTTAAGAAACACGCACTGACGCTAGCAACCTTCTGGTCGCGCGCCGGGCCTTACGCCTGGCACTTCTCGCAGTAATACGTGGAGCGACCGCGCACGGTGTCGCGACGAATGGGTTGGCGACACTGGAAGCAGGCTTGACCTTCGCGGTTGTAGACCTGATGGAACTGTTGATAGTTGCCGGGCTTGCCGTCGGGGTCAACGAACTGCTCGTCGTCGAGCGTCGAGCCGCCGTGTTTTATGGCGTCGGTCAACACTTCACTTATCGCTCGATGCAGTCGACGAATCTCGATCGTCGACAACGACTCCGCGGGTCGATCAAAACGAAGTCCCGCCGAAAAGAGAATCTCGTCGGCGTAGATATTGCCAATGCCCGCGATGATGTCCTGATCAGTGAGGACCGCCTTTAGGGGCGTAGACCGACTTCGCAGCACCGCGGCGAAGCGGTCCCATCCGACCTGGTCCTCGAAGGGGTCAAGTCCAAGGTGCGCCAGTTCCGGCACCATTTTTCGAAGCGCGAGTCCCTCGCCACCCACCGAAAGTCGCGCAAACTTCGAGATCTCAACTGGCGCGTCACCCTCGGCGGGTGGCTTGGAGACGTAGAGTTCGCCGAACGTTCGAGGGTCCACGTAGCGCAACTCGCCGCCCTGCACGAAGGAGAAGACCAGATGCGTATGTTTTGGTTTGAGGTCCTTGGTGGTCTTTGCGCGCAGGAGCTGACCGCTCATGCCGAGGTGAATGACGAGGTGCGAGCCGTTATCGAGACCCAGCACGAGGTTCTTTCCGAGTCGTTCCACTGACTTTATCGAATGGCCTTCGACGAGCGCTCGAAAGTCCTTCGCGGTCTTGTGACGTCGAACGGCTCGACCGTTCGTCACCGACACGCTCTTGATCTTTTTGCCAATGAGGTCACGCGCGAGTGACGCGCGTACCGTCTCGACTTCGGGCAGTTCAGGCATCGAGGTGGTGTTCCCAGGCCCGGTGCGCGGCGCGACCCTCGGCGCTCTTTTTGGATCGTCCCTCACCTGAGACGACGATCGCGTCACCTACTCGCACGGTCGCGACGAAGGTGACGTCGTGCGACGGACCGTCCGCCACCACGTCGTACGTCGGCGTGCCCAGACCGTTCGCCTCGGCCCACTGGCGAAGTTGCGTTTTGGGGTCGACGTCACTGGGCTCTCGTGAGGCGACGGCGACGACGTCGGCCAGTGATTCGTGCACGAAGGAGCGCGCGACGGCGTAGCCGCGCTCCAAGTAGATCGCCGCGACGACTGCTTCAAAGGCGTCGGCGAGGAGGGAGGGCCGCTCGGTTCCGTTTTCCTTCTTCACCCCACGGCCCACGCGAAGCGCGTCACCGAGACCAAGTCGCTTGGCAGCATCAGCGAGTGAGGCCTCATTGACCACGCGACTTCGAACGAGCGATCCCGTTCCTTCGTTGAGTTCGGGGTAGTTCGTGACGATGAGATCGGCGATCGCGAGGTCAACGACGGCGTCGCCCAAGAATTCGAGGCGTTCGTTTGATTCGACGTCGTGTTCACCGGCGTAGCTCGAATGCGTGAGGGCCGTTAACAGCAACGGGCTCGTTGGCGCGAGCCCAACCCGCTCAGCGACGGCGTCGAGAGACAAGACCAAGAGGCGCACGTGCCCCGTTAGGCAACCTGAAGCTTGACCGCGACGTAATTAACGGCGTCACGCACCGAGACGAGTCCCTCGAGGTCCTCGTCGTCGATGTGAAATCCCGCGGCGTAGGTCGAAAGACTCTCCTCGAGCGCTTCGACGAGCTCAATCAGCGCGAGTGAGTCCGCGCCAAGGTCTTCGAACGATTGGTCCTCGACGATGTCGCTCGGACTCTTCTCCAAGATCTCGGCGAGTTGATCGCGTACAAGTTCCACGATGGCAGCGCGATTTAGCGGTGCGACGGTGTCAGCGCTCATGACGCCTCCTTTGACGTGCTGCTCAAGACTACCGAGCGTCCGCGGTCGGCGTCCTAGTTATACCGCTTGATCAGGCCTAATCGTGGCCCTCATTTTTGCCACGACGTCCGCTTGGTCTAACTCCGACGCGACGCGTAGAGCGTTCATGATCGCCGTCGCGTTGGAAGAGCCGTGACTGATCACGCAAATTCCTTCGACGCCGAGCAACATCGCACCCCCTTGACGATCGGGCGTCAGCTCCGAGGCAATGGGCAACAAGTACTCCATCAGCACGTCGCCGGCCGCTCTGGTCTTCTCATTCGTGCCAATGGCGCCCAGCACCGTCGAGAACACGAACTTGAGTCCACCCTCGAGCGTCTTGAGGGCGACGTTGCCGGTAAAACCGTCGGTCACCACCACGTCGACCGGGGAAGGTACGAGGTCGCGACCTTCGACGTTGCCGACGAAGTTTAGTGACGAAAGTTCACTCAGGAGTCGGTGGGTTTCCTTGACCAGCGGCGTGCCCTTGGAGGACTCTTCACCAATGGACAGCAGTCCGACCTTTGGGTTCGCGACGCCGTAGTGCGCTTCGACGTAGATCGAGGCCATTTGAGCGAACTGCACCAGCATCTCTGGGCTGCACTCCGCGTTCGCGCCCGCGTCGACGAGCAACGTTGGCGTGCGGCCCGGTTGCGGGATCGGAGTGCCAATACAGGGGCGAAGGACACCAGGGAGCCGGCCCATGCGAAGAAGTGCCGACGCCATCGCGGCCCCGGTATTTCCCGCTGAGACCATCGCGCTGGCCTTACCGTCGCGCACGAGTTCGGCCGCTCGTACTAGGGACGAGTCTTTTTTCTTTCGAACCGCGGCGCCAGGTTCGTCGTCCATGGCGATCACTTCGCTGCAGGCAACGACCTCTAAGCCGAGGGGGTCACCCAGGAGTTCTGGAACGCCGACGAGGATGACGCTTAGTCCCAGTTCGTCTACGGCGCGTCGGGCGCCCGCGACGATCTCAACGGGAGCGAAGTCACCTCCCATCGCGTCTAAGGCGATGGGCAGGGTCAACTCAGTTGACCTCTACCGCGACGCGATTTTTGTACCATCCGCAGTTCGGGCACACCACGTGAGGGAGCTTCGAGGTTGCGCACTGTGGGCAGACACTGCGCGCGGGGCGCTCGAGGCGCCAGTTGGCCGCGCGGCGGCTACGAGTCTTGGCCTTACTGGTCTTGCGCTTTGGAACTGCCATCGATCTTCTCTTTCACCTGGCACGGGCGAACCCGTCACACTTCGTTGGATTCCTCGGACTCGGGGTCCGCAAATTGGAGTCCGTCCAGTGTAGCCCACCGTGGATCAAGGGGCGCCTGACAGGAGCACGTCGCTTCGTTGCGATCGATCCCGCAGTAGGGACAGAGGCCCTGACAGTCGCTTCGACACAGCGGCGCGAGGGGCAGGTCCAAGAGGATGGCGTCGTGCGCCATGGGAGAAAGATCGACGAAGTGGCGCTCGATGAGGTACGTCTCTTCGTCACCGGGTCCGCGTTCGTCGACGAAGCGCTCGTTCACCGCGACGCTCGACATTCCAAGCACGGGCGCCGAACAGCGTCGACAGGCGCCGTGCCAGGGCGCTTCGACGCGACCCCGCGCGCGAAGGCCCCCGATGAAGCTTTCTAAGCGCACGCGCACGTCGACGAGGGCTTCTGGAAAGACGTCGGTCTCGGCGGGTCCGCGCGGCGCGAACTCGTGGGTCTCGTCAAATGGTGCCGCGAAGGCTACATCGAATGACGAGGGAACGTCGCGCAGAATCTGCGCGACCGGGACGAGGTACGGCGAGGCCACGGTGGCTAGAAAGAGTCCTGATCGAAAAAGGAACTCTCTTGCTGGTCGGGATCGTCGTAACTCTCAAAGGGTTGCGGGGCAGGGGCAGGTGACAAGAAATCATCGGTCGCGACGTCGTCATTAATCATTGACGTCGGCAGTCCCTGCGCGCTCAGTCGCTCTCGCCCTGACCGCGCGGTCTTCAAGAGTCGCTCGAGGACGATTTCGAAACCGCCGAGTTTGCCGTCGATGAAGTCCTCGCTTTGATTGATCATCAGGCGAGCTTGGGTATGAGCGTCGGCGATGATCTGATCTGCTTTTAGGCGTGATTGGCGTACGATCTCGGTCTTGTCAACCATGCGTGATGCTTCAGCGCGCACTTGGTCCATGAGTTGTTGGGCTTTTTGCGCTTCCGCGGCCATTAACTCTTCTCGGTCGCGCAGTGCCCACCTCGCTTCGCGAATCTCGTCGGGCAGGCTGTGCAGCGCTTGCTCCAAGAGGCCCATCACTTCGTCGCGCGAAAGCAAGGCCGAGTTCGACAACGGCATCTGTTTCGCGTTCGAGACGAGCTCCATGAGGTCGCGAAGGTCCGCTTCAATATCGCGCCGGACGTGGCGCGCACCACCGTCGTCGAACTCGTCGCCGTCGTAGCCGTCAAATGAGGTCACTTCGCACTTCCGGGGAACTTTTCGGCCAGGCGCTTCGCGACGGGCGCGGGCACGAAGGACGTCACGTCCCCGCCGTAACGAGCCACCTCTCGAAGGAGCCGCGAGGCAATGAAGGAGTGGTGCGAACTCGAAGGCAGGAACAACGTCTCCACGCCCGACAGGGAGCGATTCATTTGGGCCATCTGCAACTCGCTCTCAAAGTCCGACACGGCGCGCAGGCCCTTCACGATGGCCGTCGCGTTGACGTCGCGGGCGACGTTCACGAGCAACGTCGATATCGACACGATGCGGATGTTGTCGAGATGGACAACGGACTCGGCGATCATGTCGCGTCGTTCGTCGAGATCGAAGAGCGCTTCGGACTTTTGGGGGTTGCGAATAGCCGCCACCACGATCTCGTCAAAGATCTGCGCGGCGCGCTCGACGATCTCGAGGTGACCGTTGTGAAAGGGATCAAACGAGCCCGGAAATAGACCAACCGTCACGAGTCGTCCCCTCTGCTGGGTTCTAACATCGTTACGAGCGTAGTGCCGTATCGCTTCGTTTTCGTCACGATCCAGCCGTCGGGCGCCTCCATATGGCGATCGTTTTCCACTACCGCACGCTCGGCCTCGACGCCGTGCAACACGCTCGCGAGATCGAGCGGACCATAGGGTGGATCGGCCAGCACCAAGTCGAGGTCGCCCGGAGGATTCCACACGGGCAAATTGGCCCGCACGAAAAGAGCGTCCCCGGCTAAACGCAACGACTCCAAATTCGACTTGGCGGCACTGAGACATTGTGGATCGGTGTCGACGAAGTAGACCTTGGCGGCCCCGCGCGACAACGCTTCGATTCCCATCGCGCCAGAGCCGCAGTAAAGGTCGGCGACCACGAGGTCGTTGAGTCCTCCGCGGCTCTCGAGCATGGAGAAGATCGCCTCGCGGGCGTAGTCGGTAGTCGGGCGCACCGTGGCGGGGAGTTTTGCCTTGAGCTGACGGCCGCGGGCCGCACCTCCGATTACTCGCACCCTCTAAGGGTACGTCTTATGACTTGAAGAGATAGGTTGCTTCGTCGTCGTCGACGAAAAGTCGCAGTTCGTCCATCATCGCTTCGAGCGATTCGTCGTCGTGCTCAACCATCGAGGCAGCGAGTCGCTGCGCGCTTATCAAAAGGTCCTCATCCTTCTTCAGGCGCGCTAGTTTGAGGTCGCTACGACCCTTTTGGCGAGATCCGAGCAGCGTTCCTTCGCCGCGCATTTCGAGATCAACTTCGGCGAGGGCGAAACCGTCGTTGGAACCAACAAGTGCGTTCAGGCGTGTTACTCCCTCATCGCTCGGCGGCGTACCAAGCAAGTAGCAGTAACTCTGTTCGTCGGAGCGACCCACACGACCGCGCAACTGGTGAAGTTGCGCCAAGCCGAAACGCCACGCGTCTTCGATCACGATGACACTTGCTTCGGGCACGTCGACGCCTACTTCAATGACCACCGTCGCGACGAGCACGTCGAGTTCGCCGACGCGAAATTGGCGCATGACCTCTTCCTTGTCATTTCCCTTCATCTGACCGTGCAAAAGCCCGAGCGCGAGCCCTCTGAGTTCGTGCGTCGCCAGTCGTGTTCGCTCCTCGGTGGCGCTCGTCGCTTCGACTCGCTCGGACTCTTCGACGAGTGGACAGATCACGTAGGCGCGCCGTCCTTTCGCGACTTCATCGCGCACTCGCTGCCAACAGGCGTCGATCTCCCCTTCATCCTTCGCCCACGTCGTCGTAATGGGACGACGTCCTTCGGGCATCTCATCGAGGACCGACACGTCGAGGTCGCCAAAGAGCACCATCGCCGCGGTTCTAGGAATGGGCGTGGCCGTCATGACCAACAGATCAGGGTCGGTGCCCTCGTTCGATCGCTCGCGACCCTGGTCGCGTAGCGCGGCGCGCTGTTCGACGCCGAATCGATGCTGTTCGTCGATCACGATGAGACCCAGGGACTTGAATCGCACGTCCTCGTGCAACAGCGCGTGCGTTCCCACGACAACGTCGACCGCTCCACTCAAGAGACCCTCGAGCACGCCTTGGCGGTCCTTTGCTCGAACTCGCCCCGTGAGCAGTTGCACCGACAGTGGTCGTTCACCGGCGAGCACGCTGGCGTCAAGAACGCGAAGATCTTCTAGGTCTCGTCGCAATGAGGCGAGGTGTTGTTCAGCAAGGACTTCGGTGGGCGCCATCATCACGCTCTGGCGACCGCCGTCGAGCGAGGCCATCATTGCCGCCACGGCGACCATGGTCTTGCCCGAGCCGACGTCACCTTGCAAGAGGCGATGCATGGGTAGAGATGAGGTCATGTCGTGCGCGATCTCTTCGAGTACGCGCCGCTGCGCGTTCGTCAGCGTGAAGCGGTGCGCCGCGAGAAATCTCTTCACGAGTGACGACGCTTCGGGATCGGGAACTTCTGACGAGGGCACAAGGTCTGCCACGTCAAAAGGGTGACGAATGCCCGCCGACGACGCTTCAAGGCGTTGGCGACGTAGGGCGAGCAACAGTTGTAGCCGTAAGAACTCGTCAAAGGCGAGGCGTCGACGTGCCACGACGGGTTCGTCGAGGTCGTGGGGCAAGTGAATCCCCCAGTACGCCTGGGTGCGATCAACGAGGTCGAGTGCTGTGCGCTCGACGACAGAGAGCGGATCGAACAGTGGTCCGGCCCTTCGAAGTGACTCTTCAATGAAACCGCCCATCTCCCAACTCGTGATACCGGCCTTGCCCGAGGCGGGATAGATCGCCACCACCCGGCCGACCTTGGAGGCGTCGCGCCCTTCGCCCGTCGCGCCAACGATCACGTCGACGACCGGGTTCGTCATCTGACGCTGGCCCTTGTAGTCGCTCACTTTGCCAAAGAACAGGGCTTGGACACCGACGCCCAACTGACGCTCGCGCCACGCCTGGTTGAAAAACACGACCTTGAACGAATCATCCTCGTCGCTCACGGTCACCTCGACCATGGCACGACCTTGTCGGGTGCGCCGTCCCGCCACCTTCTTGACCTCGCCAAAGACGGCTGCTTCGTCGCCGACGTTGAGATCCGAGAGGTCAACGCGACGGGTCCGATCAATGTACCGGCGCGGGTAGACCGTCAAGAGATCGAACACGTTGTCGATCCCTAGCGACGACAGCGCTTCGGTGCGCTTTTCCCCCACGTGGCGGAGCTGGCTGACCGACACGTCGCCCAACTGGCGAAGTCGCCGCGCCGGCGCGTCACTCACTCGAGGCCGAAGTAGTAGGGGTAGAGAGGTTGACCGCCGTGGTGCACCTCGACGCTCAGGCAGGGAAATTCTTCGGCAAGAAATTCCGTCACGCGCCGGGTGTTGGCGGGCGACGAGCCGTCCCCTTCGATGATGGTGAGTAGCTCGTGCTCGGGCGTCACAAGTATCGCGAGCAGCGCGTTCGACGCGCCAGCGATGGAGTCCGCAACCGAGAGCACGCCCGAGGCGTTAAGGCCAATCCAGTCCCCGACGTGCACTTCGCCAGCGTCGGTGGTCGTGTCGCGCACGGCTTGCGTCACCTCACCGGCGACCACGTTGCACGCCGACGCGCTCATGGCCTGCGCGTTTTGCTCGGCCGAAGCGTCGGGGTCGTAGGCCAACAACG
>DAIQOO010000010.1:18941-23166 GCA_036787845.1 Acidimicrobiales bacterium
CTCATGGCCTGCGCGTTTTGCTCGGCCGAAGCGTCGGGGTCGTAGGCCAACAACGCGGCGAAACCTTCAACGATGGAGTTCGTCGCCACGACGACGACTTCTTGATCAACGAGTTGGCCAACTTGCTCCGCGACGGGACGAATGTTCTTGTTGTTCGGCAACAACACAACTTGCGACGAACCCGTCGCGCGCACCGCTTCGACGAGGTCAGCCGTCGAAGGGTTCATCGATTGACCTCCGAGCACGAGTTGACGTGCGCCAAGTGAACGGAAAATGCGACCAATCCCTTCACCAACCACCACTGCAACCACGGCGGTCGTTGGGGCGGGCTCGTCCTCGTCGTCACTGGGCTCAATTGTCGCCTCACGAACCCAACGTTCTTCGATCACTTGATCGGCGAGGTCGGTGACGCGAATATCACGGGGGCGACCTGCATCGAAAGAGGCTTCGATAGCGGCGCCAACCTCGTCGGTATGAATGTGACAGTTGTACAGACCTTCGCCGCCGACAATAACGATCGAGTCACCCAGACCGGCCCAAACCTCTCGAAAGGCGTGCATCTTGGCGTCGTCAGCGTCTAGAAAGTACATCACCTCGTAGCGCAGATTCCTCAAGGCGCCCTCGTCACGCACCATTTCACGCACGTGCACTTCAATCGAGTCGAGGTTGGGCGCGACCGGAAGATCGTCGTGCGCGATCACGTGGCACAGCGCGTCAAAGAACAACACGAGGCCCGCGCCACCCGAGTCGACGACGCCCGCTTGTTTAAGTACCGCTAGTTGCTCAGGGGTCTTAGCAAGGGCGACCTTCGCCGCGTCTCGGGCGCCTCGCACCAGTACCTCGAGCGAATCCACGTGGGCGCGCGCACCCTCGGCGCCAGCGCGCGCCACCGAGAGGATCGTCCCTTCGACGGGTCGCACCACTGCTTGGCGCGCGAGAACGTCAGCGCTCTCGAGCGCGTGAGCCAACTCTTCGGGCGCGACCTCGCCGTCGGCTGGGAACGTGGCTACCAAACCGCGCAAGAGCTGCGAGAGGATGACCCCGGAGTTACCCCGTGCACCCATGAGTGAACCGTGAGCGATGGCCTTGGCGACGACGCCCATCGTGGCGTCGTCAGACAGTTCAGCTAACGCGCTCTTCACCGACTCGATCGTGAGGGCCATATTGGTGCCAGTGTCCCCGTCGGGCACCGGATAGACGTTCAGGCGATTGATGACCTCTTTGTGGGAACGAAGGAGCTCCGCGTAGGTGGATATTGCTGCGCGCAGGTCACCAGCCGACAGCATCGAGGGAGTGGTCATCGTTAGCGATGCTACAATGGACCTTCGGTTTAACCAGTCCCCGCCCGAGGGCGCTGGGACCAAAGGAGAATGTTCATCATGGCATCAGTCTGCGAAATCTGCGGTAAGAAGCCGTCGTTCGGCATGAACGTCTCTCACTCGCACCGACGCACCAAGCGTCGTTGGAATCCGAACATCCAGCGCGTTCGCGCACTCGTCGGGGGCACGCCTAAGCGCGTGAACGTCTGCACGGGTTGCCTGCGTTCGGGCAAGATCACCAAGCCCTCGCGCTCGAACATTTAGCCAGATTTAGAGCTGGTGCTCGAAGCCCCGGCGAAGAAACGTCTCACCGACCAGGGTGCGCAGCGAACTATCTCCGAGCACGACGCCAATCGTGAGCGGCGTGCGCAGTCCACGGTCGTAAAACATCAGGCGTAACCGCCCCGGATCGTTGGTGGCGATCAACAGCTCGTAATCTTCGCCTCCGCTGATCGCCTCCTCGAGCGTCGCTCCCTCCGCGACAGGTACGTCACTCAGCGCAAAGCCGACGTTCGACGCGTTGGCCATTCGATGCAGATCCAGACCCAGCCCATCACTGATATCCATCATCGCGTGCACGTGCGCGCCGCGCGCCGCCATCCCTTCGCTCAACAACGGCCGGGGTCGACGATGGGCCATTACCAATTCGTCATCTAACGAAGCACCCGCGCGACGCAGCCGCAGTCCCGCCGCCGCTCGCCCGAGCGGACCGGTCACCAAGAGTTCATCTCCCTCTTTGGCGCCGCTACGCAACACCGCTCCTCGACCGGGGCACTCACCAAGCACCGTCACCGTCACGGCGACGTCGTGGCCCCTAGAGAGATCGCCACCCACGACGGGACAGTTCGCTAGCGCCGACGCTTCCGCGATGCCACGGTGCAGCGCTTCTAAGTCCGTACCCGGCGGCGCCGTCACGGCGGTGACCAGAGCGCGAGGACGTGCCCCCATTGCGGCGAGATCGCTTAGAGCTGACGCCACGGCCTTGAATCCCAGGTCACCGAGTGAGAAAAGTTCAGCGTCCAGGTGAACGCCCAAAACGGCCACGTCGGTACTCACGATCGCCTCGCCCACAAAGGGCAAAAGCACCGCCGCGTCGTCGCCGAGGTGGAGTTCACCACGGGGCGTGGAATCTAGCGCCACGATTTTGCCTATACGCTCCAGTACGTCATCTTCGTGCTGGCTCTGTTCTTTGGTTGGGTCGGTTGGCACGCTCATGGCGATTGGTCTTGGTCCGCGTCGTAACAAGACGGCACGGGGATTGCAAATGAGGATGAAGTGACGTACCCAACCGCGAATAAGAAGTTGATTGAATGGGTCGAGGAAGTGGCGCAGCTCACTACCCCCGATCGTATCCACTGGTGCGATGGTTCAGCCGAAGAGTACGACGAGATGTGCCAACTGCTCGTCGACAATGGAACCTTCACCAAGCTGTCCGAGGCCAAGCGTCCACACAGCTACTACGCCACCTCAGATCCCGGTGACGTCGCGCGCGTCGAAGACCGTACGTTCATTTGCTCCGAGCGAGAGATCGACGCCGGACCGACGAACAACTGGCGCGAGCCCAGCGAAATGCGCCAGACCCTCAACGCGCTCCTCGCTGGATCAATGAAGGGCCGCACGATGTACGTGGTGCCCTTTTCTATGGGACCACTCGGATCGAAGATCTCCCACATCGGTGTCGAAATTACCGACTCGCCGTACGTCGCGGTGTCGATGCGCATCATGACCCGCATGGGCAACGGCGCCCTCGACGTGCTCGGTGAGTCCGGCGAATTCGTACCGTGCCTGCACTCGGTGGGCATGCCCTTAGCCGAGGGTCAACGCGACGTGCCGTGGCCCTGTAACGCCGATAACAAGTACATCGTTCAATTCCCCGAGTCGCGCGAGATCATCTCCTTTGGTTCGGGATACGGCGGCAACGCACTCTTGGGCAAAAAATGCTTCGCGCTTCGCATCGCCTCGGTGCTCGCTCGTGACGACGGCTGGCTGGCGGAGCACATGTTGATCTTGAAGCTCACGAGTCCCGCCGGTGAGTCGCGTTACGTGACGGGAGCGTTCCCGAGCGCCTGTGGCAAGACGAACCTCGCCATGCTCGTGCCTACGCTGCCCGGTTGGAAGGTCGAGACCGTCGGCGACGATATCTGTTGGATGAAGCCCGGTCCCGACGGACGTCTCTACGCCATCAACCCCGAAGCGGGATTCTTTGGCGTGGCGCCGGGCACCAACATGGAGACCAATCCAAACGCCATGTACTCAATGGCGGCGAACACCATCTTTACAAACACCGCACTCACCGCGGACGGCGACGTGTGGTGGGAAGGCATGGGCGAGCCGCCCGAGGGACTGATCGACTGGAAGGGTCAGCTCTGGAGCAAAGAACTCGGTACGCCCGCGGCGCATCCGAACTCACGCTTTACTGCGCCCGCCGAGCAAGACCCCGCGATCGCCCCCGAGTGGCAAGACCCCGCTGGCGTGCCCATCGACGCAATTCTCTTTGGGGGACGTCGCGCGAGCGTAATCCCCCTCGTCTTCCAGTCTCGAAGTTGGGACCACGGCGTCTTTTTGGGTTCGATCATGGCTTCAGAGACAACGGCCGCCGCGACGGGCGCCGTGGGCAACCTGCGCCGCGACCCCTTTGCCATGTTGCCCTTTTGTGGCTACAACATGGCTGACTACTGGGCACACTGGTTGACCTTCTCAGATCGATTCGATGAAGCCAAGTTGCCCAAGATCTTCTACGTCAACTGGTTTCGAAAGAGCGAGGACGGACGGTGGCTCTGGCCGGGCTTTGGTGAGAACTCCAGAGTGCTCGAGTGGATCTTTGAGCGCACCGCTGGTCGCGGCGACGCGAAAGAGACCGCCATTGGCTACGTGCCCACGACCGAAGCGATCAACGTCGAGGGTCT
>DAIQOO010000010.1:23266-26361 GCA_036787845.1 Acidimicrobiales bacterium
ACGCCACCGTGGGGCAACTTCGCCACGGCAGCGCGACGCCCGATCGTCGCCATGATGCCCTTGTCGCGATAGTAAAACGCGCTAGTCGACTCGTCGTTAAGGACGCGAAGAATCTGCGTCGCGCAGTGGCGACCGGATTGGATCGCGACGGGGGCGAGTTGTGGTTGAAAGCCGCTGGTCGTTGGTATCGCCGCCGCGTCACCAACGCTCCAGACGTTGTCGGTCCCAACGACTCGAAGGTCATCACCCACGAGCGCCCGCCCGCCCGGTCCACTTCGTTCCTCGAGTCCCTCGGCCAACGTGCCGGTCGCCGTGATACCGGCCGCCCAGATGACCGCCGCCGCCTCGAGCCGTTCACCGTCGGCGAAGCGCAGCGCGTGCTCTTCGACTTCCACGACGGAACGTCCGAACTCGACGTCGACACCCATCTTCTCGAGTTCTTTCTTTGCGTACTTGCTTGCCGTCTCAGGAAACGCCGTCAACAGTCGTGGCGCGAGGTCAATCAATCGAATGCGCACCTTCGTCGCGTCGAGGCGCAGTCCGTCACGCTTGATGGTGATGTCGATGAGCTCTGAGAGCGCGCCTGCCGTCTCTACGCCCGTCGGCCCGCCACCAACGACGACGAAGTTGAGCGCCACCGACGAGAGTTCGGCGGCGACGTCGGCCGCTTCGAGTGAGAGCAGGAGTCGATTTCGAAGATGGCGCGCGTCCGCCAACGAGTACAGCGGCATGGCGTACCGCTTCGCGCCGGGAATGTTGAAGTACGAAGCGGTAGCGCCCGTCGCCACGATGAGGTGGTCGTAAGAGATCTCCACGCCGCCGTCGAGAACGACGACGTTACGAGACCGGTCAACCCGATTAACGCGGGCGTGGCGAAAATGGATGTTCTTCGCGTGACCAAAGATGGTGCGTATCGGGTAGGCCACGTCCGCGGGCTCGAGACCGGCCGTCGCTACTTGGTAGAGCAACGGCAAGAACGTGTGAAAGTTGTGGCGATCGATGATCGTGACGCGAACGTTTTTGTTGGCGAGCTTTCGCCCCGCCGACACTCCAGCGAATCCGCCGCCCACAATGACGACGTGGGGTAATGAGTCGAGTGGGGGTGACGAAGGATCAACGTGTGGTGAGGTCGCCATAACCCACTACAGCATAAGAAAAGTTGCGACCAACGTGTCAGCGTCGTGCGACGCGACGCCCCATGGAATAGATGACACTACCCATGAACATCAACAGCGCGAGGAACCGATCACCGATCGAGAAGCGCATCGCAATCGCAGCGGGAATCAACGCGCCGAGTACCCACAAGAGTTGTTGTCGCACGGCGAAGCGTGCAAAGGTGCGTCCCTGCGCGCCCGGAGCGACGTTACGCTGGGTGATCGCGTCGAAACTCGGTTGCGCGACGGCAGAACTAAGTCCGAGCCACCCGGCGAAAAGTACCTGCACCCAGAGCACCGGGTGCGACGAGGCGAGCAGCGCGCCCACGCCCGTCGCGAAGAGCGACAGCGCGAGCAGCGTCGACTCTTTGAGAGCGTTGCGCACGCGCGTCACGAAGGCCAGTCCCGCTAGCGCACCGATTCCACTGATTCCGAGTGCGAAGGCGTACCAGCCAAGTCCCGCGGACTCGCGACGAAGACCAAAGGCCAGAAGAAACGTCGCGAAGCCAACGGCGAAGCGCATTAACGCCGCCGCCGCGAGACCCCACGCGACCTCGACGTCCCCGAGGGGGTTGAGCGCGTTACGATCGCGCTCACCTTGGGTGAGGCCGCTCACCTGATCACGGATAATCTTGGCCGGACGTTGTAGTCGCAAACTCGTGATCGTGGCGCCGACGTAGACGACCGAGGCGACGATCAGAACAGTTGGTGCGCCAATGCCCTTCAAGATGCCCGCGCCGATCGATCCCGCGATCAAACCAACGAGGGTTCCGAGCAACGTGAGTTGCGCGTTGAAGCCGGCGAACCCTTTTTCTTCGTTGATCTCTTCATTCGGCCAACCAGCTTCGCCAACGAGGCCGGCGTGCTCGCGGAACTGATCGGTTCTCGCCATTTCAGGGACCAACGCGCCACGCGTAACGACGTAGAGCTTGGACGACACCAATAGGAAAAAAGCCAGTGGAAAGAGCCAGAGCGAGTTGAGGTGCTCGGCCATCAACAAACACAACACGGCGCGAACCCCGGCCGACAGTGCAATGAGGACCCTTCGCCCGTTGGCGGAGCGGTCAATGAGAGGACCAAGCACTGGTGAGACGACCGCGAAGGGCGCGATCGTCAGTATCAAGTACAAGAGCACCTTGTCCTTGGCTTCCGTCGGGGAGACCGAGAAGAAGAGCGAGCCCGCCAATGAGACGGTGACCAACGTGTCGCCCGCCATCATGATGACGTGGACCAACGCGAGACGACCAAAGGCCGTTTTCTGATTAAAGAGGTCCTGCGCGGAGGCCCGCGCTAGTGAGACAAATCCTCGAGCACGCACGACCCCAGAGCGTAGGTGATAGCACGGCCCTTCGGACACGAAGTGACGATGTTGTTGCCAAAGCTGCCACGCCATCGTCGCCATTCGTGGTGATCAGATGACGTCAAGTGTGAACTAGGTCAGTTCGAGTGACAACCCCAGCGATCGACGTAGCTCGGCAAGAGGTGGTGGCCACAGTACTTCAGACGTGACGCGTTCTTCCACGACGACGTCGCGGGGAGGTAGTGAAGTACCTCGGTCACGCCGATCTCCTGGACGCCGCTGCCAACCGTTGCCCAGAGGTACGCCCAGTCGCCCACGCAACCAAAACTGTTGACGCTTCGAACTTTGAGGGGTCCGTCGTAGGGCGCAGCGAGCAACGACGCGTTACAGGGCGCCGCGATCAGGCGAGCACTCGAACGCGCCGTCGTCGTCGTGGCGCTCACGACGAGGACAACTAGGAGCACTACTACGCCAATGACACGAAACCACTTCACTCTCGCAGTTCAGCACACCGCCCGGGCGTCCGGACTATCGCTTCAACAGTTCCGCGAAGAGCACGATCATTGAGCGCTCCCATTCGTCTTCGTCAATGGGGCTGTCCGAGATGTCGTCCAAGGCTCGACCGAACACCAGGACCTGCA
>DAIQOO010000081.1:0-7878 GCA_036787845.1 Acidimicrobiales bacterium
TGTACGCGGCCCAGCCAATACCGGAGCCCACCGCGAAGAAGACGCCCGTCGCGTTGAGACCACTGCCCGGACGTGTCAGCGCAGCGACGCCCGCGCCCGCGAGACCCACGAACCCGAGATGTCGCCAACTGCGTTTGCCAATGGCGGCGACGCAGAACGGTCCGAGGTACTCAATGGCGACCGCGCCACCGAGGGGTATTCGAGCTATTGCTTGATAGAAGCACTGATTCATGAAAGCCGTCGCGGCACCGAGCGCTAGCGCCCCGAGCCACTGCCGACTCGTCCAGTGTCGAACGTTGGGTCGCGTCAGCGCTAACAACGCCACGGCGCCCAAGAGAAAACGCCACGCACTCGTCGCCGAGGGACCGATGACCGGAAAGACTCGGAACACGAGCGCGGCTGACCACTGAATCAACGTGGCGCCGAGCAACATGAAGCCCGCTCCACTGAGGGTGCGAGCGCCGAGTGAACCGTTGGCTCGGCTCAATGAGTAACCAGGCCGGTTCGATCCGCGTCGAGCACGAAGACCTCTCCGGCGACGGCCTTATCGTGCAAGAAGACCTTCGCCGCCGTGGCGACGTCGTTGGCGACGTCGCGCGTGACGAGACCGAGCATCGTCGATCCAGCACCCGACCAACACGCGGCCGCCGCGCCGCTGTCGCGCAACATCGCCATGAGCGGCGCCGCTATAGGGAGTAGTCCTGAACGGTAGGGCTGGTGGAGATAGTCATTCATCGATGACGCGACAAACTCGTGATGATTCGCTAGTCCTGCTATCAACAGTCCCATCGCGTTCAAGTTGTGCACCGCGTCTACGAAAGGCACATTCTTCGGTAGTACGTGACGAGCGGGCGCCGTGGCAAACTCTTCGTCCGGCACCACTGCTACAAACTGCCACGTGTCGTCAAGGGGCAGTTGGCGAGCGAGCACGCCCTCACGCTCACCGATACTCGCGACGACTAACCCACCCAAAACCGACGCGGCCGCGTTTTCCGCGTGACCGTCTCGTTGCGTTGCGACACTGAGGGGGCTAAGGGCACCCGCCGCGGCCGCGGCCGCGACCGCGAGCGCGGCGGACGAACCCAGTCCCCGCGACAGAGGAATGGACGAGGTGACGTGCATGGCGAAGTTCGTGTGACCGAGGACGGACTTAGCAACTTGAACTCCCATATGACGCTCGTCGTCGAATCGACCTGCCCCACAACCATCGCTGAAAATCGTTAACGAGTCAGCTGGCTCGAGGGTGACGTCGACGTAGAGGGTGAGGGCGACGGCCAAGGTGTCAAAACCGGGACCCAAATTGGCTGAACTAGCGGGAGCGCGAGCGAACATGAGGTCATCGTAGGCGCTGTAGAAGCGACGGCGGCGAAAGATTCCCCAACGCGCGCAGTTTGAAGACATGGCGTTGTTCGTCGTAAACGGTGAGGTGGCCCACGACTTCACCGCGACGAATCGACGACGTGAAACGAAGCATCCGCACTTTGACACGAGGCGTCCTTTCAGCTGGCCACCACGACACGTCGTGTTGTTGGGTGAAACCGAACGCCACGCGTTGGGCGCCCCAAGAGTACGTACCCACCACGCTGCCCTTGGCAAAGGTGTAGTTGTAACGACTCGCCACCGCCGAATTCGCCAGCGAGAGGGCCGCGACGCCGGCCGGACCGAGGAGGTCACCACCGCGTTGGTCCAACACCACAGCGTAGAGAACGCTCGTCGTCGATCCGTCGTAGAACGTGACGGCCATGACGTCACAGCCCCCCGCCGCCGCCGTGCGCCCAGATTTGACGCCAATAACGTTGTCGTAGCCAACGTAGGGCGTGAACGATCCGACAGTTCCAGCAACGGGCAAGGTGACGCTTTGCTGAAGCACGATGATACGCACTAGCGCTGACTTCATCAGTATCGCCGCGAGTATCGCTTGATCGCGCGCCGTCGAGACCGACGCGGACGAATACCCCGTGACGTCGTCGTAGTGAGTGTGCGCGAGATCGAGCACAATGGCCTCAGCGTTCATTCGTGCGACGAAGGCACTCGGCGAACCAGCAATCATTGTGGCCAACATGACCGCGTAATTGCCCGCGGAATGCACTAACAAACCATTCAAGAGGTCAAGTTCGCAGAGTTGTTCACCTGCGACGACGAGAATGCTCGACTCGTTGAGAACTTTCATCTCTTGGAACGTCGTCACGTCCGCGCTAGTGACCACGTAGCAGGGTCCGATTTGATTGAGCCCAAGGGGCGCGGCGAGTAGCGCGACGTACGCGGTCATCATCTTGGTCAGGCTCGCGATGGGCACCACGTGGTCGTCGTGACTCGACAGCACACCGAACGAAGGCACGTAGAGGGCAGCTGGCCCTGCGCTCGGCCACGCGAGCGGCGGCGCTAGGGGCAGCGAAACGGTGCTGGGGTTGACGTGCACCGTCGCCGGTTGATGGAGAAGCGGCAACTGCGAGCCTACGATGAGTGCGGTGGCGATGATGACGCCAAGCAACATCCCTACTAGTCGAGGAAAGAAGCCACGAAAGGCCGGTCGACGCGCGGAAAAAGGACGTGACACGAACTACAACGAGGTCTGTTGGTCGTACTCTTCGGGCGTCACGAGAACCTTGCGAGCTTTAGAGCCGTCGCCCGGCGCGACCACTCCTTCTTCTTCCAATTGATCCATGATGCGTCCGGCACGCGCGAAGCCCACGCGCAGTTTGCGCTGCAGCATCGAGGTCGAGCCCGACTGGGTTCGAATGATGAGATCACGTGCTTGGCGCAGAATCTCTTCGTCGTCGTCAGACGATCCTCCACCAAAACTCGACACTCCCCGACCGTGGGGAACTTCGAGCGCTACCACCGTCTCGGTCCGACCGCCTTGGGCCCGCCACGCTTCCACGACTCGACGCACTTCCTCTTCCGAGACCCAGGGCGACTGGAGCCGTCGGGCAACGTTGCTCGACGCGGTAACGAGGAGCATGTCACCCTTTCCAATCAGACGCTCCGCGCCGGCTTGGTCCAATATCACGCGACTATCGGCAAGTGACGACACGGCAAACGCCATTCTGCTGGGCACGTTGGCCTTGATGACGCCGGTAATCACGTCGACACTCGGACGTTGCGTCGCCAAGACCAAGTGGATTCCCACCGCGCGGGCCATTTGGGCAATGCGCACAACTGAATCTTCAACGTCGCGAGCCGCCACCATCATGAGGTCGTTCAACTCATCGACAACGATCACGATGTAGGGAAGCTCTTCGGGTCCTGGCGCGGGCTCAACGTCAGAAGGAAGTCCCGTCGCTCGCTCAATCGCGTCAGCGACCCGCTCATTATCGGAGGGGCCGGGTGCCAGCTCCCCTTTGGCGATCTTCAACTGGTAACTCGTAATGTCACGCGCACCGCTCTCCGCTAAGAGGTCGTAGCGCCGCTCCATCTCCTTCACAGCCCACGCCAGTGCGCCAGCGGCCTTCTTTGGATCGACCACGACGGGCGCGAGCAAATGCGGGAGGTCGTTGTAGTGCCCCATTTCGACGCGTTTAGGGTCGATGAGCAGCAGGCGCAATTGATCTGGCGTGTCGCGCATCACGAGCGCCATAATGAGCGAGTTCATCGCCGAACTCTTTCCCGCTCCCGTAGCGCCAGAGATGAGCACGTGCGGCATTTCGCCGAGGTTGACGACGACCGTTTTGCCCGAGATGTCTCGACCAACGGGCACGTCGAGTGGGTGGGTGGCGGCGACGGACTCCTCTGAGGCGAGGAGGTCGCCGAGTGCCACGAGAGACCGTTGACGATTGGGTACCTCAACACCAATGGCCGAACGCCCAGGAATCGGTGCCTGAATCCGCACGTCGGATGAGGCCATGGCGTACGCGATGTCCCTATTCAAGGACGTGACCCGCGACACCTTCACGCCAGGTCCGAGCTCGAGTTCGAAACGCGTCACCGTTGGACCAACCGTGTAACCAACGAGTGTCGTTTCGACGCCGTGGGCGGCGAGAGCGTCGACCAGTTCTTCGCCCGCCGCGTCCGTCAACGTACGATCTTGCTTTTGATCCTTGGTGCGTTGCAGCAACGTAAGAGGAGGTAATTCCCACGCGCTGTGTGCGCTGCCGCGTGTGGTTACCGATTCACGGCGAAGTGGCTCGACGACAACCTCGTCGGGAGCGTCGTCTTCGTCGTCGTTGGGCCAAATCTCATCGTCGCTTCCGGCGTACTCGTCGTACGCAAATGGCTCTGGTTCAGGGTCGTACGCTGGTGTCTCAATCGAAGGCGCAACCTCGGGCTCGCCCTCGTCGTACCCAACGTCGTCGCGGTCGCGGTGCAACCACCACCTTGCGAACAGACGACCGAGCGCCTTGAGGAAGGAAGCGCTACCGCGAAGGAGCGCTCGTAGGCCAAAGCCCGTCATCACCATTGTCGCAATGACGACTAACGCGAGCAATACCACGAGTGCACCCGCTTCGCCAAGGCCTTTCGCGAGTCCACCACCGACCGCTACTCCAAGCCAACCTCCGGCGTGTGCGAGTACTTTGGTCGTCGCGTGCACGCCGGGTCGACCACCAGCGAGGTCGGCGATGCCACTGATTGAGATCAGACCGAGAACTACACCCCAGCCGACACGGGCGCGGTCAAACTCGATCTTTCCCCACACGAGTGCTATGCCGAGCGCTAAGAGAATGGCGGCCAGAGCGAACCGGCTGACGCCAAGTAGATCAGAAAGGACCCTAGAAATGCCCCGACCTACTGGCCCGAGCGCGCCCACTTCAGCCAGCGCTACTAACAGTCCGAGCACGACGAGCGCCACAATCCACAGGTCGCGCTGGTGGCGTTGCCACACGTTTGGCTCCTCGGAGGACGCGTTCTGGCCCCGAGTGCGCTTGGCCGTCTTTTTTACCGGCTTCTTCTGATGTCGCGCCTGTGCCACAACCCTCCAACTTACTAACGACTTGTTCTCTTTCTCGACCACTTGAGCGACGAAGGTTAGTACCCAAAGCCCCCCTGATCCCGTGATTCGTGGCTCTACGTGCCAGCACACGCACGACTTATGATGAGGCGGTGTTCGCGCCGCGAAGTTCGACGAAGCTTGAACGCCGAACGTGGCCCAACGCCCCAGCTACGCCACTAATCCAGTAGATATCTCGTCCGTGACGTTGAACCTCCGTCGACACGTCAACGGGACGCCTGAGATACGTCTGTCACTTCGCGCCGGCTTTTGTCTCAGTGTGCCGTTGATCATTGGTTTGTTCAATAGCCAGCGTCACTACGCCATCGTCTTTGCGATCGGTGCGCTCTGGGCGATAAGCCAAGATGGTCTCGACGACTGGCGCGTACGAGGACCTCGACTGTTGTGGGTCGCCCTCGCAGCCGGCGTGGGCGTCGCCATCGGAGCGACGTTCGTGGACCAGGTGAGTGACCCGTGGGCGCTCGTGGTGTTGTTGGGCGTCGCGGCGCTAGCGGCGGGTTTCATCGAAGCCTCCAACTTGGCCACGCCCGGGGCGTACTTACTCATCGGCTCAATACTCGGCGCCGGCCTGCAGTTCCGTGGCACGGTATGGCAGTCCTGTCTTTGCATCTCACTGGGCGCTCTGTGGGTCTATCTCGTCGCCGCTATCACTGACGCGAGGAAGCGACTCGAGAATCAGCGAGTATTCCTCTCCAACGCCTTTAACGCACTGGCCAACCTCGTCGACGCAGTGGGTACACCGCGCTTTTATGTCGTGAGGGCTACGACGTTGGTCACGCTCGACGCCGCCCAAGACGTCGTCGGTAGTGCCCGACTACGAACCGGTAGCGCCGAAGAGGTGGCGTTGCGACAGTGCCTTGTCGTTGCGCTGCGCGGTGGCGAGGTGGTCTCCTACCTCGAGGGCAAACATCTTTCGGTTGATCCATCTATCGCCTTGGCACTGCGTGACGTCGCCCTCACTCTCAAAAATTCGACTGGTTTCGAGGCGGTGGCGCAGTTGCGTGACCTGCCCTCTCACATCAACTCCATTCGCGGACTCAATCCCGTCGTGACGTCGGCGCTGCACATCACTGACGCCTCGGAACTTCGAGCAATGCCCCCACGTGATTCGTCGCGCGCGTCGACGAGGGCACGCCTTCCCGCTACCGAGCGCCTTCGATTCGCCGCGATTCTCTCCCTCGCCATCGTCATCGGCGCGATAATTGCGCACCTACTCGATGGAAGTCACGGATTCTGGCTTCCGCTCAGCGTCGCTTTCATACTTCGCCCCGATCTTGGCCCGGTCATTACCCGCGCGCTCGCTCGCACCGCGGGCACGGTCGTGGGCGTGGGCATCGCCGCGGTCGTCGCGTGGGCCGGAAACTCCGTGTTGAGCCTCGTCGCGCTCTCGTGCGTAATGGCCGCGGCGGTGCCGTGGGCCCAGCGGCGCTCGCACGTGCTCGCCGTCATGGTCTTCACGCCTATCGTCTTTGTCTTCCTCGCACTGTTGGGCACCGACAAGTACCTCTTCGTGCCCCGCATTATCGACACGGTCCTTGCTGCCGCGATCGTGCTGAGCGTCGACATCTTGTTGTGGTCAGCAGCCCCGTCGCTGCGTCCAGCCCAACAACTGGAGAAAGCGCGACGCGCAACGGCTCGCTACGAACGTGACTCGACGCGCGATGATCCAATACGGCGACACCTTCTTCGTCGTGGCGCTCTTCGCGCAGTGGCGAACGCGCGCAGTTCCTTCGCACAAGCGAATAGTGAACCTCATCCCTTTCGACGCCCCGATCCCACGACGCTCCACCAGCTCGATGAGATCGAATCGTCCATCGACGCTCACACGGTCACGGTCATTGAAGGTGATTGACCGCCAGCGCCGTCGGCACCGTTGCGCAACATGTTCCACCTCTAGGCTGTCGTCGTGACGAACGAACCGGACGACGCCTCGACCCAGCTCGCGCTGCGTCTCGGTGCAGTGGCGGGTCTGTGCCAAGTGGTATCAGTTGAGCAACTCAGCACCTCCTTCTATCAAGTGGTGTTGAGTGGCAACGCCGCCGTACTCGCCGGCACCCCGGGCAACGACGTCATGATCCGACTCACCGACGCCAAGGGACGCTTCGTTCGCCGTCGGTACAGTGTGCGTGATCTCGATACAGGAAGCGATACGTTCACGCTCTGGATTACCGTCGACCACGAAGGTCCCGGCACTATTTGGGTGAAGAGCACCTCTCAAGGTGATCTCGTCGACGTCATTGGACCGCGCGGCAAGGTACCCCTCAACGTGCTGGCCGACTGGCACTTGTTCGTGGGCGACGCGAGTGGACTCGGCGCCTTCTTTCGCATGGCCCAAAGTATTGACGTGCCCGGTCAGGCCATCTTCATCGTCGAGATCGACGCGCCCGACGACGCGCTGAACGCGCCCTTTGACGAAGGACTTGGCGTGACCGGCATCTTTGTTGATCGCCAGCACCGAGCGACGAGCGACCCCGAAGGACTCTTACGTGGACTCGCGGCCTTTGCGCTGCCGCCAGGACGCGGCCACGCGTACCTCTTTGGCGAGTTCCACGTGATGCGAATCCTCCAGAGCTCACTGCTCGATCGCGGACTTGAACCAGAGCAGATCAGTCACAAGGCGTTTTGGCGCAGTGGGCAAAGTAACGCCGATCACGGTGAACCCGTGAAGGACGACGCCTAGAAGACGACGATCGCCGGCAAGATGACGGGCTGGCGACGATAACGCTGTCCGAGCATTCGACCGGCTGAGCGTTGAGCGACTTTAGAAAGGCTGTCGGCGTCGACGTTGCCCTCCGCGAGAGCGTCCTGCAGCGCCGAGCGCACCGCGCTCGTCAGGTTCAAGAGCAGTTCGCTGTCGCTCGCGCCCTCGAACCATCCGCGCGCACTCACCGCGACCGCTTGAGCAATGACGGCCTTCTCACGATCGACGCCGG
>DAIQOO010000206.1:0-2129 GCA_036787845.1 Acidimicrobiales bacterium
GGAACACGGACTTACTCGAAGAGATTCATCTTCACGTCACTAACATCGGCAAAGCCGTCGGCGCTGAGATGGGGAATTTCCCTCCGAAAGCCCCGCCCGCGCCTAGTTGATCTTGACGTCGTCCGCGCGAACGAATCGCTCCAGTAGTGGATTGCCTTCATGACCGGCGCCAGCAACCGCGTTCACGCTTCGATTGGTCAAGCGCTCGCCGCAGTGACTGCACACCATCTCGGGGTGTGTTACTTCGCCACACGAACGGTGAATTAGTTCAAGAGGCGGACCCGAGGGCGCGGCGTAGTCGTCGCCCCAGTTACGCATCGCGGTGAGTACTGGCCAGAGGTCTCGACCTTTTGGCGTCAACTTGTACTCGTCACGCGGCGGACGCGCGCAGTAAGGCTCGCGCTCCAAAACGCCAGCATCCACGAGTGAATTCAAACGATCGCCAAGTATGTTTCTCGAGATGCCTAGGTGCTTCTGGAACTCCTCGAATCTGCTCACGCCCAGGAAGGCGTCGCGGATAATCAGCATGCTCCACCACTCGCCGATCACCTCGAGGCACTGGGCGACTGAACAGTCCATCTGGGCAAAGCTCTTTCGTTCCACAATCTCAGTTTAGTTAGTTGCATTATGCAACGCAAGACACTGGGGCGCATTTCATAATAGAACTGAGGGGCCGATTCCAGCCTTCTGCACAGCGTTGTGCACCATCGAAAGGCCTTTTTCGTGATCACGGCGCTGGGCGCGTTCATGGCTTCTCTGACCTATCTATTGTCAACGTCGCCCTTCGCGCCCTCGAGCGGGCCTTCACGCACGACACTCGGGCCAGCTGGTCGTGGGTCTTATCGGGTTTACTCGATGGTCGTTGGCTCGCTTCTCGCACCGCCGACTGCCAAAGTGAGTCCAACGTCTACCAAGGTGGATCTATCGCTCCGGTGCTGTACGCACGCTGTGAAGTGAGTGAAGACCAGGCGCGAAGCGTGCTGCCGCATTCGTACTTCAACTGCTCGAGCAGAACACGACGAACGAACCGATTTGGCCCTAGGTCGACCGTCGACCCCGTGCGCCGCGGTTGTCGGGCGCCGCGAACTCGCATTGACTGACTACGTCCCCTACGACGTGGCGAGCCGGATGAGCGCGTCGTCGGTGACGCGATACACCGTCCACTCGTCCGTCGCTTCAGCGCCGAGCGAGCGATAAAAGTCAATTGACGGTGTGTTCCAATCCAGGACCGACCACTGAAAACGGTGATAACCCTTCGCGACGCACTCCTGGGCGACGTGTTTCAAAAGTGCCGTTCCGTATCCACGCCCTCTGAACTCGGGGTGGACGAAGAGATCCTCCAAAAAGATGCCGTGCGTGCCCGTCCACGTTGAGTAATTGAGAAACCACACCGCGAATCCCGCCGCGGTACCCTCGTCGGTTTCGACAAGATCGCAGAAGACGTCCGGATGGTCGCCAAAGAAACTCGCTTGGAGATGCTCGATCGTGACCGTCGCCATCTCCTCAGACTTCTCGTAGATGGCGAGATCACGAATGAACCCGGCAATCACTTCAACATCGTTCGATTCAGCTCGACGGATTTTCATTCGCAAACGATACCTTCGCGTCTTTGGTCCGGCGACTTCCAGGAGTACTTAGGGTTTCAGTTCGAGATCGCCAAGCAGCGTGCGAAGTTGCCGGCCCATTTCTCGGGGATTGCCCGCAATGTCACCGATGACTTCACCTTCGGCCTCGACGTCGTCGCCGGGGTGATACATCGAGACCCGCATCCCGCGTCCCACGCGCGCTACCAACACAACCCAAGGCAGACCGATCTGACCGGAGTCTCTCGTCGCCATGATTTGTCCCTGACGGCTAAGGCCGAGACTCCACCCGGGGGTACGCGCGGCGTCCATGACGCGCTGGAGTTCACTACTACTCGAGAGTCCCGAAGCTGCCACGATGAGGCCACCCTAGGACATCGCTGTCACGCGACATTGCGTGGCTGAGGATTCGAGCATCACGATTGACGACGAAGCCAATAGTGACGTTGGTCACTTTGTGGTGAGCGTGCGCCCCGCGAGTGGCGCTTTGGCGCGTTGGTGCGTCGTAGCCCAAGATCAGACCAACTACGCTAAAACACGTAGGAC
>DAIQOO010000082.1:0-7818 GCA_036787845.1 Acidimicrobiales bacterium
CCCCGACCAACCGATTGGACACCCAGCCAAAGTCCGTCCGACGAACGTTGATAGACCGATCCTTCGCCGTTTCCTCTATAGCCCGCCACAGGGTCCCACTTTCGCGTTGCTGACTGCGTTGCTGACAACGGTCGCTTGTGGCAGGTTTTTGATGAAAATTGGTCTGGGGGCACTGCCTCTAACCAGGGATTTTTTTAGTGGGCCGTACAGGACTTGAACCTGTGACCCCTTGCGTGTCATGCAAGTGCGCTACCAGACTGCGCCAACGGCCCCGTGGGGTTCTACTCTACCACTGGGCCAATCGAGCCAAAGCCGTCAACTATTACATTTCAAGCTTCGTACGAAGCTCATTTCCATCCGTCAAGAGTGCGAATGACGCTTGACCCGCATTGTTGAATATCACCTGCTCCAAGAAGACCTCTACGGCGGCACGTGCATCGCCCAACGCGTCGTGACCTCCAGGGGTCACTCCATAGTGCTCACAGAGAAACTGGAGACCTCGGCGAGATCGAAGTTCCCGACTCGGCTCGATCGCGAGGTCGTGTTCAACGACATCGATTATGCGAAGTAAGGAGATATCAAAGTAATCGTCATCGAGCGCGGTTCCGAGAACGGATATCGAACTTCGTCGCAGCATCTCGAGATCAAATCTTCCAACGTTGGAGCCAACAACGTGTGCGCCAAGGGTATGAAAATCGCTAAGTATCTTGATCGCTCTCGTTAGACCCGCTTCTACGCTGTACACCGCTTCGATTCCTTGTTTTGCCTCAATGTCCTCAAGCGAGAGGCCGTGTATTCGCTGAGCGCCGGGGCTAATTGGAAGGTCGGGAATGACGAAGTAATGCTCGGACCAAAAAGGAACCCCAAATCGATAGGCGCAAAAGCCGTACGAAATGGCTCGCTCGCTCATCACGCTGAGTCCAGTTGTCTCGGTGTCGAAGCCCACAATGAGCTCTGGCACTTGAAGATACTTTTTCACCACGACTCCATCTTGGCACTCCCCTGTCACAGCAGTTTCGCGCTGTCTAGTGGGCAACTTCAGAACGGGAGCGAATACGACGGACGAGTCGGGGCAACGGCGGGGGCCTCTCTAGCCTTGGAACTGTTGGGGTCTAGCTGGTGGTCGTCGTTGGGGGCGCGGTAATTGTCGTCGTAGTCGTGGGCGCGGTGGTTGTCGGCGTCGTAGTAGTAGTAGTCGTTGTCGTTGTCGTTGTCGTTGGGGGCGTGATGATATCGCTTGGCGAGCCAATCCAGGCAAGCTGCTCTCCAGTTGGCGTGAGTACGAAACCAATCGAAGGTTGCAGCGACCTTGAGAGATTGAGGGCGGCTTGGCCCGCCAGTCCCAGCGGGTCGTTACCGTGTTCGCCAAGGACCACTGCGTACGTCGTGATGACCTTCGTCCGGAGTCGAAGATTGATCGCCATAACGTCACAGCCCCCGGCGGGGTTGGTAAAGCCCGACTTGACACCGACAACACCGTAGAGACCGATGAACGGCGTGAAGGACCCTACAACACCCGCAACCGGAAGCACGACGCTACTTAGCGCCACAATATTTCGAATAATTGGATGGCTTGTCATTAAATCAACGGCGAGGGTGGCCTGGTCCAAGGCTTTGGAGACGTCACCGGGTGAAATGCCCGTTTCATCTACGTAGTGTGTGTAGCGGAGCCCCAACAGCTTTGCGTCTTTGTTCATTTTCGCGACAAACTGAGCCTGATTCATTCCAGTGAGATTGGCCAACATTTGGGCGTAATCGCCAGCCGAATGAACGAACATCCCGCGAAGAAGCGTTCCTTCGCACAACGTCATTCCGTGCACAATCTTGACGGTTGACTGTCCGGTCGCGACGTCGTGATTGTATATTGCAACGTCAGCGTCGTTCACAATTTTGCATGGTCCACGTTGAGAACTTGTCAGTGGAAGCACCTGGAGTGCCACCCACGCCGTCATCATTTTCGTGAGACTGGCGATTGGCACCCGAGGCTGGTACGGCGAGGCCGCGACGACCGATAGTTGAGGAATCGCAATCGCCGCGCTACCTTCTTTAGGCCAACGAAGATTCGTAACCTTGGGCAGCGTGGTTGACGTTGTCGTGGTTGACGTTGTCGTGGTTGACGGCGACAACGTTGTGGTCGTTGTACCTGGTGTCGTCGTAGTCGACGTCGTCGACGAGGTTGGCGGAGTCGTCGTAGTCGTAGATGAGTCTCTCGGCGATCGCGCACTCATTGACGACGCTGTGGCCGACGTCGGGACAAAAAGTAGCCCAATTAAAGGGCCTCCTAAGGCCGCGACGAGGAGTGGAGTTCGACACAACCTCCTCAGTGCGGACGGTTTCACCACTTCAATTTACTCTTTCGAACCCCATGATTTATTTCTGGCAACCCAGTCTGGACTCGGAGACCGCGCGCGGATGCCGGCGACTCCGAGACCCAACTCCGGGTGACGACTACTGGAAAGTGGCGTCGCAAGAGGCCATGCCATACGTGACGGGAGTCTCGTGGCCACCGGATCTAGACGAGCTTCTTTGCCAATCCTCCCTTCTATAAGGTGACGGCTCGCGGCGAGACCCCGTGTTGACGCACACAAATTAAATTGCCAACCTAAACTTGGGAGGGTGAGGTTAAACCAACGATGGATACGCGCGTCGCTCGCCGTCAGTTCAGTTGCGTTCGGGACACTTCTTATCGTTCCGAGCGCCCAGGCCAGCGGCGCTCAACGAATCCCCGCGTTTTCTGTTCGCCTCGAGGATCAATTTCTTGCTACCTTGCGTTATTTGCCGGTGACTTTTAGAGCCGTTACGAAGACCTCGACACCTACGATAACGACAACGACGACCACAACGTCGCCACCAACCACCACGGCGCCGACAACGTCGCCGACGGCTACGACAACGTCTACTACTTCAACTACGACGACCACAACGTCGCCAACAACGACCACGACCACGAAGCCACCGAGTCCAACGAAACTTCGTATTGGAAGTTTCGTGTGGCGCTTCCCCGCGCTGCCCGCTTTCTTTAAATCGGAGTGGAGTGTGGGAACGAACAACGTAATACTTCACGCGGCTCTCATGCGTTTTCAAACAGACCATGGCCTCGCTGCCACCGGTTCAATGACCACTGCAACATGGACGGTCTTGACGAACGCGACGTTAAAGCACGAAGTCAGTCCGAGCAGCTACAACGTCGTTTTCGTCGGCAAATCGCTTCCTCAACGTCTGAAGCTTTACCAGAACGGACGCGTGACCTTTAGCTCCTCCATCAATACCGGCATCTCCGTTGCACCTACGGCAAGTGGAACGTATCCGGTCTACCTCCGGTACAAGACGACCACCATGTCGGGCACCAATCCCAATGGAAAGCCGTACCACGACACGGGAATTCCGTGGGTTTCCTACTTCAATGGTGGCGACGCGTTGCACGGCTTCATACGCTCGACCTACGGATGGCCTCAGAGTCTCGGATGCGTTGAGATGCCGTTCGTCGACGCGGCGGCGTTGTGGCCCCACACTCCTATTGGCACTTTGGTGACCGTTCTCTGAGCCAAGTTCCATCAATGCCGTTACCTTCATTATCGGTTATGAAGCATTTTGGTAAGAGCAAAAACCTTTCGCTACGCCAAGGACGATCGCTGCTGCGCTCATTCGCATATGTTCGCATTGCGGACGCGCCAGAACTTGAAGAAGGCGACTTGAAGCGAAAGAAAGACGAATTGAACGCTGTGACGCAGGCGACGCTCAAAGCCACTGGCTCCGCGAAGACGAATGATGACGCGCGTGCTGACGCAAAGCACAGAGGGAGAGCGCCCTTTGGCACTCACTGTGGGAGAATGAAACGCCGTACGAAAACCATGGTTTGAGGTCTTAATGTTGGAACACGCGAAGATACGAGACGGCACTGGCAATCAAAGACCCCTCGATGGAGTACTTGGATCAACGCAATTCCTCAATAGCTTGCCCGCCGCCGTCCTTCTTCAGGACGATCAAGGGATGGTTCTCGATTGTAATAACGTCGCCGAGGCGATTCTTGGTGCTTCTCGGGACGAGTTATTAACTCGACTGCCAGACGACCCCGTATGGGACAGCGTCCGCGAGGACGGCTCGCCATTTCCTTTTGCCGATCAGCCCACGGGGTTGACGCTGATCAACGGAGAGCCGTACTTCGACGTCATCATCGGAACTACACACTTGCAACGGGCGCGGCGATGGGTATCAGTAAACACGTGTCGCGTGGTGCTGCTTAACGGCGCCTTCGGCGTGATTTCATCGTTCATCGACGTCACGGCGCGCATCAAAAAAGAGCGATCACTCGACCTCTCGTCAGAGGCGAATCGCATCATCATGGCTGCGAAGGACGAGAACACGTGCCTTCAAGAACTATGCGAAGTAATAGTTCATAAAGGTAATTACGCGATGTCGTGGATCTCCATTCCGTCGGAGGCTGGATACTTCGACCTTGGCGTCAATTTCAAAGCTGGATCAACTGAGTATCTAGATGATGATTTCGCCGCGTGGTTCAACTCCAAAGAAAGCGAAATGAGTCCGGTTCGAAGTGCACTTCGCACGGGGCTCGTACAGCGAACTCAGGACATCGCACTGGTGTCGCCCCCGACTCGGTGGCAGACGCGAGCCACGACATTTGGATTTGGTTCATCGACTGCCATTCCATTATTCATCGGCCGGCGAGCGGCGGTCTTATCGATCTACGATCGAGACTCCTTCGCCTTTGACAACGCGACGGTCAATGGACTCGAAAATATTGCCAGAGCAATCGAATTTGGCGTTGCCCACATTCGTTCCCTCGAAGAGACGGAAGGGGCACTCGAGAACGCCACTACAGCAATCAAAGCCCTGAAAACGGCTGAGCAGTCCCTCACCGAATCGGAGCAGTGGTTTCGAAAATTAGTCGCTAGTTCCAGCGACATGATCATCGTCATCGACAATCAGGGCGTACTCACCTACGCCAACCAAGCGGGCGCGATCACGCTCGGCTACGAGTCAAGTTCGCAGATCGGTCTGAACGTATTTGACATGATCCACCCCGACGACCTTGACGTGGCGCTCGCGCACTTCGACGAAGCTAATCATCATGACGGCCCCACGCAACCGAAGGTCCTTCGACTTTTAACAAAGTCTGGTGAGTGGCGCTTTATTGAATCCGTCTTGACTAACTTTCTGCACGACCCTGCGATCCAGGGCATTGTTGGAAACTGCCGCGACGTCACCGATCGCACGTTGCTTACAACCGCACTGGAGACGCTGACGCGCAGTAATCAAGTACTCGTGCACGCGCAGGAGGAACTCTCACTCCTCGCCGCCACGTGCCAAGTCATCGTCGACACCGGTGGCTTCGCTCTGGCGTGGGTTGGCTACGCCGAAAGCGGGGACGCTCAAACAGTCCAGCCAATCGCCGCTGCCGGTCTCACCGACTACCTAAAAAAGGTCACGATCAGTTGGGGTGACAACCCCCTCGGTCGAGGCCCCACCGGTACCGCTATTCGAACCCGAGCGACGCAAGTGGTAGACGATATAACCCAAGCCACTGAATTAGAGCCGTGGAGGATTCCCGCGGCAGAAAACGACCTTCGCTCGATCTGCGTGTTTCCCCTTATGGTAGACAACGAAACAATTGGGGCACTCTCCATTTACTCGCGTCGACCTAGCGACTTTGGTCCCGACCAAGTAACCCTTCTGAGCGAATTGGCCGACGAACTCTCGTACGGGATCGGGCGTCTTCGCGACAGCGAACGTCTCGCAAAAAATGAAGCGCGAATTCACGAAGCGGATCAGAGATTTCGTCTCGCCTTCGAAAAAAACATGGCACCGATGCTCTTCGTAGACCTCCAAGATCGCGTCATCGCCGTCAACGACGCAGCCTGTCAGATGCTGGGTTACGCGAGGGAGGAACTATTAGGGCAGACTTCGGTTCCCTTCACGTACAACGAAGACATCGGCATTGCTGAGGCGTCCTACACCCGCATGGTGAACGAGAACGCCGAGCAGGCGCATTACGTGAAACGATACATTCGAAAAGACGGTCGAGTCGTCGTGGCCGAAGTCTCGATGACCCCCGCGCTCGACGCAGCTGGCAATACCCTCTACTTTGTCATTTCCCAGCGCGACATCACCGACGTGGTTCATCGCGATCTTGTACTGGAATTGCTCTGGCACGTCAATAAACTCGCCATGACCACGTCGAGCGAAATGGATTTCTACGAACAACTCTGCAAAATACTGGTCGACGAAGGTGGTTACGAACTCGCGTGGATCGGCGTCGACTCAGCGAACGACACCAACGGCATCAACGTTGTCTGCGCGGCGGGTGCCGTCGACTACCTCGACGAAGAAACGATGCCGTGGTGGGGCACCAAGGAAAGTGCCGCTGGACCTACGGGGGTTGCGATTCAAACGGGAGAGAGCGTCGTTATCAGCGACTTGGGCGGCAACGCCGTAAACGAACGATGGCGCGAACGAGCGCTGCAGTTTGGGTTTGGCTCTTTGGCGGCGGTGCCCGATCAGTACGGATCTCGGCGCGCGGTGCTGACCGTGTATCACCGACAGAATCTCGCCTTCGACGACGTGACCGTCAAGGGTCTCGAATCCATCGTGCGCGAAGCCGAATTCGGCGTCGCGCACGTGCGATCGACAAAAAACACTGAAACTGCCTTGGGTGAGGTCACGGTCGCGCTTGATGCGCTCACCGAGACCGAACACGCGCTCTCTGAGTCCGAACAACGATTTCGACTGGCCTTTGAACATAATTCGGCTCCCATGGTGTTCAGTGGCCTCGACGAACGTGTTGCTGCTGTCAACCATGCATTCAGTCAATTGGTTGGTTACTCCAAAGAAGAGCTCCAGGGTCAAAGCTCAAAGTTGTTCACACACCCTGACGACATCGGTATCACTGAGGAGATGTTGTCCCGGTTGAATTCGGGAGAAGTCGATCACGTACGCTATACCAAGCGATACTTGACCAAAGACGGCCGAGTAGTCATCATGGACGTCTCGATGTCGCCAGCTCGAGATCCGTCCGGACGGACCCTTTACTACGTCTCGTCGGAACGCGACATCACCGAGGAACGTGATCTGAGTGCACAGTTAGCAATATCGCAGCGACTCGAAGCAATAGGGACATTGGCTGGCGGAGTCGCTCACGATTTCAACAACCTCTTGATGGTGATCCGGGGCTACACGTCGCTTCTTCTCAAGAACTTGAAAGATGATGAGATGATCGACGCTGCGAAGCGTATCGACACGACGGTCGAAGAAGCTGCGTCGTTCATTCGTAAACTGCTCGCGTACTCGCGCCAACAGTTAATTCTGCCTCAGGCCACGGATCTCAACGAGATCGTGAGAGAAGGCATCAATCTGATGGAGCGACTCCTGGGCGATGACATTGTCGTCACCACTGAATTGAAGAATGGTCTACCTCTGGCGTGGGTCGATCCCACGCAAGTTCAACAGGTGCTCCTCAATCTGATCAGCAACGCCCGCGACGCGATGCCTTTTGGGGGGACAATCACGTTTCGCACCAACGCGGTCGACATTGATGAGTTCCAAGCCAACCAATTCCGAGACGTTGAAGTGGGATTGTACACGTTGCTAGAAGTCGAAGACACTGGCGTCGGGATAGATGAAGCGATATTGGGACGCATCTTTGAGCCATATTTCACGACAAAAACCCAAGGAACTGGTCTTGGACTCGCGACCGTTTACGGCATAACGAAACAGAGTCGAGGGCATCTTGAAGTTAAGAGCACAGTGGGCATCGGCACCACCTTCAAGCTGTACTTTCCTCTCGTTCATTTGAATACTTCA
>DAIQOO010000207.1:0-2124 GCA_036787845.1 Acidimicrobiales bacterium
CTGGCGAAACGCCGTGCTCACTGAGGTAGTGGCCAGCGGGCGAATCCTTTGGGATCGCCCCGGCGGGGGAGATGTGGTCGGTGGTGACGGAGTCGCCCAGGTACGCGAGCACTCGGGCATCGAGGATATCTTGCAGCGCCTTGGGCTCGCGGGGCATCCCTTCGAAGTACGGCGGCTTGCGTACGTAGGTCGACGCAAGGTCCCAGTGGAACATTTCAGACGTTGACACGTCCATGCTGCGCCACCTCTCGTCACCGGTGAGCACGTCACGGTAGCTGTCGGTGAACATCGTGGCTTCGACGCAGGAATCGACGACGTCCTTAATCTCAGCGGTGGTGGGCCAGATATCGCGAAGGTACACCGGAACTCCATTTCGATCATCGCCGAGCGGCTCGTGTAGCAGGTCGGCGTGCATGGTGCCGACGAGGGCGTACGCGATCACCAGAGGCGGCGAAGCGAGGAAGTTCATCTTCACTTCGGGGTGGATACGGCCTTCGAAGTTGCGGTTGCCGCTCAACACCGACGCCACGACCAAGTCGTTTTGATTCACCGCCGCACTGACAGCGGGGATGAGTGGGCCCGAGTTGCCAATACAAGTGGTGCAGCCGTAACCCACCAAATTGAAACCGAGCTTCTCCAGATATGGGGTGAGGTTGGCCCGATCGTAGTAGTCAGTGACGACTCGCGATCCTGGGGCCAGCGATGTCTTTACCCACGGCTTGCTCGCGAGGCCGTGTTCAACCGCATTCTTCGCCAGTAATCCGGCGGCAACCATGACGGTCGGGTTTGAGGTGTTCGTGCACGACGTGATCGCGGCTATCACTACGTGTCCATGATCGATGTCGTGGGTGGTCCCGTTAGGCAGAAGTGTCGTCACCGGGTTCGTCGGCCACAAAAGTGGTTCCTTATTTGTGCTCGAGCGCGGCGGCCTATCGTGTGGCGCGCTAGGGCTAATCGAAATGGGATCGCTCGCAGGGAATGAATTGGCGTCCGCCTCGTCCAGACCGCCCTGGACGGCGTCAGTGTGTGACGTTCCGGCCAGAAGGACGCGGAAGGTGTGCTGCGCGTTGTTCAGCGCAATTCGATCCTGCGGTCGTTTCGGCCCTGCGAGCGATGGCTCCACCGTCGCGAGATCGAGTTCGACCACCTGGCTGAAGACTGGTTCGTCGTTCGGGTCGTGCCATAGTCCTTGGGTCTTGGCATAGGCCTCAACGAGTTTGATCTGGTGCTCGCTTCTTCCGGTCAGGCGTAGGTAATTCAAGGTCTCGTCATCGATCGGGAAGATGGAACAGGTAGAGCCATACTCTGGACTCATGTTTCCAAGGGTTGCTCGTGTGGCCAGTGGCACGTTCGCCACACCCGGGCCGAAGAAGTCGACGAATTTGCCCACGACTCTCGTGCGGCGCAACAATTCGGCCACCGTGAGCACGAGGTCGGTCGCCGTGGTTCCCTCGGTCAGTTCACCGCTTAGCTTCAGGCCCACCACTTGGGGGATGAGCATGCTCATCGGTTGTCCGAGCATGGCCGCTTCGGCCTCGATGCCGCCAACGCCCCAGCCAAGAACACCGAGTCCGTTGACCATTGGTGTGTGCGAGTCCGTTCCCACCAAGGTGTCGGGGCAGGCGCGAGGACCGTTCGGGCACCTTTGGGTGAAAACTACACGCGAGAGGTATTCGAGGTTTACTTGGTGACAAATACCCGTGTCCGGCGGGACGACGAGGAAGTCATCGAAGGACTGCTGAGCCCAGCGCAGCAGTTGGTAGCGCTCCTGATTGCGCTGAAACTCCAACTCCGCATTAATTTTAAAAGCGTCCGAGCGCGCGAACGCGTCCGCAATGACCGAGTGGTCGATCACCAATTCGGTGGGGATTAGCGGATTGATTTTTCGAGGATCTCCGCCGAACGTGGCCATCGCGTCACGCATCGCGACCATGTCGACGACGCACGGCACGCCCGTGAAGTCCTGCATCAACACTCGCGCCGGTGTAAACATGATCTCCGTGCTCTGGGTCGCCGCAGCGTCCCAGTTCCGCAGCGCGTTGATCTGGTCTGCTGTTATCAGATGGCCGTCCTCGTTACGCAGGAGGTTTTCCAGTAGCACCTTCAGGCTGTAGGGCAATCGTG
>DAIQOO010000208.1:0-2122 GCA_036787845.1 Acidimicrobiales bacterium
CTTCCCCGACACCACGCCGTGCGCATTGGCGCCTTTGATCGCGGCGAGGGGCGAGGTCGCTCGAGTGGGCACCTTCCCCGACACCACGCCGTGCGCATTGGCGCCTTTGATCGCGGCGAGGGGCGAGAGAGCGGTCCTACCGGCGGCTCGGGTGGGGCGCCCGAAGTATCGCCATAGTCCCGCGAGCAGCACTGTCAGGGTGCACGCGGCGACCACGAGTAGTCCCGCACTGTTCTTTGCGTCAGTACCGCTCAGGTACGCGTGCGCGATCGCGCCAGCGAATGCCAGCCAACTGAACCAGTGGATAAAGCGCCACGACTCGTTCTTTACGCGAACCTTCAACAGGCTTGATATCCATACCGCGAGGATGAGGTCGAATGAGATTGCACCTATGGCGACGCCCACGCGTCGATACGATGACGTGAAAGGAACGACTATCGAGATCCAACCGGTTGGCACGTAGGAGTCGATCACCGTCGTCAAGATGTGCAACACGAGGAAGATGATCGCCACGATCGAGGCCGAACGGTGAAGTTCATTCACTTCGAAACGGCCGACGAACGTGCCGCCAATTCGATTTGACACGAGGGTGCCGAGTGCGACGACGAGCGTGAAGAGGATGAGCGCGACCATGCCGGTAGCGCGCGTCGTGTACCAGAGGTAGGGCGTCGTGAGGGCCATCATGAGGCGAGCTCCTCGAGGGGCCAGCCGCCAACGAAGTCGATGGTGCCGTCGCCACGAACGAGACGAGCCGACCAACCGGCCTGGGCCACGTGGTAGGTGGCGTCTTCACCCCACAAGAGTGCCGCGGTCGCGAACGCGTTGGCCAAGAGGCAGTTACGTGCCGACACCGTTGCCGTGGCGTACGGACCAACGGCGAAGGAGCCAGTGCGAGGGTCGACGATGTGATTGACGAGTTGTCCACTGGCGTGCCACGTACGTGTGGTTGTTGAAGAAGTAGCTACGCCGCCGTATTCGACCGCGACGCGCGCTTCAGTGCCCGTCACGTGTAACGAATCGCTTACTCCAATGGCCCATGGTCCTTCGGGACCACGTCCACGCACCGCGACGTCGCCACCCATTTCGACGATGACGCCACCGGTCGAGGCGACGTCGTCAGCGACCAGATCGGCGACGAGGGCCTTCGCGCTCGCGCCGAGATCGAGCTGGCAACCTTTGGCGAGGGTGAGCGTGTGTGACCTTCGATTGAGTTCAACGGCCGAAGCGCCGAGCGGCTTCACGGGCGCTGCGAGCGTCGTGATGTCGCGTTGAATCAACACGTCGTAATCGACGTCGTAGCCAAGGGCTAAGACCGCAGGTAATACCGTCGGGTCGCAGAGTCCGCCGGTGGCGTCACTCGCGAGTAGCGCGCCAGCGATCGCGCGCTCCAACGTCGCGCCGATGGCGAGTGTTTCGCCGGCACGTTCATTGACCCACGACAGCTCAGAGTCGACTCGGAATCGATTGCACGAGTCGTCGAACTCTTTGATCCAGTACCAAAGTCGCTCTTGGGCAAATTCCATCTGGTGGTCGTGCTCGGTGGCGAGTGTGCCCGTTAGGCCCCAGACCTCGAAGTTCATGGCGTTAGATGCACGTGACGTGACCAGAGGGCGTGCTGTAGCACGTCGTGGTCGACGTGACGGGCGCCGTCGTCGGCACCGTCGCGCCAGAAGTCGAGGAAGCCGTGGTCGTCGGTGGGCTCGACGAGCCTGAGTTATCGGAGTTCTCGCTCGAGCTCGATGAGCCATCGTCGCCGTTGGTGCTCGTGGGTGTGGTCGTGGCCGTCGAAATGTTCGAGGAGGCCTTTACCACCACGGGCACGGTCGTGAGCGGTTTCGTCACGCCGGCGAGGTAGGTCACGAGTAGTCCGGATACTCCCACTGAGCCCAGTAGGAGTACTTGAGAGATTCGTCGAACGCGCGCGAAGCGTCGATCGCGCTGTTGGGGGGTTCGGGGGGAGGGTGTCATAGGTGTCCTTAGTTACCTAGTTTCGTCGCACTTGATTAAGACCAGGCATTTAATAGATAAGAAGAGTTACAAAATCTTGTGAATACTCAGATTTCGGGGCCTTCAGGAACAGTGATGGTGAACCGTGCCCCTCCAAGGACCGGATCGCGATCCA
>DAIQOO010000209.1:0-2114 GCA_036787845.1 Acidimicrobiales bacterium
GTGTCGACGCCGCTCGAAAAGTGAGCCATAACGCCGCTTGAAAGGTGAGCCACCTAACCAAGATGGGAAGGTGATTACTTTGGAAAACTGGGCACTTATCAGGCACCTCCACCTCAGCGAAGGCGAATCAATGCGCTCGATCGCCGAGCGGTTGGAGATCTCGCGAAATACCGTGGCGAAGGCGGTGGCGTCCTCGAGCCCGCCGCATTATGAACGAACGGCGGCCCCGAACTCGGTGTCGCCGTTCGAACCTCAGATCAGGTCGCTGCTGAGCGAGTATCCCAAGATGCCCGCGACGGTCATCGCTGAGCGCATTGGCTGGACGGGTTCGAGCTCGTTCTTGCGCATGAAAGTCGCCGAGATCCGCCCGGACTACGCCCCGGTGGATCCCGCCGATCGCATTACCTACGAGCCGGGTGACCAGATGCAGTGCGACCTGTGGTTCCCGCCGGCGAAGATTCCTTTAGGAAGCGGTCAGTTCGGTTCGCCACCGGTGCTCGTCATGACCGCGTCGCACTCGCGCTTCATCTGTGCGCGCATGATTCCCTCTCGCACGACCGAAGACCTGTGTCTGGGGATGTGGTCCTTGCTCCAATCCTTCGGCGCGGTGCCGCGCCGACTGGTCTGGGACAACGAGTCGGGCATTGGACGAAACCACAGGTTGACCGATCAGGTGACGTCCTTAGCCGGCACGCTCGGGACGAAGTTCGTCCAGTTAAAGCCCTACGACCCCGAATCCAAGGGCGTCGTCGAGCGGATGAACGGTTTCTTCGAGACGAGCTTCATGCCCGGGCGTGACTTCTCTTCACCCGACGACTTCAACGAACAGTTGGCCGCCTGGCTGCCCCGGGCCAATAGTCGCCTGGTGCGACGAACGGGTCAACGTCCCAATGAGGCGGTCGAGTCAGATCGCGCATCGATGTTCGCCCTGCCACCGGTCGCTCCGGTGCTGGGTGTGCTCGGTCGAGTTCGTCTCGCTCGTGACTACTACCTACGCGTCGCCTCGAATGACTACTCGGCCCACCCGAGCGCCATTGGCAGCTTCGTTGACGTCGCCTACGACCTCGACGAGGTGCGCTTTAGCGCTCTCGGCAAGCGCGTCGGCACGCACCAGCGCCGGTGGACCCGCGCAGAGACACTCACTGATCAAAGCCACGTCGACGCGGCTCGAGAACTGCGCGCACTCTTTCAAGCGCCCCGACCGGTTACCACCGACGACTGGCACCGCGACTTAGCCGACTACGACAAGTTCTTCGAGGTGGCGCTGTGACGAACGCGAAAGAGACCCAGAGTCAACTCGACTACCTCTCTAGAGCCTTAAAGGCGCCGCGCATTCGCGACGTGGCGAAACGTCTCGCGCAGAACGCTCGTGACGACGCCTGGTCTTACGAGGACTACTTGGCGGCGGTGCTCTCGGCGGAAGTCTCCTCGCGCGAGGCGTCGGGCACCGAACTGCGCATCCGCGCGGCGGGGTTTCCTACGCGAAAGTCCTTGGAAGAGTTCAACGCCGATCACCAGCCCTCGCTGTCGCGTCAGTTGTTGGCGCACTTGGCGACGGGCACCTATCTCACCGAGGGTTCCAACGTCGTGCTGCTCGGTCCACCGGGCACGGGCAAGACGCACCTCGCCATTGGTCTCGGGATACGCGCCGCGTCCCAGGGGCAGCGCGTGCTGTTCGCGTCAGCGATCGAGTGGGTGATGCGACTGCAGAAGGCCCACGCCCAAGGACGTCTCAGTGACGAACTCGCGCGGCTTCGCCGCTACGCGCTGCTCATCGTTGACGAAGTGGGCTACATCCCCTTCGAGCAAGAGGCGGCCAACCTCTTCTTCCAGCTGGTCTCGTCGCGCTACGAGCACGCCTCGCTGATCCTGACGTCGAACTTGCCCTTCGCGCGATGGGGTGAAGTCTTCGGAGATCAAGTGGTGGCCGCTGCGATGATCGATCGCATTGTCCACCACGCCGAAGTCATCACCCTGAAGGGTTCAAGCTATCGGCTTCGCGACTCGGGATTAAACAATCTTCCATCGGTGTCACTCGGAGCTGTGGAAGAATAATGACAACGGACTGGCTCACTTTTCGGTGAGCGTTTTGGCTCAGTTTTCAAAGAGCGTTG
>DAIQOO010000011.1:0-13683 GCA_036787845.1 Acidimicrobiales bacterium
CGTCACTACGCCCACGTCGACATGCCCGGCCACGCCGACTACGTCAAGAACATGATCACGGGCGCCGCTCAGATCGACGGCGCCATCCTCGTGGTCTCGGCGACCGACGGTCCGATGCCCCAGACTCGCGAGCACGTGCTGCTCGCTCGTCAGGTCGGCGTTCCCTACATCGTCGTCGCCCTCAACAAGGCCGACATGGTCGAAGACGAAGAGCTCCTCGAGCTCGTCGAGATGGAAGTGCGCGAGCTCTTGACGAGCTACGACTTCCCCGGTGACGACACGCCGATCATTCGCGTGTCCGCTCTAAAGGCCCTCGAGGGTGACAAGGAATGGGGCGACAAGATCATGGAGCTGATGGACGCGGTGGACAGTTACATCCCCGAGCCCGTTCGCGCCCTCGAGAAGCCCTTCCTCATGTCGATCGAAGACGTCATGTCCATCACTGGTCGTGGCACCGTCGTGACCGGCAAGGTCGAGCAGGGCGTGATCAAGATCGGCGACGAAGTCGAGATCGTTGGTCTGCGCACGACGCAAAAGACTGTTGTCACCGGTATCGAGATGTTCCGCAAGCTCCTCGACGAAGGTCGCGCGGGCGACAACCTGGGCGCGCTGCTTCGTGGCACGAAGAAGGAAGAAGTCGAGCGCGGCCAAGTCCTTTGCAAGCCCGGCACCATCACGCCGCACACGAACTTCGAGGCCGCGGTCTACGTGTTGACCAAGGAAGAGGGCGGCCGTCACAAGCCGTTCTTTGCGAACTACCGTCCGCAGTTCTACTTCCGCACGACCGACGTCACCGGCACCATTGAGTTGCCCTCGGGTACCGAGATGGTCATGCCTGGTGACAACACTGACATGACCGTAACCCTGGGCAAGCCCATCGCGATGGAAGAGGGTCTCACCTTCTCGATTCGCGAAGGTGGCCGCACCGTAGGCTCTGGTCGCGTCACGAAGATCCTGAAGTAGGAGTGGTCATGGCCGACAACCGACAAATGATTCGTATCCGGCTGAAGGCCTTCGACCACGGCGTCCTGGACCAGTCCACCGCGAAGATCGTCCAGACGGTCGAGCGCACGAACGCTCGGGTGCAGGGACCAGTTCCCCTGCCCACGGAGAAGCACCGTTACACGGTGGTTCGTGGACCTCACAAGCACAAAGACAGTCGCGAACACTTCGAAATGCGTGTCCACAAGCGTCTTTTGGACATTGTGGACCACACCGCCAAAACGGTCGATTCGCTCCAGCGTCTCGACCTTCCCGCCGGCGTGGACATCGAGATCAAGATTCGCCAGAACTAACCACCTCGGTCCCGTGGGCACTTTGCGCCCACGGGACCCAATGGTGTACGGTTAATAGCCCCGTTCTTTACGAATCGGGCGAACAACAGAAGTGTTCAGTTGCCATTTTTTGGAACGCTGAGCCAACCAGTCGAGCGCTCCGTTCGGGTTTTCATGGCCCGGCGGAGCGTCTGTATGTCGGCCCAGTCCGACGTACAGGAAAATAAAGGAAGAGGAAAACGTGGCGACCAAAGCGATCGTCGGCGAGAAGGTGGGCATGACCCAGGTCTGGGACGACCATAACCGGGCGATCCCGGTCACGGTGGTTCGAGTGAGTCCAGCTCGCGTCGTACAGGTAAAGACACCTGAGAAGGAGGGCTACTCGGCCCTTCAGGTCACGTGGGGGACGCGTCGTCTCTCGACACTCACCAAGCCCGAACTCGGACACTTCGAAAAGGCCGGCGTCACGCCGGGCAAAAAGCTCGTCGAACTTCGTCTCGACGACGTTACGGGCTACAGCGTTGGTCAAGAGATCTTGGCCGACTCCTTCGAAAAGGGCGAGATGATCGACGCTACTGCCGTTTCCAAGGGCAAGGGCTTCGTCGGTAGCATGAAGCGCCACAACTTCTCTGGTCAAGGTGCCGCGCACGGCAACCACAAGCACCACCGCGCGCCCGGTTCCATTGGCGCGTGCGCGACTCCCGGACGTGTCTTCAAGGGCACGAAGATGGCCGGTCGCATGGGTGGCGCACAGGTCACCACCACCAATCTCGAAGTGATTTCCGTTGACGTCGAGCGCAACTTAGTACTCGTCAAGGGCGCCGTTCCCGGCCCCCGTGGCGGCGTCGTCGTACTTCGCACGTCGGTGAAGAATCCGATGAAGGCCGGAGGTAGCCGATGAGCGACACCTTTACGCTGCGCGGTCCCATAAAGAAGGAGCGTCCCGCTTTGGCGACGCGTTCGATTACTCGGCGCTCACTTAGCGGCGCCGAACTCGGTTCCGTTGACCTAGAGCCCACGTTCTTTGGCATCGCGCCCAACATGGCCGTGCTGCACCAAGTCATCAAGGCCCAACTCGCCGCGAAGCGTTCGGGCACCCAGTCCACCAAGACTCGTAAAGAGGTTCGCGGTGGTGGCAAGAAGCCGTTTAACCAAAAGGGCACCGGTGGCGCTCGCCAAGGCACCATCCGCGCGCCGCACTACCCCGGTGGTGGTATTGCGCTCGGACCCAAGCCACGTAGCTACGAACAAAAGACCCCAAAGAAGATGATCCGCCTGGCGCTCTACTCAGCGCTGTCGGACCGCGCCGAGATGCAGCGCGTCGCGCTCATTGACGGTTTCGATTCGTGGAGCGAGCCCAAGACCAAAGAGGCGATCACCGCGCTCGACGTGCTCGGTCTCGAGGGCAAGATTCTCGTCGTCCTTGGACGCGACGACGAAGTAGCTTTTCGTTCGTTCCGAAACCTCATGAACGTAAAGACCATTGACACGGGTGAACTCAACGCTTACGACGTACTCGACTGTGACTGGCTGCTCTTCACTGACGCCACGTTGCCCACCGCCAAGGAGATCGTCTAATGCGCGACGCCACGAGCATCTTGATTCGTCCAGTCGTCTCGGAGAAGACCTACGGGTTGATGGACGCGGGCACGTACGTGTTCGTCGTTGACCCCCGTGCGACAAAGATCGACGTGCGCAACGCCGTCGAGCAGGCCTTCAACGTCAAGGTCACCAACGTCAACACCTTGAACCGCAAGGGCAAGACCACCCGCAATCGCAAGACTGGGGTCACCGGATCCAAGCCCGGATCCAAGCGAGCCATCGTCACCTTGAAAAAGGGTGACACGATCAACCTCTTCGAGAATTAAGGACTGCCATGGCCCTACGTCACCGCAAACCCACGAGTCCAGGTCGCCGTTTCCAGACGGTCTCGGACTTCGCCGAACTGACGACCTCGACGCCCGAGAAGTCGCTGCTTTCGCCCAAGCCCAAGAGCGGTGGGCGCAACGCTCATGGCCGCAAGACCTCGCGTCACCGCGGCGGTGGTCACAAGCAGCAGTACCGCATCGTTGACTTCAAGCGCAACAAGGACCACATCCCGGCCAAAGTCGCGACCATCGAATACGACCCGAACCGCACGTGTCGCATTGCTCTATTGCACTACGCCGACGGCGAGAAGCGCTACATCCTCGCGCCGAATGGCCTTGGCGTGGGTGACTACGTCGAGTCCGGCCCCAAGGCCGACATTCGCACGGGCAACTCGTTGCCGATGCGCTACATCCCGACTGGTTCCACCGTGCACAACGTTGAGCTTCGCCCCGGCGGCGGCGGCAAGATGGCGCGCAGCGCCGGCATGAGCGTGCAACTCGTCGCGAAAGACGGCGGGTTCGCCACTCTTCGTCTTCCCTCAACCGAAATGCGCCGCGTGCCAATTGACTGTCGCGCGACGCTCGGTATCGTCGGCAACTCCGAGCACGAACTAATCAAGATCGGTAAGGCCGGACGTAATCGCTGGAAGGGCATTCGCCCTCAGACCCGTGGTGTCGCAATGAACCCGGTCGATCACCCACTCGGTGGTGGCGAAGGCAAGACCTCTGGTGGTCGTCACCCGGTCTCGCCGTGGGGTCAGCCCGAAGGTCGCACGCGTCTGCCCAAGACCTCAGACGCGCTCATTATTCGACGTCGCCGTGGACGCGGCGCGCGGAGGTAGGTAGACAATGTCACGTAGCTTAAAAAAGGGTCCCTTCATCGACACCCACCTTCTCAAGAAGGTGGACGCAATGAACGCGGCCAATGAGAAGAAGGTCATCAAGACCTGGAGTCGTCGCTCAACCGTCATCCCCGACATGGTCGGCCACACTTTTGCGGTGCACGACGGGCGACGTCACGTGCCGGTGTTCGTGAACGAATCAATGGTTGGCCACAAGCTCGGCGAGTTCGCGCCCACGCGTACCTTCAGATTCCACGCGGGCCAGGAAAAGACGGGCAGGCGCTAATGACCGCTTCGAAGACCAACGAACGCCCCGGCACTCGCGCCACGCTGCGCGGCTTTCCGATGTCGGCGAGCAAAGCGCGAGTGGTGTTGAACATCGTGCGCGGTGAAGACGTCAACACGGCCCGTGAGATTCTGGCCGGTACCACTCGCGAAGCCGCCGACGTGATCGGTAAGGTCCTCGCCTCAGCCGTCGCCAACGCCGTGACCAACGACGCCCAGAACGCCGACGAGCTCTACATCTCGGCGGCCTTCGCCGACGAGGGCATTACCATGAAGCGTTTCTCGCCACGCGCGCGCGGTCGTGCCGGCAAGATCTTCAAGCGCTCTACTCACATCACCGTGATCGTTTCGCGCATGGACGACGAGCGCCTCGAACACTTGCGCAACGCTCGAAGCGCCCAGGTGGCGGCGAGTCGCTCGCGTCGCGTGGCGTCATCACGACGTCGTGCTGACCAGACCGCAAGTTTGAATAAGCGTGAGGCCGCTCACGAGGCCCAGGCCGAGCTCGACGCCGCCGAAGAGGTAGCGAACGAAGCTTCTATTGAAGCGACCGAGAGTGACGTCGCCAATGTCGTGGATGAGTCCGCGGTCGGCGCCGTTGATTCGATAAGTGACTACGACGACGAGACGCCCGCACCACCGGACGATGAGGACGACGAGACGGTGGCGGACGAATCAGACGAGAAGAGCAAAAAGGACGAGAAGAAGGCGTCGGACGACGCGACAGAGGAGACCAACTAATGGGTCAGAAGGTAAACCCCTACGGTTTCCGTCTAGGGATCACGACGGACTGGAAGTCGCGCTGGTTTAGGGAGCGCGGCTACAGGGACCTCGTCATCGAGGACTGGAAGATTCGCGACTACCTCACTAAGCAGCTCGAGAGCGCTGCCGTGAGTCGCATCGAGATCGAGCGCAACTCCGACCGCATTCGCGTCGACATTCACACCGCCCGTCCGGGCATCGTGATTGGTCGCCGTGGTGCCGAAGCGGAGCGATTGAAGAAGGACCTGGAGAAGATCACTGGTCAGAAGAACAAGATCTCCCTCAACATCCAAGAGATCAAGCAGCCCGAACTTGACGCCGCGTTGATCGCTCAGGGAATCTGCGACCAGCTGTTGCGCCGCGTGGCCTTTCGCCGTGCGATGAAGCGCGGCATCCAGACCGTTCAAAAGGCGGGCGCCCTCGGCGTTCGCATTCAGGCGTCGGGTCGTCTCGGTGGCGCGGAAATGTCGCGTCGCGAGTCCTACCGTGAAGGTCGCGTTCCCTTGCACACGCTGCGCGCGGACATCGATTATGGATTTCGCGAGGCTCGTACGTCAACGGGTCGCGTTGGCGTGAAGGTCTGGATCTACAAGGGCGACATCTTGCCCTACCAGTTGACCAACGACGAGAAGATCGTTCGCGAGGCCGCCATGGCGGCTGGCGACGCGATGCCCGTCGGCGCCTCGCCCAGCGCTCCTAAGGGTGTGGTCCGTGCTGGCGGAGGACGTCGTCGCGTCGACGCCGAGCCCGTCGTCGACGACGCCGTGATCGAAGAGATGCAGGGCAGTGTTGCCGATCACGTCGCCGAAGCTGCGATCAGTGAGACGACCAATGAGATCCTCGACGACGTGCAAGACGACGCCGTCACCGACACGCCGGTCGCGGACCTGTTGGCCTCAACGCCCGAAGTCGAAGCCCAGCTCAGCGTCGAAGAAGAGATCGAGCGCCGTACTGCGAGCGATCACACCGACACTCCTCACTTTCGAAAGGACGCTGAGTAGCCATGTTGATGCCTCGCAAGACTAAGTATCGCAAACAGATGCGCGGGCGCATGCCCGGTAACACCAAGGGCGGCGTCGACCTCAACTTCGGTGACTTCGGCATTCAAGCCCTGGAACGTGGTTGGATCACCGCTCGCCAAATTGAAGCTGCTCGTATTGCGATGACCCGTCACGTCAAGCGTGGTGGCAAGGTCTGGATTCGCGTCTTTCCCGATAAGCCCGTCACGCAAAAGCCCGCCGAGACCCGTATGGGTTCTGGAAAAGGCAACCCCGAATTCTGGGTCGCCGTCGTGAAGCCCGGTCGAATGCTCTTCGAGCTCGGTGGCGTTGATGAGACCCTGGCGCGCGCCGCCATGGAGCGCGCCATCCAAAAACTGCCCATCAAGGCGAAGTTCGTTATTCGTCCTGGCACGCACGGCGCCCCGGAGGTGACCATCTAATGGCTAAAACCAAAGATCACGTCGCGGAAATGCGACTCCTCGGCGACAGCGAGTTGCTCGGGCGTTTGGGCGAATCTCGTCGCGAGCTCTTCAACCTGCGGTTTCAACTTGCCACCGGTCAGCTCGACAACTCGGCGCGTCTCAGCGCGGTGCGTAAAGACATCGCGCGCCTCTCGACCTTCCAACGCGAACGTGAGATCGCGGCCGCCGAAGCCCAAGTAGAAGGTGAACAGTCATGAGTGACGTAACCAACGACGAAGCCCGCACCAATCCCCGCAAGGTTCGTGAAGGCGTCGTCATCTCGGACAAGATGAACTCGACGCTGGTCGTCGCGGTGAACGAACGTGTCAGCCACGCGCGCTACGGCAAGACCGTCCAGCGCACGAAGAAGCTCTACGTGCACGACGAGAAGAACGAAGCGAAAATCGGCGACAAGGTTCGTGTCCAAGAGACCCGTCCACTGTCCAAGCTCAAGCGCTGGCGTCTCACGGAGATTGTGGAGCGTGCTCGATGATTCAACAAGAGAGTCGCCTCAAAGTGGCCGACAACAGCGGCGCGAAGGAAGTTCTTTGCATTCGTGTGCTCGGTGGATCGCGTCGTCGCTACGCCTCGATCGGTGACGTCTTCATCGCCACCGTGAAGGACGCCATCCCCGGCGCCGCGGTGAAGAAGGGCGACGTCGTTCGCTGCGTCGTCGTTCGCACCGCCAAAGAGAAGCGTCGTCCCGACGGTTCTTACATCAGGTTCGACGAGAACGCTGCCGTGTTGATCACTGATCAGCTCCAGCCACGAGGAACGCGCATCTTCGGTCCCGTTGGTCGCGAATTGCGTGACAAGAAGTTCATGCGCATCATTTCACTCGCGCCGGAGGTGTTGTAATGAAAATTCATAAGGGCGACGACGTGTTGGTCCTCGCGGGCAAGTTCCGCGGCACGCGCGCCAACGTTGAAGAGGCGCTTCCGAGCGTCAACAAAGTGATCTTGGACGGTGTCAATATCGCCAAGCGCGCTACCAAGCAGACCGGCGCCACCATGCAGGCTGGCATCATCGACAAGTTGATGCCGCTGCACGCTTCTAACGTCGCCGTCTGGTGCCCCAAGCACAAGGGTCCAGCCAAGATCGGTTACCAGGTCATTGACGACACGAAAGTTCGTGTCTGTCGCAAGTGTGGAGAGGTTCTATGACGACGTCAACACGTCCACGTCTAAAGATCCGTTTCGACCAAGAGATCCGCGAGGCGCTCAAGGTCGAGTTGGGACTTGACAACATCATGCAGGTACCACGTCTCGAGAAGATCGTGCTCAACTCGGGCGTCGGTCGAGCGACCCAGCAGGCCTCGCTCCTAGAGGGCGCCCAGCGTGACCTTGAACTCATCACTGGCCAAAAACCGATCGTGACGCGCGCGAAGAAGTCAATCGCGAGTTTCAAGTTGCGCGAGGAGCAGCCCATTGGCGTGAAGGTCACCCTTCGTGGGGACCGCGCCTGGGAGTTCTTCGACCGACTGATCAGTCTCGCGATTCCTCGTATCCGCGACTTCCGTGGTCTGTCGGCGAAGTCCTTTGACGGACACGGCAACTACACCTTTGGTGTGAACGACCAGTTGATCTTCCCCGAGGTTGACTACGACAAGATCGACGCGCCGCGCGGCTTTGACATCACCATCGTCACCACCGCGGCGACCGATGAGCAGGGACGCGCGTTTTTGCGCGCCTACGGCTTCCCCTTCAAACAGGAGACTCGATAAGCATGGCGAAGAAAGCTCTTCGAATTAAGCAAAAGCAGACCCCCAAGTTCTCGACGCGTGCCTACACGCGTTGTGAGCGATGCGGTCGACCCCGTTCGGTGTACCGCAAGTTCGGCCTGTGCCGGATCTGTCTACGCATGATGGTTCACGCCGGTGAGATTCCTGGCGTCACGAAAGCAAGCTGGTAGGAGGAACGTTATGACTATGACCGACCCCATTGCCGACATGCTCACGCGCATTCGCAACGCGAACGCCGCGATGTTCGACTCCGTCAAGATGCCGAGCTCGAAGTTGAAAGAGAACCTGGCCCAGGTCTTGAAGAAGGAGGGATTCATCTCGGGTTACACCGTGACCAAGCTCGAGGACAAGCCCGGCGCACAGCTCGAAATCAACCTCAAGTACTCAGAAGACCGCAAGAAGACCATCATCGGTATCAAGCGCGTCTCCAAGCCCGGTCTTCGTATCTACAAGAAGTCCGACCAGATGCCCAAGGTGCTCGGTGGTGTGGGCGTGGCCGTCGTGTCGACGAGCCACGGACTCATGACTGACCGCGAAGCGCGCAAGGCCAAGTTGGGTGGCGAGGTGCTCTGTTATGTGTGGTAGCTCGAACACGTTGAGTGCGGAGGTTTACTAATGTCGCGCATCGGACGTAATCCCATCTCCGTGCCGTCCAACGTCACGGTGAGTGTCGCGAGTGACGTCGTCACCGTGACGGGTCCCAACGGGACCATGACCCGTAACATCCCCGACGGCATCACGCTCGCCCAAGAGGGTGACACGTTGGTCGTTGATCGTCGCAACGACGAGACGGCCTATAAGTCACTGCACGGTTTGACGCGCACGCTGGTCGCCAACATGGTCACCGGCGTCACCGACGGCTGGTCGAGAGAGCTCGAGATCATCGGCGTGGGGTACCGCGCCGCGCCCGGAGGCACTGGCGTGCTTGACCTGCAACTCGGCTTTTCGCACCCAGTGAAGTTCACTGCTCCTCAAGGCGTCACCTTTGAGGTGCCGACCCCGACGCGCGTGATCATCAAGGGCGCCGACAAGGAGATCGTGGGCCAAGTCGCCGCGAACATCCGCAAGCTTCGTAAACCTGAGCCCTACAAGGGTAAGGGCGTGCGCTACCTCGGTGAACGAGTAGTGCGCAAAGCAGGAAAGGCCGCAAAGTAATGGCACGCACTACGCACGAACTTCGAATTCGCCGTCACAAGCGTCTTCGCCGTCGCCTCTCGGGCACGGCCGAGCGTCCCCGTGTAGCGGTGAGTCGCACCAACAAGCACATCTCGGCTCAGATCATCGACGACGTCGCGGGACGCACGTTGGCGTCAGCATCGTCGGTCGAAGCGGCCTTGAAGAGCGCTACCGGCGGCAACGTTCAAGGAGCGAAGGCTGTCGCGACATTGCTCGCGACGCGGGCCAAAGAAGCCAACATCGTCACGGTGGTCTTTGACCGCGGTGGCGTCGACTACCACGGCCGAGTGGCGGCGTTCGCCGACGCCCTTCGTGCCGGTGGACTGGAGTTTTAATGAGTGAAGAAGTCTACGAAGAGCGCACCATCAAGGTGAACCGCGTGTCCAAGGTCGTCAAAGGTGGACGTCGCTTCTCCTTTACCGCACTCATGGTGATCGGTGACGGCAAGGGCAAAGTCGGTCTCGGGTACGGCAAGGCCAAAGAGGCCGGTTTAGCCGTGCAAAAGGGCATCGAAGAGGCGCGCAAGAACCTCTTTGACGTGCCCCTCGCTGGCACGACCATCGTCTATCCCGTCATTGGTAACGCAGGGGCTGGACGAGTGTTGATGAAGCCCGCCGCTCCCGGTACCGGCGTCATCGCCGGCGGTGCCGCGCGCGCCATTTTGGAAATGGCGGGCGTGAAAGACATCATCGCGAAGTCACTGGGATCGAGTAACGGCATCAACGTCGCCCACGCGACTATCGAAGGACTGAAGCAGTTGCGTCGTCCCGAAGAGCTCGCCGCGTTGCGCGACAAGCCAGCCGAAGAGATCATTCCTTCGGGGACGCTGCGCGCGTATCGCGAACGCCAGCGTGAAGGCGACCTCTTCAAGGTCACGGAAGGTTAGGTCATGGCGCTCAAGGTCACACAGATTCGCTCGGCCATCGCAACCAAGCCCAAGCACCGCGGGACCCTTCGCGCGCTCGGACTCAGGGGTATTGGACAGTCCAACGTGCTACCCGACCGTCCGGAAATTCACGGGATGATCGCTCGGGTGCCGCACCTAGTCAAAGTCGAGGAGGTCAACGAATGAAGTTGCACGATCTCAAATCACCAGAAGGCTCAACGCACCGCAAGAAGATTGTCGGACGGGGCATCGCCGGTAAAGGTGGCAAAACCGCCGGACGAGGTACCAAGGGTCAAAAGGCACGCCGTCAGATTCCCGCGGGTTTCGAGGGTGGCCAGATACCACTGCTCCAGCGGATTCCAAAACTCAAGGGCTTTACCAACCCCTTTCGCGTGGCCTACACGCCCGTGAACCTCGACGCCCTCGTGGCGCTGGGGTTAAGTGAGATCAACCCCGACGTGCTCGTCGCGAAGGGTCTCATGCGCAAAAAGGACTTCGTGAAGGTGCTCGGACGCGGCGACATCAAGGGTGCGCTTAACGTTTCGGCGCACGGTTTTTCGGCGTCGGCGAAGGCCGCCATCGAAGGGGCTGGCGGTACGACGACGATCCTCGACCTACCGTTCTCCGTTCGTCCGCCCGCGTCGGGTAACCAACACCAGAACCGTTAGGGTCGTAGAGTGCTGCAGCGACTTGGGAATATCTTTCGCGTACCGGACCTTCGTAACAAGGTTCTCTTCACGATCGGCATCATCTCGCTCTATCAGTTAGGCGCGAACCTGCCAATCCCTGGGGTCAGTTGGTCCCAGGTCCAGTTGCTCCAAAGCAAGGCCGGCGCCAGTGGCGTGCTCGGCTTCTTGAACCTCTTCTCTGGTGGTGCGTTGACGCGCCTCGCGGTCTTTGGACTGGGTGTCATGCCCTACATCACGAGTTCGATCGTGATCCAACTACTGACGACCGTTATTCCAAAACTCACCGAGTGGCGCGACCAGGGTGCCGTTGGTCAAAAGAAGATCACCCAAACGACGCGCTACCTCACTATTGGACTTGCGCTGCTGCAGTCCACCGGTCTTATTTACGCCTTCCACGGTCACGACCAGGCGTTGCTCGGCTTCAATATCGACTTGATCCCACGCTTCACCTTGTGGCTCGGGCTCTTCATGGTGTTGGTTTTGACGGCCGGTACCGCCTTTGTCATGTGGCTCGCTGAACTTATTACCCAGCGTGGCATTGGCCAAGGCATGTCGCTGCTCATCTTCGCCAACGTCGTCTCGGGCATGCCCTCGGGCGGTAAGGCTGTGTGGGCTGAGGGTGGACCGTTCAAGTTCTTCGTGATCCTCGTCGTGTCCTTGGCGTTATTGGTCCTCATTGTCTTCATGGACAACGGCCAACGTCGAATCCCGGTCACCTTTGCTCGGCGAGTCGTCGGGCGACGTGAGATGGGCGGCAACTCGACGTACATTCCTCTCAAAGTGAACCAGTCGGGCGTGATCCCGATCATCTTCGCCTCGTCGGTGCTCTATATCCCGGTTCTCATGTCGAACATCGTGCCCTGGGCGAGTTTCCAGCACTTCGTGACGAACTCACTGACCCCCACGAACTTGTTCTACATCACCTCGGACTTCATCTTGATCGTGGCCTTCACGTTCTTCTACGTCTACATCGCGTTCGAGCCACACCAACAGGCCGAGATGTTGCGCCAACAAGGCGGCTTCGTGCCCGGTATTCGCCCGGGTATGCCGACCGAGAAGTACTTCGCGCGCATGCTGTCGCGCATTACCGTGGTGGGCGCGGTGTTCTTGGCCTCGGTCGCGGTGACGCCGAGCATTTTGATGGCGCTATGGAATATCAACCGCTTCCCGTACTACGGCGTGACGTTGCTGATCGCGGTGGGCGTGTCCCTAGAGACCATGCGCCAGATCGACAGTCAGCTGATGATGCGTAACTACGAAGGATTCTTGAAGCGCTAGCCATGAGTGGACAACTGAATCTCGTCCTCTTGGGTAAGCAGGGCGCTGGTAAGGGAACCCAGAGTCTGCGACTGTGCGAACGATACGGACTCGCGCACATCTCAACGGGTGACATTCTTAGAGCTGCGGTAGCCGGTGACACGCCACTCGGCCGTGAGGTCAAGTCCGTGCTCGACGCGGGTCTGCTGGTCTCAGATGAACTGGTAAACAAGCTCGTCGAGGATCGCTACAAAGAGCCCGACGTCGCCATTGGTGGTCTGCTCGACGGGTTTCCGCGCACGACCGGACAGGCTGAAGCCTTGGAAGCGCTGTTGGGCAACGACGGCATCAAGCTCGTCATCAACATCGAACTGCCCAATGAACTCGTGATGCGACGTCTCACCTCGAGACGCGTCTGTCAAGAGTGCGGCACCATCTATAAGGACACCGACGTAGCTGCCATTTCGGGCACGTGTGAAGTCTGTGGCGGCGACGTCATCCAGCGCAGTGACGATAAACCAGAGGCGATCGAAAAGCGTCTCGCGATGTTCGAGCGCGACACGCGCCCCCTCCTTGCGTTCTATGAATCGAGGGGACTCTTGGTCACCGTGAACGGCGATCAGGCGCCCGATGAGGTGACGTCCGACATCGAGCAGCAACTGCACCTACGAGGTGTGGCGTGATTCGCTCCAAGGTCGAACTCGACAAGATGCGTAAAGCGGGCAAAGTCGTCGCCGAGATGCTCGACGTTACGCGCAAAGCGATTCGACCAGGCGTCACGACGATGGATCTGAATAATCTCGCCGCTGACGTGTTGACGAAGCGCGGTGCTCGCTCTAACTTCCTCAACTACCACGGTTTTCCGGCCGTGATCTGCACGAGCCCGAACGACATGATCGTGCACGGCATACCGGGGGAGTACGTCCTAGAAGAAGGCGACATCATCTCCATCGACGCCGGCGCGATTGTTGAGGGTTACCACGGCGACGCCGCGTACACCGCGGGCGTGGGTGAGATCTCGAAAGTCGCCAAGCGTTTGCTTGAAGTGACGGAGCGTTCTTTGTGGGCGGGAATTGACCACCTTACTGTTGGAGAGCGTTTGCACGAAGTGGGTCGCGCGGTACAGAACGTTGCCGAAGAGGCGGGATTCTCCGTCGTGCGCGAATACGTCGGCCACGCCATTGGCACCGCGATGCACGAGAGTCCCCAGGTGCCCAACTACTGGCCCGGCACGCCCGGTCCGGCGCTGAAGGCTGGCATGGTCTTCGCAGTGGAGCCGATGGTCAACGTCGGCACGTACGAGACGTACGTGCTCGACGACGGTTGGAGCGTCATGACCGAGGACGGCAAACTCTCGGCGCACTTTGAGCACACGATCACTGTCACCGAGAACGGACCCGAGGTCTTCACGCTGGCGTGAGTTATCGCTGTCGCTAACGCT
>DAIQOO010000011.1:13783-19755 GCA_036787845.1 Acidimicrobiales bacterium
CGAGAACGGACCCGAGGTCTTCACGCTGGCGTGAGTTATCGCTGTCGCTAACGCTTGGAGGCGACCAGTGGCTCTCCGGTTTCTATCAACGACTTGAGGCTCGAGAGTACTTCGGGCCTCCTTGGTCAGTCAGCGGATCAATGCTGAATCACCAAGTGTTGCGTTCACCCCTTGAATCCGCCAAAGCAAATAACGCCCCAAAAGCAACACGGTGGGCGAAGGACCTATTTCAAGTTTTCGTTGATTTTGAGCCTTCTGCTGCTCAATCCGAGAATCTTTTGATTCGAAGCCAAGTATCGCGAACCTTTTGGACCGAATGAGCGTCTCTATATATGTGCTGGCATTGTATTTACTAGAGCAAATGATTGTGGGTATCTAAGTGCAACGCTCGTCGGACGTTATCGATCTTCAAGAGTGGTTGGTGCAGAGCTATCCCCAGTCCGTCCGAACGGCTTACTTGATCCTCGGCAATCGTCTTGACGCCGAGGACGCGGTGCAAGAGGCCTTCCTGCGGGCGTGGAAATTCCGAGATTCACTCGCCAAAGAAACCAGTTTCAAGCCGTGGCTTTATCGCGTGGTGGTAAATACATGCAATTCAAAACTTCGAGTTGAGATTCCCTATCGCGACCTGCGAGCGAGCGATGACGACCTGGCGGAAGTGTCGGTCATTGACGCAATGCCTGAGCGTATTGCGGTGTCGGGTGACGTGATGAGCGCCCTAAAAGATTTGCCACTGCACCTCCGCGTCGTAGTCGTTCTTCGCTACTACGCCGATCTCAGCGAGCGAGATATTGCGGTCGCAATAGGTCGTAAACAGGGCACCGTGAAGTCTCGACTACACGAGGCACGCCGACAACTGGCCAATCATCCGGCGCTTCGCGCCGAGACGACGCGACGGTCCACAACGAACGAAGAGGAGACAGGGTGACAATGATTGACGAAGAAGTTCTGAGTAACGCGCTGCATCAGACGGCCAACGCTTTCGAGGTCTCCTCCGAGGCGACGACTCGAATACTGAGCGAAGCAACGGATAGCGCGCCACCAACCGGCATCATCCACACGCCTGCTTTCATTCGCGAACCAGGTCGCGCGAGGTCACTACTCGTCGCCGCAGTTCTCGTGTTGGTGGTGGGCGCGATTTCGGTGCCGCTCCTTCGAGGAGAGGGCACACCAGCGACTAGTCGTACGGCAGTACAGAAGACAGCGCTCAAAGCCTTTGGAGCCCCTCACGGGTCCACAACTTCAGTAGGGGGGACTCCACTCAGCGGGTCGTCCTTCACGAGCAATTCTGCGACTGGTTTGCAGGTAACGGCCACTGCGGCACAATCTGTTGATTCGAGGCTTTCGCCAAGAATCGAATCGAACGGAACGGTGAATCTGTCGGTACGCGTGGGGCACGTCGAATCGGCGTTCGCGAGCTTGAGTGCGATCGTGATCAAGGATGGCGGTTTCGTCAACGGCAACCAAGCGCACGTCGGCACCGGCGGCGCTGGTCACTTCTCGTACGGCACGATCGTGCTTCAGGTCCCACAGCGTCGCTTCGCCACGTTGGTCGCCCAAGTGCAGCACGTTGGCCGTGTCACGTCAGTGAATACGACGTCTGCTGACGTCACGTCGCAGTACGTGGACCTTCGCGCTCGCATCAGCGCGTTAGAGGTGAGTCGTGCTCAGTACTTGACCATCATGACGCGCGCAAAGTCGATTGGTGACATTCTCGCTGTCCAGAGTCAGTTGAACAACCTGCAGTCGCAGATTGAACAGCTTCAAGGTCAGTTGAACGTCCTCAACAACGCGACCACGTACTCGACGTTGACCGTTGCGGTCACCGAAGCGGGTCAACCCACCAACGTCACCCATCACCGTTCCGGACTGACTAAGGCGTTCTACGACAGTGTGCACGGTTTCGTCGCGGGCTTCGAGTGGCTGGTTCGTCTCGCGGGACCAGTGCTGTTCGCGCTACTAATGCTCGGCGCCCTTTCAGCACTGGGCAGGATTGCGTGGCGAGCGGCGCGTCGACGCCGGATTTGATTAGAACCTTTGTTGCGACTCGCGACGACCCTTGCTCTCTTTTCTTAACCGACCAATTGGGGTAGGACCGCGGCCGGGGAGTGGCTCCAGGTCTCGTACCCACCATCGAGATTGAGCGCGTGAAACCCCAACTCGTTCAAAAGAAGTGTTGCCACGTACCCACGTTGACCCACCTGGCAAGTGACGATCACTTGTTTCGCGCTGATCTTGGAAAGTTGCTCACGTAACTCATCGAGGGGTATGTTGATCGCGCTCGGCAAAGAACCTTGCGCGAACTCCTCAACAGAACGTACGTCGACCACCACAAACCCGCGATCGACGTACGAGTCCACCTCGTTCCATTGGACGTTCTCGACCAGGTGCGAGAGTAAGTTCTCGGCCACGTAGCCGAGAACGTTGATTGGGTCTTTGGCTGATCCGAACTGCGGAGCGTACGCCAGTTCAAGGTCGGCCAGTTCGGGCGCGGTCATCCCCGCTCGAATCGCCGTGGCGAGCACGTCAATGCGTTTGTCGACGCCGTCGCTACCGACCCCCTGGGCGCCAAGAATCGCGCCGGACGACGGATCGACGAGAAGCTTGAGCGTCATCGGCTTGGCGTCGGGGAAGTAGTCCGCGTGCGAATTCGGATGCGTATGGATTGCGAGAAAGTTGTGATGCGCTTGGCTAAGGCGCTTTTGATTCCACCCAGTCGTGGCAACTACTAGATCGAAGACCTGGACGATGGCGGTGGCGATGCTCGGCGTGATTCTTACGGCGCGGCCGCTGATGTGGTCGGCGACGACACGGCCCTGGCGATTAGCGATGTTGGCCAATGGGACGAGTGTCGCACTGGCGTCGAGGGCGTCGAACTTTTGCGCGGCGTCGCCAATTGCGTAGATCGAAGGGTCACTCGTGAGGTTGACTTCGTTGACGAGGATGCCGCCCCGTTCGCCAATGAGTAGGCCCGCGTTCTCGGCGAGTGAGGTATCGGGTCGCACGCCGATCGCGAGGATGACCAGATCGGCTGCCAACATTCTTCCACTGGCCAAGCGCACAGTGTCGGCCGTGATCTCCTCGGCCGTCTCTCCTAGAAAGAGGCTCACCCCGTGGGTCTGGAGTTCTTCAGCCACGAAGCTCGCCATCTCGGGATCGAGCGGCGCGAGCACTTGCGTGGTCGCCTCGACGACCGCGACGCGAATGCCCCTTCGCACGAGGTTCTCCGCGATCTCCACACCAATGAACCCGCCGCCGATAACGACCGCGGTTGTGGGCTTTTGTTTGACGGCGACGACGATTCGTTCCACGTCTTCGACGGTTCGAAGGGTGAAGGCCCGTTCGACGCCGGCGAGATCGGGAACGATCGGTGAGGCTCCTGGACTGAGAATCAGCCGGTCGTAGGAGAGGGCGTACTCGTGGCCCGTCGCGAGGTCTCGCACCCGGACGCTCTTCAATTGGGGGTCAATCGCTATCGCTTCGTTGCGCACTCGCACGTCAAGGCGGAATCGGGCGTGTAGCGACTCGGGTGTCTGCAGGAGCAAGGACTGCTCCTCTTCGATGACGCCGCCTACGAAGTAGGGCAAACCGCAGTTCGCGTACGACACGTGCGAACTCTTTTCCAACACGACGATCTCCGCGTCGGCGTTCAAACGACGCAGGCGCGTCGCGGCGGACATTCCGCCCGCCACACCACCAATGATGACGATCTTCATGCTTCTCCCTACGCCAGACTCAAGAAGAGTTTTTGAAGTTTCTCGGTAATGGCAGCGCTGTCAATGGTCGCGTCCTCGATGCACTCCTTGAGACTGGCCGAGATCAGTTTGAAGGCCGCAGTGTTGATGGCTTTGCTCACCGCCGCCATTTGTGTGACGATCTCGTCACAGGATCGGCCCTCGTCGAGCATCCGAATCACGGCACCCATCTGCCCATGCGCTCGCTTCATTCGTTTCCCAATAGCGTCCAACTGCTCGCGGTCTTGGAGTGTGTGCGTTGCTGGTGTCTTGACCATGGTGCTCCTTGAGGACGTAACTACCCTTGCAGTATACCCCCTAGGGTATCCCACGTCAATTGAGCTTCACGAAAGGGCGCCCCCAATCTTCCAAGATGAGCGTTACGAGGAGTGAATGGTCACCTAGTCGGTGCCGATGGTGTGGCGGGGACTCTCAAGCGAAAATGTGGCGAGAGTTCTAGGAGTTTGTAACGACGGTCTCTTAATAGGATGAATCGCATGAGTAGTTCCAACACCACTACGCCGCAGCGAAAGCAACGTGAAAGCCCCTCGCCGTTTTCGCGTGATGAGGGGTTAATGGCGGCCATGCGATCGTGCACCAGATTTCTGAATGGTCATGGACCGCACACGGCGAGCGGCCTCCTTAACACGATTCCGGACGACACCGAGATTGATTACTACGGCGTCGGCGGCGTTGTCCGAGATCTCGAGGTCGAAGTGGCGACATTGCTTGGAAAGCCGGCCGCAATATTTCTGCCGAGTGGGACCATGGCGCAACAAATTGTTTTGCGGGTGCACGGTGATCAACGCGGGAATAAGTCGGTCGCGTTTCACCCAGCGTGTCACCTCGACTCGCACGAAGAACGCGGCTATCAGCAACTCCACGGACTCTTTGCGATACCGGTCGGCGCGAGAAATGAGCCGCTCTCAGTGACGAGCCTTGGACGAGTTCATGAGCCCGTCGGGGCATTATTGATTGAGTTGCCACAACGAGATCTCGGTGGCGTTCTTCCCACGTGGCGTGAGTTGAACGCTCAAGTGACGTGGGCGCGAGAACGTGGCGCCGCCGTTCACCTCGACGGCGCACGACTTTGGGAGTCCACGTCGTATTACAAGAAGTCTCCGGCTGAGGTCGCGGCCCTCTTCGACTCGGTGTACGTTTCGTTTTACAAAGGACTTGGTGGTATCGCGGGGTGTTGTGTCGCGGGCGAGCAGGACGTGATTGACGAAGTCTCGACGTGGCGAACTCGTCATGGCGGTCGACTCTTCGGCCTTTGGCCCTACGCGGCGTCGGCGAGAGCGATGCTTCATCAACGCTTGCCGATGATGCCGAAGTACTACCGTCACGCGGTCGCTATTGGAAAAGCGTTACACGATCTGCCCGGCGTTGAGGTATTGCCGCACACGGTGCAGACATCGATGATGCACCTTCGTCTCTCGGTGGGACTGAAGGACTTACGCGAACGGGCCCTTCGCATCGCGAGGGAGGAGAAGATTATGACCTTCGCTCGACCCTTCGTGTCCGAAGGCGCATCGTTGCAACGCGTCGAGCTCGTCGTTGGTGATGCGACGTTGCAGTTCGAACCGAGCGAAGTACGCCAATTGGTGAGACGGCTCGTCAGTGATAAAAAGCAGTCGACGAAGACGGCGGCGAAACGAACATCGACGACGCGTACGACTTCTGCACGCTGAGCGTTCCGACGCGTTACCGCGTCGCTAGCGGAATTTAGAGGCCGAAGTGGCGAATAAGCGGTACGACGGTGACGCTGGATGGCGGCGATATGCCCAGCTTCTCTGAGGTCGGCCCAAGTTTCGTCTCCACGAAGGTGTTGAACACGTCGGGCGACGTCCACACCTCGCTAATGACAAATCCTTCGTCGGGACCTTCTCCCGCCATGTGGTACTCACAACCTTCGGGAAGTTTCTCCCTCAGTCCCATCGCGTCGGTCGCGGCCCAGTACTTCTCCACGTCCATTCCCTCGTCCCACTTGCTTACGATCACTACGGACATCAGCTCCTCCAACCATTGACCAACAGACTGCAGAAATCCGCCCCTGCCGTAACAAAGAGCAAGCTCGCTGATGGCATGACAAGTTGAACTCGGGGCGAAACCCAAGCAGATCCTTCGCTTCGGTGCGCTGCCACTCTGTAGGTTCCGCCGCTCGCCAAGCTCTGGAGCGCACTCTGGTGGGGATTTTGGATATTCCGACTACAATTTGAGGTGGCTTTCTAGCCCGTT
>DAIQOO010000011.1:19855-24356 GCA_036787845.1 Acidimicrobiales bacterium
CTGGTGGGGATTTTGGATATTCCGACTACAATTTGAGGTGGCTTTCTAGCCCGTTCGAAGGTCGAATGACCATGAAATGGGCCATGTTTTTGCGTTTTTGAGAATTTCCGATAGAATGGTTAGCCGACCTCTGGGCACGCCCGTGAGGTCACTTCGTAAAGGAGTTTTGCTCCCGCGCGTCCCGTAGTGCCATAACAAGGAGAAAGAACCTGAGCAAGCCAAAGGAAGACGCGTTCACCGTTGAGGGAACCGTCGTCGAGCCTCTACCCAACGCCATGTTTCGTGTTGAGCTCGAGAATGGTTACACCGTTCTCGCTCACAGTTCGGGAAAGATGCGCATGCACCGCATTCGAATCCTTCCCGGCGACAAGGTTCAAGTCGAGATTACGCCCTACGACATGACTCGCGGACGCATCACCTACCGCTACAAATAGCTCACGTTCTAGAAGATCGAGAAAGTAATCAAATGAAAGTTCGCGCCAGCGTGAAACCCATCTGTGAGAAGTGCAAGGTCATTCGACGGGCCGGGATCGTACGCGTGATCTGTGAAGCAAACCCGCGCCACAAGCAGCGTCAGGGTTAGGAGAAAAAGCATGGCTCGAATTGCTGGTGTTGACATTCCGCGCGACAAGCGCACGGTGATCTCACTCACGTACATCTTCGGAGTAGGGACCACCATCGCCCATCAGGTCTGTGCGGCGACGGGTGTCAATGAGTCCACTCGCGTGAAGGACCTCACCGAGATCGAGGTCAATCAGCTTCGTACCTACATCGACCAGAACGTCACCGTTGAAGGTGACCTGCGTCGCGACGTCGCGCAAGACATTAAGCGCAAGATGGAGATCAACTCGCTCCAAGGTATTCGTCACCGCAAGGGCTTGCCCGTTCGCGGTCAACGCACTCGCACTAACGCGCGCACCCGCAAGGGTCCCAAGCGCACCGTCGCCGGTAAGAAGAAGGTAACGAAGTAATGGCTAAGCCAACCGCGGTTCGCAAGACCCGTAAGAAAGAACGCAAGAACGTCGCCTTTGGCGTCGCGCACATCAAGAGTTCGTTCAACAACACGATCGTCTCGATCACCGACCCCGAGGGCAACGTGTTGTCGTGGGCTTCGTCGGGTCAAGTTGGATTCAAGGGTTCGCGTAAGTCAACGCCCTACGCTGCGCAGCTCGCCGCCGAAAAGTGTGCGCGCGCGGCCATGGAACACGGCGTGAAGAAAGTCGACGTGCTGGTGCGTGGTCCCGGTTCAGGTCGGGAGACCGCAATTCGCTCAATCGCTGCTGCTGGCATTGAGGTCGTGGCGATTAAAGACGTCACCCCACTGCCGCACAACGGATGTCGCCCCAAAAAGCGGCGCCGAGGTTAAGGAACAGTTATGGCTCGTTACACAGGACCCGTTTGTCGACTCTGTCGACGTGAGCGCACCAAGCTCTATCTAAAGGGTGAGCGTTGCTTTACCTTGAAGTGCCCCGTCGCTGAGAACTCGGACCGCCGCATTCGCGCGTTCCCGCCCGGCATGCACGGCCGAGACCGTCAGCGTCAGGGCTCAGAGTACTTAACGCAGCTTCGTGAGAAGCAAAAGGCCCGTCGCATCTACGGCATCCTGGAAAAGCAGTTCCGCAACCTCTACGAAGAGGCGAACCGCCGTCCCGGTATGACTGGAACGAACTTGCTCCAGTTCCTTGAGACTCGCCTCGACAACGTCACGTACCGCGCCGGGTGGGGAGCCTCAAGGGCCCAAGCCCGTCAACTCGTTCGTCACGGTCACGTCAGCGTGAACGGCAAGCGCGTTGACATCCCTTCGTACCGCGTGCGTCCCGGCGAAGTCGTGACCCTAAAGCAGGTCACGCGTGAAAATTTCAACGTCAAGCGCAACCTTGACGTTTTGGACCGTACGGTGCCGGGCTGGCTCGAAAAAGGGGAAAACGGCTTTAGCGTCACCGTACGTGTCGTACCCCAGCGAGAGCAGATCGACGAGTCGATCCAAGAACAACTCATTGTCGAGTTGTACTCCAAGTAACCCATCTCTTTTACATACCCCTAGGAGTCCCTATGTTGATTATCCAACGACCCATCATCGAAGCCCTCGGCGACGAAGTAAACAATCGCCAGTCCTTTGGCATTGGTCCACTCGACCCCGGTTTCGGACACACGCTCGGTAACTCGCTGCGTCGCACCTTGCTGTCGTCGATTCCCGGCGCCGCAGCGACGCGCGTCAAGTTCGACGCCGTGTTGCACGAGTTCGGCGTCATCGAGGGCGTCAAGGAAGACGTCCAAGACATCACCTTGAACTTGAAGGACCTGTTGCTCCAAGTTCACAGTGACGAGCCCGTGACGCTTCGCCTCGACAAGAGGGGCGAGGGCCCAGCACTTGCTTCGGACCTCTCCACGACGGCTGACGTCGAGATCTTGAACGGTGACCTGCACCTCGCGTACTTGACGACGCCGAAGAGCGCGCTGTCGTTCGAACTCATTGTCGAGCGCGGTAAGGGGTACGTTGGCGCCGAAGGAAACAAGGGTTCCTCGACCATTGGCGTTATCCCCCTGGACGCGATTTTCTCACCCGTTCGTCGAGTCAGCTTTGAGATCGAGCCCGTTCGAGTCGAGCAGAGCAAGGACTTCGACCGCCTCGTGATAGACATCGAGACCGACGGTTCCATTTCGCCCCGCGAAGCGCTGGCCTCGGCCGGTAAGACGCTCGGATCACTCGTTGAGCTGATCGCGAGTTTCGACGAAGAAGCGCCGTCACTGGAACTTGGCGACGTGGGCAGCGCCCAGGCCGCCGCCAGCGAGCTCGACATCCGTATCGAGGAGTTGGGTCTTACCGAGCGTTCGCGCAACTGTCTAAAGCGCGCGGGCATCAACACGATTGCCCAGCTCGTCAACGCCACCGAGCGTGACTTGACCTCGATCACGAACTTTGGCGCCACGTCACTCAAGGACGTGAACGACCGTCTCGACGAGCGCGGTCTTTCACTTCGAGTAGAGGACTAGTCGTGCGCGGTACTCCAACGAAGGGCAAGCGCTTCGGCGGCAACGCGGCGCACCAGAAGGCGATGATGGGCAACCTCGTCGCCTCGATGATTGCTGCTGAATCCATTGTCACGACCGAAGCCAAGGCCAAGGCGCTTCGCCCCATCGTGGAGAAGGTCGTCACCGCCGCGAAGAACTCGCCCGAGGGATCGGTGCACGCCCAGCGTCGCGTCGTTGCCTTCATTCGTGACAAGGACATGACCCACAAGCTCTTCGCAGAGATTGCGCCGCGCTACAGCGATCGTCCCGGTGGTTACACGCGCATCTTGAAGCTCGGACCGCGTCAGGGCGACAACGCTCCGATGGCGCGCATTGAGTTCGTCTGATCCATCTGGCGCCACGCAACGTTGGCGCCTCGACCTGGCCTACGACGGTCAGGCCTTTAGTGGGTTTGCCTACCAACCTCAACACGACACGGTCGTAGGTCTTCTTCGCGTCACCCTCAAGAACACCTTGCGTCTCGAGCACGAACCGATCATCGTGGGTGCTGGACGCACGGACGCTGGGGTGCACGCGTTTTGCCAGGTAGTTCACGTCGATCTGCCGGTGGTCACCAAAGTCCGCAGTCTTGACAGTCAACGTCTCATGGTGTCGTTGAACAAGCAGCTTCGCGGACGCGTGCAGATTCTTAGGGCCGAGCCAGTGAGTGACGACTTTCACGCCCGTTTTTCAGCCACCTGGCGTGAGTATCGCTACCTGATCCTTGAGAGTGAGTCACCGGGACTCGACTTCACGAACGCCTGGGCGTGGGCGGTTCCTGGACCACTCGACCTAAAGGCGATGAACCGGGTGTCAAAGGACGTCCTTGGCACGCATGATTTTCGGGCCTTCTGTCGACGACCGTCGAACGCGAAGGCCGACGAGCCGTTGCTGCGAAAAGTTATCGGCGCTCGTTGGGAGCGCCTCGACGACGAGTGGGTCATGAGCCCTCGTCACGCGCCGGTAGTTCGCCTCACCATTCGCGCACAGTCCTTTTGTCACAACATGGTGCGCTGTCTGACTTCAACGATGGTCGCCATAGGTCAAGGGACTTTGCCCGAGAGCACCATGAAAGAACGGCTCGAGAGTCTGAGTCGATACCAACTGCCCCAAGCGGCACCCGCCGGGGGATTGGCACTGACTGGCGTGGGATACCCCGACGCGAAGGTCGTTCTCGATTCAACGTCAACGCACGGCCGACAGATTCACCGAAAGTAAACAGCACCGCGCTCGGTAATCTAGAAACTATGCCCACTACGCCACCTGCTTCAGGGTTTACCGTCGATGACCTGAGCGACACGACCCGTCCTCAAGATGACCTCTTTCTCTACGTGAACGAACGCTGGATGGAGCGCACCCCCATCGCTCCTGACAAGTCCAGCAACGGCTCGTTCGAGATGCTCCACGATGAAGCTGAACTAGCCATTAGAGACATCATCGAACAAGCCCAATCAGCGAGCGAAGGCAGCGAGGCGCGCAAGTTTGGCGA
>DAIQOO010000011.1:24456-25865 GCA_036787845.1 Acidimicrobiales bacterium
TCACTGCCCGACGAGAGTTACTACCGCGAAGAGCATTTCGCTGCCGTGCGCGATGCCTACGTGGTTCATCTTCGACGCATGTTCGAACTCGCCGGACTCGACCACGCCGATGCTCGCGCCACTCGGGTGTTTAATCTAGAGACCGAGATCGCTCGACGACATTGGGACAATGTCGCTTCGCGCGACAAGGAAAAGACGTACAACCTCTTGACGTGGGAGGACGCTGCAGAACTCTTTGGGGAGAAGGCGAGCCTCGTCGACTGGAAGAGCGCCTTCGCGGCGCCTACGTACGCCTTTGACGAAGTAGTTCTTCGCCAACCGAGTTTCACGCAGGGACTTGGCGAACTCTTCGACGACGCGCACCTTCAAGCCTGGAAGGACTGGTTGTCCTGGCAGATTATTCGGGGCAACGCGCCGTATCTCTCGAAGAGTTTCGTGGACGAACATTTTGATTTTTACGGGCGCACCCTGACGGGCGCTCCCGAGCTACGCGATCGCTGGAAGCGTGGCGTCTCGTTGGTCGAAGGAGCGCTTGGCGAAGCAGTCGGCAAGGTGTACGTAGAGCGGCACTTCCCGCCCGCGGCGAAGACCCGTATGGACGAGTTAGTCGCGAACCTCGTCGAAGCGTATCGACAGAGCATTACGACCTTGGCGTGGATGAGTCCCGCGACTCGCGAGCGAGCGCTGGAGAAGCTGGGTGCGTTCACGCCCAAGATTGGTTATCCAGTGAAGTGGCGTGACTATTCGTCACTCGACATTGTCCCCGACGACGTATTCGCTAACGTGCGATCAGCAAGCGCCTTCGAGTTCCATCGCGATCTCGCGAAGATCGGCTCGCCCATCGACCGCGATGAATGGTTCATGACGCCCCAGACGATCAACGCGTACTACAACGCGGGCTTTAATGAGATCGTCTTTCCCGCGGCCATCCTGCAGTCGCCCTTCTTTGACGTCAATCGTGACGACGCGGCGAACTTCGGCGCCATTGGTGCGGTGATTGGACACGAGATCGGACACGGGTTCGACGATCAGGGATCGAAGGTGGACGGCAATGGTCGACTCTTTGACTGGTGGGAACCATCAGACCGCGAGGCGTTCGAAAAACTCACTCGTTCGCTCATCGATCAGTACGACGAACTCGTCCCGAGCCAGACGCCTGGTCAACACGTGAATGGCGCGCTCACCATCGGTGAGAACATCGGCGACCTCGGTGGTGTAGGCATCGCGTGGAAGGCGTACCTCATCTCACTCAAGGGCGAAGCGCCGCCCGTGATTGATGGATTCACTGGCGCGCAGCGTTTCTTTCTCTCCTGGGCTCAGGCGTGGCAGTACCAGGCGAGAACCGAAGAGGTCGAACGTCTCTTGGCGATGGATCCTCATTCGCCACCGAAATTTCGATGCAATCAAAT
>DAIQOO010000083.1:0-4446 GCA_036787845.1 Acidimicrobiales bacterium
GGTGTAGTACGGCAAGTTGTCCTCAGTGAGGAGATTGACGTAGATCGAACTTCGAACGCCGTCGCCGAGCGGGTAGTCCTCGGGCGACCATGGACGCTCATTGAAGTCCTCGCCCTCACCCCAGTTGATCTGTTCGTGGGGGTACCACAGACGTGGCGCTTCGAGGTGACGGTTGTAGAGCCGCTCAACGTCGGGAGCAATCTCAACTAAAAGGTCAACGGGGCTCTTGGCCAATCGAGTGCTCAAGGGGTGGTACCTCTCTGTTCGCGCGAAGCGCCAATCACATAACCTTAATCTCCGGTGGCGAATGAATTTCTCGACTCTTGTGATTCACCGCACAAGACCGTTCAAGTAACCTGATGGCCTCGTGAAACTCCTCGACACCCTCGTGCCTTCAAATTTTCGCTCGGAAATTCGCGGTCCGCTACGCCGTTTTTTCATCTGCACCTTCATTGGTTGCATTGGCAATGGTCTCACGCTCTCGCTCTTCGTCGTGTACCTGCACAACGTGCGCGGTTTCTCAACGAGCTTCGCGACGCTGCTCCTCGCACTCTCGGCAGTGGTAGGACTCGCGAGCGCTCCCCTGTGGGGAACGATGACCGATCGCTTTGGTCCACTTCGCGTGATCCTCATCGCCTATAGCGCTGACGCCTGCGCGCTCGTAATCTGGGCGCTCGCGCACACCCGTGCACAGGCAACGCTCGCCGCCCTACTCATCGCCGTCTTTGGCGGTGCGGGTTGGGGGCCCGGGAGCACCATGCTCACTCGTCTCGTCACGCGCGAACATCGCCAGCGCGCCTTTGGTTTCAACTTCATGCTCGTCAATCTCGGCATCGGCCTTGGGACACTCATCTCGGCGACGGTCGTGAACCTTCGACAGCCCAATACCTTCGTCATGCTCTACATTTTCAACGCGTTCGTCACGATCGTTGCCGCGCTCTATTACCTGTCGCTACGCAAACACGGTGGGCCCGTCACCGACCATCACGACGACCCGGTGAAGAGTGCCGAGGGTTGGCGCGAGGTCTTGAAAGATCGTCGACTCGTTCGTTACGTCGTGGCGTCAGTGTTTTTGATGATTGGTGGCTACGGCTCGCTCGAAGCGGGGCTCAGCCTCTTTGTCGTCAATAATTTAAAGCTTTCCGTCCACGCCATTGGCATCATCTTCTTTTTCAACACCATGACAATCGTCGTGGCGCAGTTGTGGGTACTCAATCGCATTGAAGGCAAGAGTCGAACTCGGGTCTTGGGCGTCGTGGCCGCCTTCTGGTTCATCTTCTGGGTGATCCTCGAGTCGACGCTCGCACTTCCAGCCAGCGCCTCGATTGCCATGTTGTGTCTCGCGATGGTGGTCTTCGCCATCGGAGAGACCATGTTGCAGCCCGCCGGCACAGCCATAGTGAACGACATTGCGCCCGAGCACCTCCGAGGGCGCTACAACGCCGCCGCGGGACTGTCGTGGGGAATCTCCGGCACGCTCGCGCCCGCCATTACTGCTCTCTACTACAGCGTGCACCTGGGCAATTGGTGGCCCATCGGCACGGGCCTGACCGCGCTGGTGGGCGGCGCCATGTTGATGAACCTTCGTCGCCACATCAGCGCGAGTGCCGATGGTCGGCCCGAACCCGCGATCTGACGGGTCTTCTCACAACGTGTTGGTGGTGGCGTTGACATCTCTTGGCTGATCACTGAGTAAGTTTCGCTGGCGAGGCGACATAACGTTAGGGAGGAGCCGTGAAAGGATCAGAGTTATGAGGACAGTGAAAACAGCCCTAGTGGCGCTTGGTTTTGTTGCGGGCGGACTTGGCACCGGTGGTGCGCTACCACTCCTTGGATCAGTCAACGCGGCGTCGGCGATCACCATTCGCTCGTGCGTACCGATGCAGATCAAAGTCACGCACGGTGCCTCGCAAGGTACCGCGGGCACTATTTACTACCCGATTGTCTTCACCAATTCCGGCGCGGCGTGCGCGATGTGGGGCGTGCCCGCCATTCAGCCCGTCGTGGGCAGTGGGCATCGCAGCGTTGGACCGTTTGCGCACAGTCAGTCCATGGGCATGATGCCCGTTCGCCAAATACTCGCGACGCGTCGCTCGGTGAGCGTCGCCTTTGGCGTCGTGGAGACGAGTAACTACACGCCCTCGACCTGCGTGGCGAAATCGGCCGACGGCGTGCTCGTCACTTTGGGTTCGTTCATCACCAAGACTTACGTGCACCTGCCGATCAAAGTGTGCACTAAACGCACGAGCACCACGACGAAGCTGCTGGTGCCGGGCGTCAACGGGTATTAACGGCGCTACTCTCCAGTCGTTGTCACGTCCCGAAGTTCCAGCCTTCGCCCTTTTCGTAGCGGTGGAGAATGTTCTTCGCCATGAGGATCTTGTGAACCTCGTCTGGTCCATCAGCTAAACGCAGCACCCGAGCGGTCAAGTACATCTGTGCGAGCGGCAGATCGTTACTAACCCCCGCGCCACCCCACACTTGGATTGCGCGATCGACCACGCGATGGAACGCCGCCGGCACGAAGACTTTGATCGCCGAAATTGCCGTGCGAGCGTCAGGGTCGTTATTCGCCACTTTCTCCGCGGCGTTGATGGTCATGAGTCGTGCGGACTGGAGATCCATGTAACTTTCGGCGATGAAACCCTGAATGAACTGCTTGTCTTTCAGCAATCCGCCGTGCACCTCACGCACCAAAGTGCGTTCGACCATGAGATCGAACGCACGCCACATCTGACCGATCGAGTTCATGCAGTGATACACCCGCCCGGCGCCCAGTCGGTCTTGGGCGGCCTGGTGCCCTTGACCAACGAGACCCAACGTGTTCTCGATTGGCACGCGCACGTTCTCGTACCTGATCTCGCAGTGATCTGAGGTGGCGTGGCCAAAGATCCCGATGCCTCGAATGATGTTGACGCCCATCGTGTCGCTCGGCACGATGATTTGGGTCATTCGACCCGGCTGTCCGTATTCGCCCGACTCGTCGTTGGCGCGACACATGACGATGAAAAAATTCGCGTCGATTCCGTTCGACGTGAACCACTTGTGGCCATTGATGACCCACTCGTCGCCGTCGCGAACGGCCTCGGTCGTAATGGAACGGGGGTCAGAACCGGCGTTATCCGGTTCGGTCATCGAAAAGCCCGACTCCATCTCTCCAGCGATGAGTGGCAGCAACCATTTTTGCTTCTGCTCCTCCGTGCCGTACTTCACGAGAATGCTCGCGTTACCCGAGTTCGGTGCCGCAATACCAAAGAGCGTGGGCGCGCCCACGGCGTACGCGAGGATCTCGTACATGTAGGCGAGCGACAAGAAGTCAAGACCGGCCCCGCCGTACTCCTTGGGTAGATGAGGCGCCCACAGCCCCGCTTGGAAGACCTTGGTCTTAATTAACTCTCGAAGCTCGAAGCTCTCGCGACGCATCGACTCGCGCTCGTCACTTGAGTGTTCCGCGCCTCGACGCGAACGCCACAACACTTCTTCGTGGGGCAACACCTCATTGTTGATCAGATCGGCGGTTCGACGTCGCAGTTCGTTGATTTCGGGACTCACCCCAGGTATTGGTGTGACGTTGATGGCCATAGAAACTCCTCCGTGGTTACTACCTCGAATCTACGTGCACTTCGACGAGGTCAAAGAATCCCAATCGAATGAGGCACCTCGACAACGATGCCGTCCACGTAGGTTCTATTGCGCTACGTAACTACTGTGGTGGAGTAACCAACACCCTGAACCGTTAAAGACGGCGAATAGTCGATCGAGGAGCTGCGATGACAGTAGTTGTTCGCAATACCCCGCGCACCGAAATGACGCTCGTTGACGAGTTGGGCACCTTTGGTGTCGCCACAATTCACGAGGCGCAAGGTCGCCTCGGACTGCTCGGGTCGCACCTTCGCCCGATCTACCGAGGGGCGCGAATCGCCGGCAACGCGTTGACCTGCGAAGTGACGCCCGGCGATAACTGGTCTTTCTACCTCGCGGTCGAGATGGCCAAGCCCGGCGACGTTGTGGTCGTCTCACCCACGAGTGCGTGCGACAACGGCTTCTTCGGTGAACTCTTAGCCACCAGCTTCGTCGCGCACGGCATTCGAGCGCTGATCATTGACGCGGGGGTGCGCGACGTGGCTGAACTTACCAAGATGAACTTCCCCGTCTGGTCCAAGACCATCTCCGCCCAGGGCACCGTCAAGGAGACACCGGGGAACGTGCAAACACCTCTGGTCTGTGCGGGTGCCTACGTTCGCCCGGGCGACGTGATTGTCGCGGACGACGATGGCGTTGTCGTCGTGCGCCGCGAGGACGCAACCGCGGTCATTGCAGCAAGCAGGTCGAGGGAAGCGAACGAGCAGATCTCGCGCGAGCGATTGGCGAAGGGCGAACTAGGGCTCGACGTCTACGACATGCGCGAACGCCTGGCTCAACGTGGTCTTCGCTACGTCGACGACG
>DAIQOO010000083.1:4546-7689 GCA_036787845.1 Acidimicrobiales bacterium
GAGTAGGTTGTCGACGTTTCAAAGTTCATGAGTTCATCAAACTTTCCCTCAGTGAGGCTCGTTGACGACGCCGCTTCGCTGCGTTGATTGCCGCAGTACTCACACTTGACTGAACGCGACACGTAGACCCGACACAACTCTTTCAACGAATGATCAACCACACCATTGCGAAGCAGTTTCTCCCACGCGTTGTCAAACGCCCACAACGCGCCCTGTGAATGGCCACGGATCGCGGAACTCTCGGGTCGCGGCGTACCTTCGGCGGCGCAACGTTCCATCACCCTCATCATCTGGTCATCCATTTGCGACAATGGAAAATAGGAAATCCTTTGCTTCGATCCGGCCATTACGTCTCCCATGAGTGATGCTTCTGACACCATGACTATCACCGAGTGGCGCTCCCCATTACTTTTTCATCGCGGTCTACGCGGACGTCGCCTTCGTCACAAGTTGAGCGAAGTCATAGGTCTCGGCCACCCAACGCGCGTCGGGCTTCTGACCTGGATTCCAACCAAGCGCACGGTCTTCAATCGCGTTTTGAATCAGCGGATGCCAGGAGGACCCGAGTCTGCCTTTGGCCCATTCCAATGACCCGCGCTTCGAAATTATCTCTTCCGTCTCGAATGTGAACCACATCCGACAGAGACAGGTGACCGCGTATCGCTGGGCCCACGCGATGTCGAACGTGACCCAACTCAAGAGATCATCAATGAGGGTGGGGATTTCGTGACGCATCCTCTCTCGAAGTACTCCCTTGGGGACGGCCTCGACCAACTCCGACGCAGGAGGCCCGGCGAGGGCAACACCCCTTTCGTGGAGAATCCAACGGACCACGGCGGAGTTGCAGTGCTGCGACCACTGCATTTCGCGCCAGCCATGATCAATGTAGAGCCAATCCTCACCGATTCCTTCAACGGTTCTCAGTTCGTCCTTGGGCGCGTAGGAGCCCTCGAGGTGGCGGTTCCAGAATCCTTTTCGAGTGGGAAGTTCATCGTGGAAACTCCTGAGTGCCTTCTCCTGTGTACTGCTGACCCTGCGTCGAACAACGACGAGAAAATCACAATCACTCTCCAGGTCTCCGGCATCCAGCGCGAACGAACCCTGGAGATACGCGCCGACAAAGTCGTTGCCCATGACGTCCCGTGCTGTTCGAACCAGTTCTTCGAGGACTCCGTTCAGCTCAGCGAACGGCGTCGGCATATTACTCAGATCTACGAACAGCCACTCGTCGCGCCACAAGTCGAGCAGACGTAGCACGAACCAGCACGCTGCATGGCGTTACCGCACTGGTAACACATTGGCGCATCACGCTGCTCCGAACGACTAAGCAACGGCGACGCCACTGGTGTTGACGGTGCGGGCGCGAAGAGTGCGGCAGGCGCCTCGCTCTCCATCAACGATGACTGCACCGGCAGGTTCAGCGTTGGCGTCGCCTGCTCAACGACCTCGGGCAAGGTCGGTTGAATCCGCTCACTCGTCGACAGGACACCCAGATCCTCGCGTTCAACGGGGCTTAAGTAGTCGAGCGCCAAGCGACGGAAGATGTAGTCAACGAGTGAGGTCGCGATACGAAGATCGGCGTCGTCGGTCATGCCCGACGGCTCGAACTTCATGTTCGCGTACTTCTTGACGTACGTCGCGAGCGGCACGCCGTGCTGCAAACCGAGACTGATGGAGATCGAGAACGCGTCCATGATGCCCGCGAGCGTCGAACCTTGCTTGGCGACCTTGATAAACACCTCACCGGGTCGACCGTCTTCGTACTCACCCACCGTGACGTAGCCCTCGCAGTCCGCGACGCGGAACGCGAAGGTAGAAGAGACGCGTCGACGAGCGAGACGCTCTCGCACGGCTCCAACGACGACGTGGGTCCCTTCGTCACGAGCGTGCTCGAGCGCGGCTTCTAACTTCTCAATGCGCGCGTAGAGCTCGACCATCTCCGCGGCGTCAACGTCAACGTCCACTTCGACCAACGGTGCACTTTGACCAACGCCGCCCTTCGTCGCCGTCGACAGTGGCTGGCCCACCTTGCAGTTATCGCGGTAGATCGCGACGGCCTTGATGCCGAGTCGCCACGCGTCGAGGTGGAGGTTCTCCACGTCTTCGATGGTGGCGTCCTCTGGCATGTTCACGGTCTTAGAGATCGCGCCCGAGATAAAGGGCTGCACTGCACCCATCATCCGCACGTGACCCGAGTAGTGAATCGTGTTGTCACCCATTGAACACGCGAAGACTGGCAAGTGCTCGGCCTTTAGTGATGGCGCGCCAACGATTGTCTTGTGTTCGTCGATGTAAGCAAGGATCTCGGTCACCTCGTCCGGGGAGTATCCGAGTACCTCGAGGGCGCGCGGCACCGTCTGGTTGACGATCGACATGTTGCCGCCACCCACGAGCTTCTTGAATTTCACGAGTCCGAGGTCTGGCTCAATGCCCGTGGTGTCACAGTCCATCAACAGCCCGATGGTGCCCGTTGGCGCCAGGACGGTCGCCTGGGCGTTACGAACACCGTGACGGCCAGCTAAGTCCACGGCCTCTTCCCACGCGCGTTGAGCGGCTTGGAGAATCTCCGCCGGCGCCTTCGTCTCATCAATCTGGTACGACGCGTCGCGGTGCATGCGCAATACGTTGATCATCGGCTCGGCGTTCTCTGCGTAGCCCTCGTGAGGGCCCATGCGTCCCGCGGTGCGCGCACTGGTCACGTAGGCGTGTCCGGTCATCAACGCGGTGATCGCGGCGGCCCAGGCACGTCCTTCGTCGGAGTCGTACGCGTGACCAGAGGCCATCAAAAGCGCGCCGAGGTTGGCGTAACCGAGTCCGAGCTGGCGGAACTTGCGAGAGTTCTCAGCAATCTTCTCAGTCGGGTAATCGGCCGCACCCACGAGGATCTCCTGAGCGCTGAAGAGCACGTCAATCGCGCTCTTAAAGGCCTCGACGTCGAAATGGCCGTCGTCACGCAGAAACTTCATGAGGTTGATGCTCGCCAAGTTGCACGCCGAGTTGTCGATGTGCATGTACTCCGAACAGGGGTTGGATCCGTTGATGCGGTCGGTGTTCGACGAGGTGTGCCACTTGTTGATCGTCGTGTCGAACTGCAGACCCGGGTCCGCGCACTCCCACGCGGCGCGCGCGATCTGGCGCCACAG
>DAIQOO010000084.1:0-7679 GCA_036787845.1 Acidimicrobiales bacterium
CGATCGGCGTTGTTGGCGATGACGTCAAAGGCCGCCAGTCGCGCGAACCAGTCGTGGAACTCCGGACGATCACGCAACGTGAAGTAGTGGTCCTCTTGATTGTCCCCAACCCACCACTGCAACGATCCTGGACCAAACGGTGCGTCTTCGCGTCCAACGGTCGTCGGCACGAGATCGGTGCCGAGTTGAACGTCGAGTTCGTACGCCGCTATCTCGCGTCGCCAGAGCCCGTCTGGAAAGTCCCAGAGCGGCCGTTCACCCATCTCAGACTTGTAACAGGCCAGTCCACTCAGATCGTTCCAGGTCAACGAGACCAGCAGCGCCTGGTTCGAGGATCCCTGCACTCGGCCCTCGACGGTGATCACACCGTTCAAGAGCAGTAGTCGCTCTTCGTCACGCGTCATCAAGAGCTAACGGATCGGGGGTCGGTGCCCGTTCGTGCGCGGACAGTCGTGGCCCTTGGGGTCGAGTGGGCCCCCGCAGAGTGGACATAGTGGACGTCCGGCTTCGACGAGACGAACAATCGCAATGGCGAGACCAGCGGCCCATTCGCGACTTAGACGCACGTTCAGTGACGAGTCTTCTTCGATCGATTCGATGGTCACGTCAATGGCTTGCGCTTCTTCGTCGAGTGAGACCGCGATGTCACCCGCGACGAAGTCCGCTTCGTACTCGGGCTCGAGCGCGAAGTCATCGGGCAAGTGATCGGGTCGACCGAGCTCGCTCAGTACTTGGCTGATCCACTGCGCGAGTGCGGCCAGTTGGATTTTTTCGACCTTGATGATGGCGAGGCGACGTCCTTCTCGCACTTGGAAGAGGAAGAGTCGGTTGCCAACGTCGCCACGAACGCCGACCATGATCTTGTCTGGTTGCAAGAAGACGTAGTTCACGAGGGACTGAGATCCTTCAACGAAGCGGTGTTGTTGACGCTAAGCACGATGGGCGTTGCGTTCGTGAAAGCAATGGCACTGACTGAACAGGGAGAGATGACCGTGCGTTGAAAGAGATCGAGCGGCACGCCTTGGGCGTAGGTGACGGCCGCTTTGATCGGGTCGGCGTGACTGACGACGACGATCGTGCGGTTGCGGTGGCGTTTCGCCAGTCGCTCTAAGGTCGACCACATCCTTTGCTGCATCTCTGAAAAGGACTCTCCTTCGGGGAAGCGAAAGGTACTGGGCGCGTGTTGGACCGCGCGCCACTCGACCCGCCTGGAGAGTGTCGCGAGCTTCTTGCCAGTCCACGTACCAAAGTCGCACTCCAAAAGTCCTCGATCCGCTACGGCGCGGAGCCGAAGTGCCTTCGCGAGGGGCGCCGCCGTCTCTCTCGTGCGCTCAAGGGGCGACACGTAGAGCGCCGTGGGCTTACGGGTTAGTTGTTGGAGCCGTTCGGCGAGTTCGTTCGCTTGCGCTTGTCCACGTTCTGAGAGGTGAAGGCCCGGCGCACGTCCGGGAAGGACCGATCCGGTGGTGGCGGTGGTGCCGTGGCGAACGAGAAGGATCGTCGTAAAAGTTGGTCGGTTCGCCACGTGGTGACTCTAACGGCGGCTTAACCCGGCGTCACCGGCAAGCGCCGGGGACCGGGGACGGCACTTTCGGGCCAACGCTTGCGCGACACTCTCGCGAGTTTGTGCAACAACGCGACCGCGCCGGGGTCGTCGTCACCGGGACGGGTCTCGATTATTCCCTCGTCCTTCATCGCACTCATGAGTTCGCGTCCTATGTCGGTGCGCACGATAACGAGCGTCCAGTCACCAAAGGCACCGATACCGCCCGTTGAGAGGTCGGCGTGTTCGGCGGCGAAGTCCGGACAGAGCGTGCAGCCCTCGCGCGTGAACGCCTGGGCCTCTTTGAGCGGGATCTCGTGAAACCCGCCGTCTTTCGTCCAAAGTTGAAATACACCCTTGATGTTCATCTTGGTGATGTCGGCGCGCTTGATGTTGTACTTCGCTTCGAACAGCTCTCCGAAGATCGAGTCGTCGAAGGTCTTGGAACACAACAGACCGATGGTGAGAGACAGTCGTCGAGCGATTTTGCCAGCCTTGCGCGCTTGCATCGCGCCCGGCGCCGACGCCATACATCCCTGGCCGACGAGCGCGATGCGTTCGGCGCCGCCTTCGGCCGCTTCTGGGTACGCCAACAAGTTGGCGCTGTAGGTGTAGCGCGACTTGGCCGTGGCGAGCACGTCCGCTCTCGTTCTAGCGACCATCGGCTTGGCGCGCCAGGTGGAGCCGTCGCCTTCGAGGCCACTCACCAACGCGGCGTCGACGATGTCGTGTTCGAGGGCGTAGATCAAGAGCGCCGAGACGAAACCGCCGTCTTGTCCGTTTTCGATGAGCGAAGGATCGCTCGCCCGGGCGAGCAAGACGTCACCGACACCGTAGATCTCGTCGTCGGTACGCTCACGGGCAAATCGCTGCGTGTCGATCTCACTTTCCCAGTTGCGAAAACGCGGACAGGCTCTGGTGCACATTGTGCAGCCCTTTTGTCCGTGCGTGCAGTCGTCGGGTCCACCGTCGAGGTCGAGGTGGAACGGCTTGTAGACGCCGTTGTCCGATTCGTAGTCGAGAACCGGGTGGGGACAGGCAATCACGCAGGCCGCGCACCCGGTGCACAGCCCCGAGGTCACGACCTCGCTGAAGAGTTCTTTCCACTGCGGTTTGTCGACGGCCACCAATCCACAATAGTGAGGAAGGACGCCGCGGCGTTCGCCGGTACGCTTCCTCGAGTGCCCGAAATACTTGAAGTGGAGTCGTACCGTCAGTTAGCTGATCGCGTCGTGGGCGCGACGATCACGCGCGGATGGGCCGACGGCTACCTCGCGAAAAAACTTCACTCACCGTCGTCGTGGGCGCGCGCAGTCAAGAACCTGACCGTGACCTCGACGTCGCGCCGAGGCAAACTCTTACTTCTTGAGACCAACGGTCCCACACTCGGACTTCGTTTTGGCATGACCGGCGTACTCTTGCTCGACGGCGACGCTGGCGTCGAAGGACTCTTCTATGGGCCACACTCCTATCAAGCGAAATGGCTACGTGGCGGCCTCGAGTTCAGCGACGGTCGAAAACTCGTCATGCACGATCCCCGGCGTCTCGCTCGCTTCGAGATCGATCCCGACCTCGACGAACTCGGCCCCGACGCGTTGACGCTGACGAAAGCGCAGTTCGATCAACTGCTCGAGGTGACCCGTGGCGAGGGACCCGCGATCAAGGCGCGACTGCTTGATCAGTCGCGCGTCGCTGGCGTTGGCAACTTGCTCGGCGACGAGATTCTGTTTCGCGCCGGCATCGACCCGCGCACGCCGACGGGACTACTTAACGCAGACGATCGTCGTCGACTACTGAATGCTTTTCGCCGGACCATGCGCTCGCTGGGACGACGCGGTGGCTCGCACCTAGGTGACCACATGGACGCGCGTTTTCCCGGCGGTCTCTGTCCAAAGGACGGTGGGACGATGTTGCTCGCGACCATTGGTGGCAGAACGACCTATTGGTGCTCCCAGCACCAGAAGTAGAAGTGGTTGAGGGCTGGTCAGTTCGTCGGTAAGAATGGACAGATGCAATCCTTCGTCCAGAGTTACGGCTACTTTGCGCTCATCGTTCTCTCGATCGCGGAGTCGGCCTGCTTTCCAATTCCCTCTGAAGTGACCTTCGGTTTTGCCGGTGCTCTATGCACGGCGGCCGTCACGGGCCACGCGCAGTTCAATTTTTGGGTCGTCATTATTATCGGCACACTCGGATCGCTCGTGGGATCTCAAATCGCGTACGAAGTTGGTCGCAGCGCCGGCCGGACCATCGTGGATCGTTGGGGCAAGTGGATTCTTCTCTCGCACAAAGACCTCGACGCGTCGGAACGGTGGTTCGAGAAGTACGGCGCGTGGTCAGTGCTCATAGGTCGCGTGCTGCCCGTAATCCGCAGCGTTATCTCAGTGCCAGCAGGGATCGCCGAGATGAAGCGCGGACGATTCGCCGTGTTGACGTTGATCGGCTCGTTTGTGTGGGTGACACTGTTGGTGTCACTGGGTGACGCGGCTGGATCGAATTGGCGTCATGTCTCCAAGGACTTCCATTACGCCCAGACGCCCACCATCATCGTCATCGTGCTGCTCCTTCTCGCTGGTCTAGCGTTGCGCATTCGCTCAGTGCGACGCACCAACGCGCGCTAGTTCATCAGTTTCGACAGCACCTTCTCGGCGTGCCCGTCGGCGCGAACGCCGTAGAACGCGTGTTCTATTTTGCCGCTGGGCCCGATGACGAACGTGGAGCGAATGACGCCCAAGACTTTCTTTCCGTACATCATTTTCTCGCCGTAGGCGCCGTACTTTGCCATGACGGTCTTATTGGGATCACTCAGCAAATCGAACTTCAAACCGTATTTCTTTTGGAAGGCAACGTGCGAGGCGGCGTCGTCGGGGGAGACGCCCACGACCTTGACGTTCAACTTCTTAAAGCCCGACAATGCGTCGTTGAATTGACACGCCTCCTTGGTGCAACCAGGAGTGTCGTCAGCGGGGTAGAAGTAGAGCACGACGCGCTCGTCACTGAAGTCCTTGAGCGCGACCTTCTCTCCACGTTGGTTGACCAACGTGAACGCCGGCGCTTTGTTACCTACTTCGAGTCGTGTCATGGTGTCTCCTTTTCGCACTCAACGTACTTTCCCTACAGCGTGTGTTCCAATTGGACCCACCAGTTCGCTCTGACCGACTGAACCGATTGGCTCATCCGACACCAGATCAAGTGACAACAGCGAACTCCACCAAAGTGGTTTCGCGTGAGCAAAATGGTGTCGGAGGACCGACGCCCCAGCCCTGCTACTAGGACACTGGCGTTTGGCGTCGAAAGACGTGGCTGGTGTCCAAGGTCCGAGTGAAAGTTGACTACTTCCATCAGATTTATCTAGTATTTCTATCCACGGGGCTCCCCGATAACGAAAAGTGACACACCACCAGCAGATGAGGAGAGAAGAATGACTAATTGGGGATTTGAGACGCGACAGATTCACGCCGGTGCGGCGCCCGATTCGGCTACCGGTGCCAGAGCCGTGCCGATCTATCAGACCGCGAGTTACGTTTTTCGTGACACCGAGCACGCGGCGGCACTGTTTGGATTGTCCGAATTGGGGAACATCTATACGCGGATCATGAACCCGACGCAGAACGTCTTTGAGGAGCGAATCGCCTCACTCGAAGGTGGTGTCGCCGCTCTGGCGGTGGCATCCGGACAGGCCGCCGAGACTATCGCGCTCTTGAATCTTGCCGAAAACGGTGGCCACATCGTTTCCTCGTCTTCGCTCTACGGCGGAACGTACAACTTGTTCCACTACACACTGCCGAAGTTGGGCATCGAGACGACCTTCGTCGACGACCCCGATGACCTGGCTGCCTGGGCCGCGGCGATACGCCCCAACACGAAGGCCTTCTACGCCGAGTCCCTGGGGAACCCGAAGGGTGACGTGCTCGACGTGGTGGGCGTAGCGAAGGTGGCTCACGACCACAAGATCCCTCTCGTGGTCGACAATACCCTCGCCACGCCCTATCTCTTGCGTCCGTTGGAGCACGGTGCTGACATCGTCGTGCACTCCGCGACGAAATTCATCGGCGGCCACGGTACGTCCATCGGTGGCGTGATCGTCGACGGGGGAACCTTCGACTACGAGAACAGCGGCCGGTTCCCGTCATTCACCGAGCCCGACCCGAGTTACCACGGCCTCATCTTCGGCCAGCTTCCCCCCTCACTCTTCCCGGCGCGGTTCGTACTGAAAGCTCGTCTCCAGTACTTGCGGGACCTCGGTCCCGCGATCGCCCCGCTCAACTCGTTCCTCTTCATTCAAGGACTCGAGACCTTGAGTCTTCGAATGGAGCGTCACGTCGCGAACGCGACCGCGGTGGCGAACTGGCTCGAGGCCCGCAGCGACGTCGGATGGGTGAAATACTCGGGACTGGCTTCCAGCCCCTGGCACGAGCGACAGCAGCGGTATCTCCCCAAAGGTGGCGGGGCCATCGTCGCCTTCGGCATCGAGGGGGGCGTCGACGCCGGTCGACGTTTCATCGAGGGACTGGAACTGTTCAGCCACCTCGCGAACGTGGGCGACGTGCGCAGCCTCGCCATCCACCCGGCTTCGACGACCCACTCGCAGTTGAGCGAGGCCGAACAGGTCTCAGCTGGCGTCAGCCCGGACCTCGTGCGTCTCTCGGTGGGCATCGAGTCGATTGAGGACATTCTGGCCGATCTCGAGGCTGGCTTCCGGGCGGCCCACGGAGCGTGACCGGCGCGTCGTCCGTCTTCTGGCGCGCGGGGGACGAACCCGGACGACGACAGTTCGCAACACTCACTGGCGGCGACGGCTTCGCGCTGGAGGGCGGGGGACGTCTCGGCCCGGTGACGGTCGCCTACGAAACGTGGGGTTCGCTTAACGCGTCCCAGTCCAACGCGGTGCTCGTGTTGCACGCCCTCACCGGTGACTCGCACGCGACCGGTGAAGCCGGTCCTGGCCATCTCACGCCCGGTTGGTGGGAGGGGATCATCGGTCCCGGTTTGGCCATCGATACGGACAAGTTCTTCGCGGTCTGCCCGAACGTGCTCGGAGGTTGCCAGGGCACCACCGGTCCATCCTCGACGGCGCCCGACGGCAGGCCGTTCGGCTCGCGGTTCCCCCTCATTACGATCCGCGACCAGGTCAACGTGGAGGTGGCCCTGTCCGATCACCTCGGCATCGCGACATGGGCCGGCGTGGTGGGTGGCTCGATGGGCGGTATGCGGGCCCTTGAGTGGGTGGTCGGTCATCCGTCGAGAGTCGATCGGGCCGTCGTCATCGCGGTGGGTGCCGCCGGCACCGCCGACCAGATCGCCCTGTGCTCGTTGCAGGTGCGGGCAATCCGGGCCGACCCGTTCTTTCTGGGTGGTGACTACTACGAGGGAACGCACGGACCCCGGGATGGGCTGTCCATCGCTCGGGGCATCGGACAGTTCAGTTACCGCACGTGGACGGAGTTCGAGTCCCGCTTCGGGCGAGACGCCCAGGACGACGATGCGGTGCTCGAGCGGGGTCGCTACGCCATCGAGTCCTACTTGAGCCACCAGGGCGACAAGTTGGCTGCCCGCTTCGATCCCAACAGCTACATCGTGCTCAGTGAAGCGATGAACCACCACGACGTGGGGCGGGGCCGGGGTGGGGTCGTCGCCGCACTCAAGGGTGTGCGGAGCAACGTGACCATAGCGGGCATCACCACTGACCGTCTCTATCCCCGTGAGTTACAGGAGGAGTTGGCTCGTCTCATCCCGCGCGCGGGGCCCATGACGGCCATCCCGTCGCCAGCCGGTCACGATGGCTTCCTCCTCGAGACCGAGCACGTCGGCGCGATTATCAGAACCGCGCTTGAGCACTAGTTGTTGACCTCTACCTCGGAAGAGGTCACCCTCGAGTCTCTATAAGACCCACGGCGCTTCAACCTCACATTTTTCCTGCTCGTCGCCGTCTATCGCACGTGGGAAGAGCCGATCGTCACCCGTACAACACTCCAGTAATGGAGTGGGGGCGCTGGATCGGAACCGAGAAATGGGCGCAAGCCCGGTACTCGGACGGTGAGTAAGTAGCACCTGGGTAACCAGTTGATCAAGACGAGTTGGTGGGTCGAATTAGGACACACGCTGTAAGGTCGGGCACATGTCTCAGACCAGTTTCCCA
>DAIQOO010000085.1:0-7648 GCA_036787845.1 Acidimicrobiales bacterium
CCTCGAAGATGGACGTGCCCGACGGCGAGATTGTCGACACGTTGGGAACGGCGAAGGTATTGCGCGAAGGATCGAACGCGACCATTGTTGCGCTGGGCGCGATGGTGCCCAAGGCGCTCGAAGCCGCGGAGGAGCTCTCAGCAAGTGGTATCGAGTGCACGGTGATTGACGTTCGCTCACTGGTGCCACTGGACACCGCGACAATTCTGAAGGAAGTGTCCGCGACTGGACGACTCTTCACGGTGGAAGAGAATCCGCGCCTCTGTGGTTGGGGAGCGGAGGTGGCCTCGATTGTCGCTGACGAGATCTTCTACGACCTCGATGGACCGATCGTGCGCATCACGACGCCGCACATCCCATTGCCGGCTGCCGACTCACTTGAAGACATGGCCATTCCCTCGGTCGAGCGCGTTGTCACCACCATTCACAAATCAATGAACTCCTAGTTTCCCTCGACGTCGCGACGCGCCGTCGGTCGTCGCCACTTCGTACTTGCTCTCATTGAGGGCGCCATGACCCATTGGGTCCCGTGGCGCGACTAACGAAGACCTGGAGCCTTTTGTTTCTCTAGGAATTCAAAAAAAGATGCCCAAAATGTCAACACTTCGAGAATCCTCTGCTATTCTCTACTACTTCCATAGAAATTAAAGGATATAGATAACCATGCAACATAAGCTCTTTCGACTAGTGCTTGTTCCAATCGTTGGCCTCCTGGGCGTGACGGGCGTATCGAACAGTTCGGGGGCCGCGTCCACGGCCAGCGTAAACGTGGTCGGTTACTCGACGATCTCTTCGGCCTATAGCGCGCTCGAGTCCGCCTTTCAGGCCACGTCCGCCGGTCAGGGAGTGACGTTCACGAACTCATTTGGTGCATCAGGCACGCAAGCGCAAGATGTCGCGGCGGGACAGCCCGCGGACATTGTCAATCTTTCGCTCGTGCCTGACGTACAGACCGTAGTGAGTGCCGGACTGGTCTCGAAGAAGTGGGCGAGTAATTCAATCAGCAAGGCCGAGGGTGGCATGGTCGCGGACTCCACCGTCGTCATTGTCGTTCGCCCTGGTAATCCGCTCGGCATCACCGGATGGAACAGTCTGACTAACGCTCGCGTGAAACTCGTCACGCCTGATCCGATCAGTTCTGGTAGTGCGAAGTGGAACCTTCTCGCCGCGTACGAATCGCAACTTCTTCAGGGTCGCTCCACCAAAGCGGCCCGGACATTCTTAAACAATTTGATCGCCAACGTCGTTGCCGAACCCTCGAGCGGGTCGAAGGCGCTTTCGACGTTCCAATTGGGAACGGGGAACGTGCTCTTGGCATACGAGAGTGATGCGCAGGCGGCTCTCGCCGCCGGATCCAAGTTCCAGATCATCAATCCCGCGCAGAACTTGCTCATTGAGACTCCTGCGGCGTTGACGACGAGCGGCAACGCCAAGCCTGAGGCGGTTGCCTTCTTTAAGTTCATGTTCTCCGCGCCCGGCCAGGCGATACTTATCGGCAATCACTTCCGCGCGACGTTGTCGATTTTCGCGCGTCAAGTGAAGGCCGGTTTCTACCAGCCTTCACGCATGGTAACCATCTACCAGTTGGGTGGTTGGACGAAAGTGTGGAAACAATTTTTCGCGACGACTGGCTTAGTCACCAGTGACGAAAATGCCCACGGTTTCACCACTTAAATCAAACGATCAGTTGAGTCCAATGTCGCCAGCTCCTTCGAGCTGGCGACGTTGGCCGTCACGGCTTTCGTTACCGCTGCTCGCTGGTGGTGGCGGGGCCTTGATCGTTTCGTATCTTTCGCTCATCGTTCTTATCCCTATTGCTGCTCTAGTGAGCCACGGACTCTCGGTATCGGTACGCACGAATGGCACAGGTCTTGAATTTTGGCGTTGGCACGTGTCGATTGGACTGGGCGCCTTTTGGCGTGCCGTCACCGCCGTCGGGGCGCGAAAGGCCATTTGGCTCTCCCTGTGGTTGTCACTTAGCGTGGCGTCCATCAACGCGGTGATGGGTGTCGCGATTGCGTGGGTCCTCGTGCGAGATCGTTTCATTGGCAAGGGGCTCCTCGAAGCGTCGATAGATCTGCCCTTCGCCCTGCCCACGATCGTGGCGGGCGTGGTGTTGCTCGCCCTCTATGGCGCCGATAGTCCCATTCACGTCGACCTCTTTGAGACGTGGATGGGACTCATGATGGCGCTGCTCTTTGTCACGTTGCCGTTTTCGGTGCGGGCGGTGCAACCAGTGCTCGCCTCGCTCGACCCCGAGATCGAAGCGGCCGCGAGAACCCTCGGTGCCGGGGGAGTGCGTACGTTCTTCTTGGTGGTGTTGCCCTCACTGTGGCCAGCGGTGCTCGGTGGTTTCGGTTTGGCCTTCGCGAGAGCGATTGGAGAGTTTGGATCCATTTCATTAATCGCTGGAGGAATTGGGCGAACGACGACGGCTTCGAACTATGTCTATAACTTGACCCAGGGCTTCCTCTGGAATGACGCGGCGTCGGTGTCGACAGCGCTTTTGTTAATCAGCCTCTTCGTGTTGATCTCGACGGGTGTGTGGTCACGCAAGTACCAAAGGCGAACGCTCTGATGAAAAACTCACGCCGATGGGCACTGCGCGGCGTGGTACTCCTCTACGTGGGAGTCCTCGTCGGTCTTCCTGTGCTGTTCCTCGTCCTCAAAGCCTTCAGTCATGGACTGGGCGCTTTCTTCGCTGAAATAACTCGACCCGAAGCACTGAGCGCACTGAAACTCTCACTCGAAGTCGCCGCCGTTGCCGTACCGGTGAACACCGTTATTGGCGTGGGAGCGGCGATACTGGTGACGCGTCACCATTTCGCTGGTAAGCGATTCTTGGATACGATTTTTGACGTGCCCGTTGCGATATCGCCAGTCATCATTGGCGTCGCGCTCGTGTTGGCCTACTCGCGCATTGGATGGTTCGGCGCGCCACTCGCGACGTGGGGAATCAGGGTGCTTTTCACGCCGCTCGGTATCGCGCTCGCCACTATGGCCGTGTCGCTGCCCTACGTGTTGCGATCGATCGTGCCAGTGCTGCTCGAAATTGGCACGGATCAAGAACAAGCGGCGAGAACCCTCGGCGCTGGGCGACTTCGTGTCTTTTGGCACGTCACGTTGCCGTCCATTCGTTGGGCCGTAATGTACGGCGTCACGCTCACGTTGGCGAGAACGCTTGGCGAGTTCGGCGCCGTGCTCGTCGTATCGGGCAATATCTCGGGCGTCACCCAAACGCTGCCCATCTACATCTTCGATAGCTGGGATCAGCGCTTTGACGTACTGGGTTCCTACGCCGGCGCGTTGGTGTTGGCCCTGATGTCCACGCTCGTCCTCGCAGTACTCGCCTTACTTCGTCGACGAGAGAGGAAACTAAGTGTCGATCTCGCTTAAGCATCTCACGAAGCACTACAACACAACAGCCGCCGTTGACGACGTCAGCGCCGAGATTGCCCACGGTTCGCTCACGGCGGTCCTTGGACCGTCGGGTTCGGGAAAGTCAACGCTGCTCAAACTAATCAGTGGACTCGAGTCACCCGACGAGGGGACCGTCGTCATTGACGGCGACGACGTCACAAAACTGGATCCGCGATACCGCGACATTGGCTTTTGTTTTCAGCACTACGCGCCCTTTCGTCACATGAACGTAGCGAAAAATGTGGGCTTTGGTCTCAAGGTCCGTAAACGCAGTGCCAAGGAGATCGACGCACGCGTACGAGAACTGCTCGCGCTCGTCAAGCTCGAGCACAAGGCAAAGAGTTATCCGGCGCAACTCTCAGGTGGTGAACGTCAGCGAATGGCCCTTGCGCGCGCGCTCGCCATCGAACCTCGCGTGTTGTTGCTCGACGAACCTTTTGGCGCTCTTGACGCAGTGGTTCGGGCCGAACTGCGTGTGTGGTTGAAGGAGCTTCATACTCAGCTGCAAGTGACCACGGTGCTAGTGACCCACGACCAACAAGAGGCGATGGAAGTCGCGGATCAACTCATCGTCATGCGCTCAGGTCGGGTCGTACAGTCGGGTCACCCACTCGCGCTCTACGAGCGCCCTTCGTCGAGTTTCGTGCACGAGTTCTTGGGGCCGACGACGATCTTCGCGGGCGAAGTGATTCGTCCTCACGACCTGGAGTTGGTCTCGATTTACGAAGGCACACATAAAGGTCGAATCACGAGAATTGTCTTGCTTGGCTTCGAGGCCCACGTCACCGTCGAACTGAGCGAAGGAACAACCACGTGGATCCAACTCAGTCGAAACGAACTCTCGAAATTAGGACTGCGCGTAGCGCTCCTCGTTGGCGTCCGCCGACGAGGCGATCTCGATGATTAAGTCGATCGACGCGCCGAGTGTCGCGCGTTGGTCCAAGAGTCCAGTGGGAATGGTGTCGAGGGTAGAGAGAATGGCGTTGGCTAACGCACGCGCGCTACTCGGACTTAGCTCGAGGGCCACGCGCGCCGACGGTCCCTTTTCGGCGTTCAAGACGTCAATCATCACGGCGTGATCCGTCGCGACCATTGGGATCCACGAGCACAAGCAGCCAGTTCTTCTGGGGGGCCGCCCGAGTCTCGATCCCGGCACCTTGGGATTAAAAGAGGGGTCCGACCAAAATTTATGGTCTAGTGATGTCGAAAAAGTTCTAAATAAAAGGAAAACTCGTTTGCTGACGTCGGCTTGGTTTAACGGTGTTCGGTTAGTCCGTGGGATAAAGCGTGGGATTTTTGAGGAGCGATACCGCACCGTTTCGCCACTCGACATCACCGGCATCGCGAGACGAACTGAAGCAGACATTACCTTAAGTCAGGCCAATCTAGGCAATCAACTGGCGAAGACAAATGATGAAGTAATTCTTTCGAGCAGTAGTGCGATCGCCATATCCGGGAGTGATCTACTGAATGAAAGTCGCTCAGTTGTCTCGGAAGTCGTTTCGGCCCCGATACTGCTTCTAACTGTGGCCGATGCAGCCAAGCTTCTCGCCGTTAGCCGGACGAAACTTTATGAACTGCTTAACTCACGCGCCATTGACTCCGTTTACATTGGCCACTCGCGGCGAATCAGATTAGTTAACCTTGAGGCCTTCGTGAATGGCCTGGATACCATGTCATAGCGTGCTCGTTTTTCTACGTTGTTTTAAATTTCGAGTGATTGGACGAATTGCCCGATCGTGATCAATCAATCTCTCGATCGGCGCCCGGCTCGTTTAGCGAACGCGTCGAGTGCGTCAATCACGTCGGTGGCCACCCAGCGCTGATAGCGACGATTCGATGAAGCGGGGGTCACTATTCCGGCATCGACTAATCGTGCGATTGCGCGGTCGGCCGTAGGTTGCGATAGCGAGAGATCTCGCTGCACAAGTGCGGAATCGATCGCCGGTTGACGGAGCACCAAATCTGCCACTCTCCAGACGGCTGAGTCAGAGCGTGCCTTGAATTTTTGATGCCAATCTTCGTTGACGTTGCGGAGATCGCCGGCGAGGTGACGTCCATTCTCGATTGCTGAGAATGATGCTTCCGCCATGAGTCCAATGATCGGGACCGGATCACCGTTTCGGTACTCGGTCAACGCATCAAAGTAGGAATCGGTGTCCGCCAAGAGTCCAGCTGAAACCGGAACGGTGACGTTGTGCGTCAATCCACGGTTCTTGAGGATTGCGTGAATAAGTGCCCGTCCAACTCGACCGTTGCCGTCGGGGAACGGATGGATCGTTTCGAACTGAGCGTGCGCTACGGCCGCCTGATCGAACGTCGGGATATCTTGCCGCTTCATAAATGAAACAAGGTCAGTCATCGCTGCCGGCACGCGATCTTGATGAGGAGGGACGAATTTTGCTGTGTGAACAGAGAATCCACCGATTCTCACTTGGTCACTACGCCAGTGTCCCGTCCACTCTGGATGCGAGTCTTGCAAGAGCGCGGTATGCATGGCGATGATCGACTCCTCGTCAAGTCGGTCCGCAAGTTCAATGGCACGGTTAATGGCAAGAGCGTTCGCCGCGATCATCGTTGCGTTTTTCTTACTGGTATCACCAATTTCAGCGAGCACGACTGCCTTCGCACCGGCCGTGAGGTTCTCGATCTCTGACGACGATGCGGACTCGGAGCGAAGAAGTATTGCTGAGAAGTTGGAGAGTTCTGAACCGATCTCCGCGTCGAATCGAGCGATCTCCGCCGAGGCCTCGGCAGCGAGTGCGGCCACGTCTGAGGGGACTTTGATTGACGCAATGTCGGCGATCTCGGGAACGACCGCTGCTTGGTATGGCCCACGAGCTGTTTGACGCTGCCGACGAGAGCCGTGATTGATCTCCTCATCGAATCGGCGCTCCTCGAATTCAATTCGTGGCCAGGCTTCGTCATCATTCAAGTTTGAAGGTAGGACCACGTTGGACCCTGGGTTCATACGAGACTTGAACCGTCCGCCTACTGGCACGCCCTTAGGTTCTCTATCCGTATTCATTAGACCATTATACATACACTTATTCCACTAAGTGCATTTAAGAAGAATGCTTACATACACTTAGTGTCGACTACTAATGCATCAATCCCTACATCGAGATCGTTGACTCGGGGGATTGCCGAGGACTACGCCGGTAGTCAATGACCCCGTCTTACGCTTCAGCACTTCAGACTTGTCTTACGTTGCGGGGCTCTCGGGACTGCTGAAAGTTCGGTTTGAAAGTTGTAGACCGAGCCAACGGCAGCGCCCGAATAACTCCCGCGGCAAGATGGTTACATGTAACTTGACAATCCATGCGTTACATGTAACAATTGTACGATGCCAACACCAAAGAAGAAGCCGTCATCCAAGATTCGAGTGCGGGCTCATCGAGAGCGTCTTCGCGCTCAAGGACTACGCCCCGTACAGATTTGGGTGCCCGACGTGCGCTCAAAGGAGTTCGTACGACAATCCCATCTGCAGTCAGTGGCCGTGGCTCAATCCGAGCACGCTGTTGAAGACCAAGGATTCATCGACGAAATCACCGATGACTATTCATGAGGCGTGGAGAAATTTGGACTGCCGCGGGTGGGCCGGCGTATTTAGGCAAACCACGACCAGTCGTCGTCGTCCAGGACGACCGATTTGATGCCACTGACTCAGTGACCATCTGCGCCTTCACGACGGATTCGACTGAGGCACCCTTGTTTCGTCTCCCGATTGACCCCACTCTGACGAATGGTTTGAGTGAACCGTGCAGTCTGATGGTCGACAAGATTACGACCGTGCGCCGGGCGAATTTGGGACGGATCGTCGGCCAACTTTCGCGCGAAGATCAAGTTCGCCTCGACAGGGCTGTCGCGGTGTTTCTTGGTCTGGGTGGATGAGAAGCGAATGAATCGCAAGGTGGCTGAGTGATTTGGCCCGAATCGACTAGCCAATCGAATATGACGTGGGATCAACAATTGAGTCAACAAACGTTGAAAAATGGAGAAAACTTCACGGTCGGAGTGCGCATCCCGGCATCCTCTAATTAATGGGTCGCAAAGTCAATGGTTATTCATGCCCTCTGATGAGGGAGTTTAGTGGGCCGCCCGGGTCTCGATCCTGGCACCTTGGGAGTGCCGGGGGGTTCGTTTCGTGGAATCTGGAATAGCGAATAGACATTGACGGCGGTCGTTCTTCTGAATTAACTGATTGGCCCTCAACGCGACCAATCTC
>DAIQOO010000210.1:0-2075 GCA_036787845.1 Acidimicrobiales bacterium
TCGGAAAGCTTCTTCGATCGAAGACGCGGCGTCGCCATGACTTTTAGGCTAGTTGCCCCCTTGTGATTGAAAAGAGACAAACCCATCTGATCCCATCGCCTACGTTGCCCCAACCTTCACTTCGGTGTGCAGTCTTGGTTCCGATCGAGTGGTCTGCGTCAGCACCCGCTTGCTGACTTGCCTACAGATTTGGCAATGGCATCAAGTTGCCAATGTGAGGAGAGCGTACCCAGTTCCTGCGTAACGCTGAGGTCGGCTCTTGAACCATTGCTCAACGTCTTCGTCCAATTTTGGCTAGGAGGATTAGAGGCCCGCGGTTGCGCGACCGCCGACCAGCCCAACTTGATGAGTCGAGGATCCATGTAGGAGACGAGGGCCGAGTAACCCTTGGTCCATTCGAAACCAGCTTGGACGACGACCTGGGACCACCCCTGAGTGCCAGCGATTCCATCGCAACTGTCCTGGTGGGGTTCCATCTTGATGGCGTAAGGGGCCACCATCGACTGTGGTAGCTGGCTGACCCAAGGTAAGGCGGCGGTCCCATATCCCGGGAGTGAACTCACCGTCGGTGTGAGTTGATCCATCACCTTGCCCCCAGGGTCCCCACTGGCCGATTTCCCGCCCGTGAGCGCCCAGAAGACGATGGCGACCAGGAGCACTGTTCCGCCGCCCAGCGTCCAAATCACTCCTCGTCGTGGGGATAGCTTCATCTCTGAATCATTGCAGTCTGAACTCACTATTTCCTCCCATCTGAACGGACGAGAACATGGGACTCACCACTTCGATGCGCTGGGTTTGTCTCCCTTCAATCACATGGGGGGCCAGTTGAGACTCTTAACGACCTAATTGGCGGCTGCGCTCGGCCGCTGCCGCTACGGCGTCCAGGAACGCGGCGCGAACGGCTCGGTTTTCCAGGACGCGCAGTCCCGCGGCCGTGGTGCCACCAGGCGAGGTCACCTGCGCGCGCAGCTCTTCGGGCGACTCGCCGGTCTCGACGAGCAGCGCCGCCGAGCCTGAAAACGTGTCGACGACGAGCTGGCGCGATGCCTCGCGCGACAGCCCTTGGTGCACGCCCGCCTCGATTAACGCTTCGATGACCAAATAGAGATACGCCGGCATCGAACCAGAGAGTCCCGTCACGGCGTCGATGTTGCGCTCGGTGACGCGCACGACCGTGCCCACCGCGCCCAGAATCGACTGCGCCCAATCGAGGTCGTCCGCCGTGACGTTTGATCCGCCCGCAATAGCGCTGACGCCCTTTCGCACCAACACCGGTGTGTTGGGCATCGAGCGAATGACAGCGACCGGACCGGGAAAGACAGCTTCGAGTCGGGCGGTTGAAAGGCCGGCCACGACCGAGAGCAACCTGGTCACGCCCGTCGCGCCGGCGGTTCTTGCCGCACTTTCAGCGTGGTCGGGCTTTACACAGAGCACGACGCCCGTCGAGGCGCCAACGTCGGTCTGTTCTATCGCCGCGACGACACTCACGCCCGGGAGTCGTCCCTCAAGCGCGGTGCGCTGTTCGAAAGAACTCTCGACGATGGCGAGTTCACTCGCCTGGCACCATTTCGCGCTGAGTAGTCCCTCCGCGAGTGCCGAGCCCATGCGTCCGCCGCCGATGATGATGAGTTGAAAGGCCATGCCGCAACGCTACAAGGTGACTCAGCGAGCCTTTCGACGGTGATAGACCGAGCCGAGCCCCATCGACATCGCCGTTGGGAACAACTCATCAACGTAGGTCAGTGTCGCGCCAACGAGTTCGTCGAGTCGCTCGATCGTGAGCTCAAGTATCGGCACCTGCGTGACGAGGTAGATACCGTCCTCTGGGCCAATGGCGAGGTGTAACTCGCGCAGTTCGTGGTTCTTAACCATCAGATAGTGATAGAGCTCTTCTCGTCGCTCTTCGGGCGCGGGCATCAGTTCCGTCTCGACGTGGACGCTGCGTTGGCGCAGTGACAGCCACAAGGTGATGACGTCTTTCTCGTCACCCTTTAGTCGGATCAACCAGTGAAAGTGGCCTTTGTCGTCGGGCAATGGCTGATGCTCAATCTGGCCCACGAAGGAACTCGCGTGCC
>DAIQOO010000211.1:0-2058 GCA_036787845.1 Acidimicrobiales bacterium
TGCGAAAGGTCTTTCCCGACGTGGAGTTGTCGAAGATTCGTTACTACGAAGACAAAGGTCTCGTACAACCAAGTCGCAGTCGAAAGGGTTACCGGCTTTACTCCGAGCGCGACGTGGCCTGTTTGAGCGAAGCGATTCGCCTCGCCCAAGAAGAGTTTGTGCCACTACGCGTCGTTCGTCTGCGACTCATCGAACAAGGCCTGCTGTCGACGAACAACGTGACGCCTAGTTCACGTCAAGCGGCGCGCGAGGCGATGCTCAACGTCGTAAGTGCTCCAGCGCCCGCGAGCGCACCGCGACCCGTGTTGAGCGTCGTGCCGCCAAGCTCTGGCGACGAGGTCGCGCCGATAAAGCAGTTCTTCAGCGTCAACGACCTACTCGCTACAACTGGTCTAAGCCCCGAAGAGTTCAACCAAATTCTTTCCTTAGGCCTCGTCACGCCCGTCGTTCGCGAAGGCGGCACCTCCTACAGTGCACTCGACGTACGGATCGCGGCGTTTTCTAGAGCGCTGCTCGCGCGCGGGGTGGACGCGCGACTACTTGGCTCATTGCGTCGCATCGTCGAACGAGAGATCGGCGTCATTGACGAAATAACACAGGCGCTTCGCCAGTCCACCAGGGAACTTCCACGGGAGCAGATCCTTTCCGTGACCGCCGACGTCGCCCGTGACGTTGCTGCGCTGCGTGGCGTCCTCATTGAGCGTGAACTCTCAGCGTATTTGCGCGACTAGACGCCCTGTTTCAAGTGTCGAGGTCTAGGCTGGCCTCATGGTTGAAGTAGTGCTCCGCGCGGTTCGCGTCGACGTGGGCTCCTCGACGCCGCTACTGCTGCTCGAAGAGGTTGGCGGCGATCGAGTCCTTTGTATTTTCATTGGTGCACCCGAAGCAGCCGCTATTGCGTACGCACTACAAGGCGTCGTGTCACCACGTCCCATGTCCCACGATCTCCTCGGCCACGTCATTAGTGCCCTCGGCGCACAACTCTTCTCCATTGAAATAACTGAACTCGTGGACAACACGTTCTTTGCCAATCTTCGACTCGTTCGCTCGGGCGAAGAGATCATCGTGAGCGCGCGTCCGAGCGATGCGGTGGCGCTGGCGCTTCGGGTGGGCGCTCCAATACTCGTCAGTGATGATTTGATGGCCGCCGAAGGCAAAGTCATGCAGTTGGCGTACGACGATGACGACGAAGAGTACGTCGAGCTCGCCGCTCCCCACGAAGCCGACCTGGTCGCCCAGTTACGGGAGTTTCTCGATCAGGTGCGACCCGAGGACTTTAATACGTGAGTCGAACACTCAAGGTGGTAGTCGTGATCATCGTGCTAGGTGCCATCGCCGTTCTTACTCGTCACCTGATCAACGGGTCAAACACAACGACCACCACCACGAGCACCACGAGCACCCCGTCCCCGACGAGTACGACTCTCGCCGGCAACACTTGTAAGGCGTCAGACTTTTCGGGTGCCTTTGATCAAGGACAAGGTGCCGCGGGCACGATTAACGCCGGTATCACGCTGACGAAGACCACGACCGGAACGTGCACGCTGAAGGGTTGGCCGACGCTCACCCTTCAAGATCGCCTTGGGGGACTCATCACGACGAACGTCGTTGACGTTCCTTCCAGCGGCAAAAGTTTTCAGTTTCCCTCGACCAAGGCAAACGCCGCGCCGACGACGCTGACCCTCGCTCAAAACGGCACCACAAACTTCTCGTTCGCGTACTCCGACGTGCAAACCGGAACGACGGCCTGTGCGAGCGCAGTGACGGTGAGTGTGCAGTTCGTTGCACAAGGACCGACCGTGACGGTAACGGCGCCGTCGCCGGTGCAGCCGTGCAATAACGGTCAAATCTGGGTGAGCCCGTTCTACTAGATCGGGCTGCTTGGACTTTCAATTTGAACGAGTATCCGTCCCCTTGTTGAGCCCTGGCGCACGTCGTCGAGGGCTTCAACGAGACCCTCTAGTGCGATGACCCGATCGACAAAGTTTGAAAAGTCAACCTCTGGTGCGATATCGCCGAGAGCCTGCCAGACGCGATGGCGTGTCGCGGGCGTCGCTT
>DAIQOO010000212.1:0-2054 GCA_036787845.1 Acidimicrobiales bacterium
ACTGGATCCGCTTCACGACGTTCTACGCACTACCTTACCAAGACTTTGTCCTTCGCTTGCCCATCATGGGTCTGAGGGCTCATCACTCGCGCTCGCTCGCACGTCGGGAGCGAGATGAGGGCGAAAAGCGGCGATGGTCTGTGCGGGCGAACGACCAGTCACGCGATCGATAACGTTCGACATCGAACCTTCTTCCGCGATAGCGCGCCGAACGATGTAAATGAGTGCCGGTAGGGCCCAGAAGTCGCCACAGACCCACAGAATCGCGGCGCCGATCTGTTGGTCGGCGAACGGTGGCAACGTCACGCCGGGCACGTGCGCGTACACCGTGTACCAACTGACAGCGGTCAGAATGCTCATCGAAATGGCCAGCACCGTCATGATCACATTCGTCGAGACAACGGCGCCGGCTTGCCAGAACGGACTCCGAGCGGGTCTCATCGGATACGACTCAATGATCTGGAGCCAGAACAGCACGCCAGTGACGAAGAAGCTGGCGTGCATCGCCCACACGTGGACCAACTGGCTTCGCTGGGACAGATCGAAGAGTGCTGGAATATGCCACACCAACATCGCCGCGTTGAACGAGATCAAGGCGACCCAGGGAGAGCGAATGTACTTGCCCAGCGCGCGAAGACCGCGAGCATTTACGTTGAGATAGAAGTAGCGGCCAACTTTTCGCCGCGGACCCACCGGCAGCGTAAAGAGAAACGGAATCCAGGGTGCACCGGCGACGACAAGCGCCGGGGCCATGAACATAATCAAGAGGTGCTCAATCATGTGGACGAAAAAGTATTTCGACGCCCAGTAGTCAATGGGTGACGCGATAGCCAGCAACATCACGGCGAGACCCGCGTAAAACACGCACGAGTTCCGTCGACGTCGGCGCGTTCGCTCCTCAATCGAGTGATGACGAAGCCGAGAGAGACCGATCTCGTGCGCGATGACGGTGATTACAGCGATCACCACAAAGGGGTCGAACGACCAATGTTGTGTCACGTAACTCACAACGACATCGACCTCTCGTGGCATCGCCCATGATCGAATCGTCGAAGCATCCGTGCCAATTGACGATGCCGTCGATCGACGAATCCGGCGATCACGAATCAGAAGTTTTCTGAGCGCCGTCCATCTCGCGCTGACGTTGCAATGCCGCAACTTCTTCAAGGCGAGCGACCTCGAGATTTCGTTGTTCTTCCTGCCACGCCGCGAGCATTCCCTCGTACTCGGGCGCCACGGGCTTCTGCTCACGCGCGCGCTGTCGAAACGACGTGCCCGGGTGGAGCAACTTCCACCACATGTAAATAGCGAATATTCCAAGCAGCGGCCACTCAAAGACGTAGGCCCAACTCAGCGCGTTGCCTCGCAGCGCTCGACCCAGTTCGAACCAAAACGCAACAGTGCAAAAAGCCAGTCCGAGGACCACGATAACGTGCGTCTTCAGCGCTTCGCGACCCGTCAATCGAGACGAACCGTGCACGCTATCGAGCCCCGCTTCGACGTCGTCGTCGCTCTTCACGTCGTCACTTTACTCCGATGGATTTGCAAAATTCTTTGTTCAGACGATGCTGCGCGCCAATCGACGAACGACGAAACTCCACGCACTAACTAACGTACGAGCGATGAATCCTGAGAAATTTTCATGAAGTACTCGTTGTTATAGTTGAGGATCCGTTGATGACTGGCTGCTAGATGACAGGTACTACTCCCGGTCCCTCGGACCCCACCGCTGCAACGAGCGAATTGAGCGACGAGCAACGTGCTGCCATCTTCGCCGCCGCCAACGCCACGAAGAGTCGAAGGCCGTCACTGCACGCTGGTCGAATCGCCGTACGGCCCAAGGTCGTTGTGTGGTCGGTCGCGGTCTTCTTGTTCTTGAGCATCGGTGGCGTGCTCGGCGAGCGTTACTTCCCCACTTTCTCTGCCAAAACACCTACGACCTCACTGATGAAGTCAACACCTCCCGTAGCGACGACGACCACTCGCACTTCTCTAAACACGCTGCCCTCACTGCAAGCCTTCATGGGGCTCAAATTCATCGGTTCCGCTACAGC
>DAIQOO010000213.1:0-2049 GCA_036787845.1 Acidimicrobiales bacterium
TGCGAAAGGTCTTTCCCGACGTGGAGTTGTCGAAGATTCGTTACTACGAAGACAAGGGTCTCGTACAACCAAGTCGCAGTCGAAAGGGCTACCGGCTCTACTCTGAGCGCGACGTGGCCTGTTTGCGCGAAGCGATTCGCCTCGCCCAAGAAGAGTTTGTACCACTTCGCGTCGTTCGTCTGCGACTCATCGAACAAGGTCTGTTGTCGACGAACAACGTGACGTCTAGTTCGCGTCAGGCGGCGCGCGAGGCGACCATCAACGTCGTAAGTGCTCCAGCGCCCGCGAGCGTACCGCGACCCGTGTTGAACGTTGTACCGCCAAGCTCTGGCGACGAGGTCGCGCCGATAAAGCAGTTCTTCAGCGTCAACGACCTACTCGCTACAACTGGTCTAAGCCCCGAAGAGTTCAACCAAATTCTTTCCTTAGGCCTCGTCACGCCCGTCGTTCGCGAAGGCGGCACCTCCTACAGTGCACTCGACGTACGGATCGCGGCGTTTTCTAGAGCGCTGCTGGCGCGCGGGGTGGACGCGCGGCTACTTGGCTCATTGCGTCGCATCGTCGAACGAGAGATCGGCGTCATTGACGAATTAACACAGGCTCTTCGCCAGTCCACCAGGGAACTTTCACGTGAGGAGATTCTTTCCGTGACCGCCGACGTCGCCAGTGACGTTGCTGCGCTGCGCGGGGTCCTCATTGAGCGTGAACTCTCAGCGTATTTGCGCGGCTAGACGCCCTGTTTCAAGTGTCGAGGTCTAGGCTGGCCTCATGATTGAAGTAGTGCTCCGCGCGGTTCGCGTCGACGTAGGTACCTCGACGCCGCTCCTGCTGCTCGAAGAGGTTGGCGGCGATCGAGTCCTTTGTATCTTCATTGGTGCACCCGAAGCAGCCGCTATTGCGTACGCACTACAAGGCGTCGAGTCACCGCGTCCCATGTCCCACGATCTCCTCGGCCACGTCATTAGTGCCCTCGGCGCACAACTCTTCTCCATTGAAATAACTGAACTCGTGGACAACACGTTCTTTGCCAATCTTCGACTCGTTCGCTCGGGCGAAGAGATCATCGTGAGCGCGCGTCCGAGCGATGCGGTGGCGCTGGCGCTTCGGGTGGGCGCTCCAATACTCGTCAGTGATGATTTGATGGCCGCCGAAGGCAAAGTCATGCAGTTGGCGTACGACGATGACGACGAAGAGTACGTCGAGCTCGCCGCTCCCCACGAAGCCGACCTGGTCGCCCAGTTACGGGAGTTTCTCGATCAGGTGCGACCCGAGGACTTTAATACGTGAGTCGAACACTCAAGGTGGTAGTCGTCATCATCGTGCTAGGTGCCATCGCCGTCTTTAGTCGTCACTTGATCAACGCGTCAAACACAACAACGACCACCACTAGCACCACGTCCACGACGAGTACGACTCTCGCGGGCAACACTTGTAAGGCGTCGGACTTTTCGGGTGCCTTTGATCAAGGGCAGGGAGCCGCGGGCACGATTAACGCCAGTATCACGCTGACGAAGACCACGACCGGAACGTGCACACTGAAGGGCTGGCCGACGCTCACCCTTCAAGATCGCCTTGGGGGACTCATCACGACGAACGTCGTTGACGTTCCTTCCAGCGGCAAAAGTTTTCAGTTTCCCTCGACCAAGGCAAACGCCGCGCCGACGACGCTGACCCTCGCTCAAAACGGCACCACAAACTTCTCGCTCGCGTACTCCGACGTGCAAACCGGAACGACGGTCTGTGCGAGCGCAGTGACGGTGAGTGTGCAGTTCGTTGCACTGGGGCCGACCGTGACGGTAACGGCGCCGTCGCCGGTTCAACCATGCAATAACGGTCAGATTTGGGTGAGCCCGTTCTACTAGATCGGGCTGCTCGGACTTTCAATTTGAACGAGTATTCGTCCCCTCGTTGAGCCCTGGCGCACGTCGTCGAGGGCTTCAACGAGGCCCTCTAGTGCGATGACCCGATCGACAAAGTCTGAAAAGTCAACCTCAGGTGCGATATCGCCGAGAGCCTGCCAGACGCGATGGCGTGTCGCGGGCGTCGCTT
>DAIQOO010000012.1:0-8137 GCA_036787845.1 Acidimicrobiales bacterium
AAGAGGCAGACTTAAGCAATGGCTACGTACGAGCGACCCTTCGGCCGTTACTTCGAAGACTTTGAGGTCGGCGACGTCTTTCGACACTGGCCCGGCAAGACGATCACCGAAGCTGACGACCACCTCTTTTGCATGATCACGATGAACCACCACCCGCTGCACACCAACGCGTGGTTTGCGGAGAACGAAACCGTCCACAAGAAGAACGTCGTCGTGGGCAATCTCGTCTACTCACTCGTGCTGGGCATGAGCGTGCCCGACGTGTCGGGCTCGGCGATCGCCAACTTAGAAGTCGAGTCGTTGATCCATCGAAACCCGACGTTCCATGGCGACACGGTGTACGCCGAGACCCGCGTGTTGGAGAAGACGCCGTCGGCATCAAAAAATGATCGAGGCGTCGTGGTCGTTGAGACCAAAGGATTCAATCAAGACGGACTCGAAGTCTGTTACTTCCGTCGAAAGGTCATGGTCTGGAAACATGAGTTCGCTCCCGCTCGCCGACGTCCCTACGGCGAGGACGTCTGGGCCTAACGATTACGCCGCGTTCCGACGCGCGCTGCGTCGTGTTGCGCCGCGGATAACTCGAGGGCTGCCGTGGATTGGACACGAGAGTCCCTGGGCCATCCTCGTCAGCGAAGTCATGTTGCAACAGACCCAAGCTTCACGCGTCATCGAACCGTGGCGCCGCTTCGTCGAGCGATTTCCGACCCCCAGTCACTGCGCTGACGCGTCGCTCGCTGAGGTATTGACGCACTGGCGTGGTTTGGGGTATCACCGACGAGCCAAGGCACTGCACCAGACGGCGACGGTGTTGCGTGACGAGTTCGATGACGTGGTGCCACGCGAGGTCGCTCGTCTTCGCACGCTGCCCGGCGTGGGTGAGTACACCGCGAGCGCAGTGGCGTCCTTCGCCTACGGCGAAGAAGTAGCGGTGCTTGACACCAACGTGGGCCGAGTGCTTGCTCGAGCCCTCGAAAATCGACGACTCGGGGTCAAGGAGGCGAGAGACCTCGCCACGCAACTACTTCCACGCTCAAAAGGCGCCGCCTTCAATCAAGCGATGTTGGATCTTGGCGCGCAGTTCTGTCGAGCGAAACCTAACTGTGCGATCTGCCCACTCGAGGCGCACTGCGCGTGGCGACGACGCGGCGGTGAGGACCCTGCGCCACGCAGTGCGGGAGTCTCTCGTCCACAGCCTCGATTTGAGGGATCGAATCGACAACTGCGCGGCAAGATTCTTGACGCACTACGACAAGGCCCGCACACGAGGCGTCAGTTACAGGGCGTCTTTGGCTCGGTTCCTCGGGTTCGTCGAGACGACGTGCTCGAAAGCCTCGTTCGCGATGGGCTGATCACTTCTCACGAGCGGATCTACTCGCTAGCGTCGCACTAGTCGTCAAGAAACGCGTCGATCGCACGACGCACGGCGTCTGGTTGTTCGAGGTGCAAGAAGTGCCCGACGTCCGGAAGAACTTCGTACTTCGATGTGGCGCTGAGACAGGCCCGAACTTTCGTGGCGTCGAGCGGTGCGATACAGCCGTCGTTGGCGCCATGAAGGTAGAGCGTCGCTACATCCGAGGGACGAAGCGCAGCGTCGGCCAACGATTGGAGCGACGGGTCGGTAATTGGTGAACTGGCAAACATCGCTCGGTAGTACTCGAGCGCTGCCTGAAGATGGCTCCTATCGCCCAGAGACTGGCGAACGAACGTGAGGTCATCGTCGGGTTCGTAGTTGGGTGACCACGTTCTCCACAGGCGATCCAAAAAGTCAAAGTCGTTTTGGGCAACGACAACTTCGGCGAAGGGTTGTTGAAAGTAGAACATGTACCAGCTTCGCCGCAGTTGATCGAACGAGCCCAGCGACTCGGCGAAGAGCGCCAGCGGTGGCAACGCCATTGTGACCGCCTTCGCCCAACGCGCGGGCTCGGCGCTCGTCGCGACGTACGCGGCGCTCGCACCCCAGTCGTGACCGACGATGATGGCGCGTTCATCGCCACCGAGACGTTCGTGTAGCACCAGCGCGTCGTGCGCCAATGACACGAGTTGGTAGTTGTTGCTCGCTGAGGGTGACGAGGGAGCGTAACCGCGTGTGAAGGGAGCTACGACGTGATAGCCGCGTTCGACAAGGTGTGGCGCCAGATAGCGAAACGTGTGAGCGGTATCGGGAAAGCCGTGCAGACAGAGCGCAAGCGGCGCGTCGAGGGCGCCGTAACTCATCGCGCGTATCGTCACGTCGCCAACGTCGATCACGAGATCGTTCATGGTCTTCACGATAATCAGAGTCGGCCGGTAACGTGGGTGCCGTGGGCACATTCGACAGAGCGCTCGGCAAAGACGTCCTCGGTCACTACCTCACCGGTGTCGTAGTCGTGACCGCGCTATCGCCCTCGGGGCCGGTGGGATTTACTTGTCAGACCTTCGGTTCACTGTCGCTCGAATCGGCAACGGTGTTCTTCGCGGCGTCCTCGACGTCGAAGTCATGGGCTCGAATGCAAGAAGTCGGGCTGATCGGGATCAACATCTTGCGCGACGACCAGGCATTACTTGCTCGAGCGTTCGCCACGAGTGGCACCGATAAATTTGCTGACGTCAGCTGGTTCGCGGCACCGAATGGCTCACCTCTCCTCGATGGTTCTCTCGCGTACTTAGAGGGCACTCTTCAAGAGGTTGCCAACCACGGCGATCACGATATCGCCATCGCGAGCATTGACTACGCCGACACGCGCCCCGGCGCCCCCTTGGCGTACTTTCGAAGTGGTTTTCACGAACTCGCTTGATGAGATGGCGTTCACTACGCTTCGTGCTGTGAACTCTAAGGGCGAAATGAGTAGCGCACGAAGGGAGCGAGAGTGATTCTCGCCTTGAAGGTCATCGCCGTCATTCTGGTAGTTCTTCTCCTCACCGCGGTGGCGCTGCGAATTCGCAAGCTCCGCAGAGATGAGACGCGAGAGCTCACCGAGCCGCTAGAGCGTCGACTCGTTGCGCCGCCACCGTCGCCGTACGCACCGTCGAAGGGCTTTCGTCTCATTGACGGAACGGGTGAACCATTGGCTCGACCGGCCGTGGAGCGTCCGCGTCTCGATCCCGACCGTCACTACGTCTTTAGCGAGACGACGTTGAATACCGACGAAGTCGTCGCCACGAATCGGCGACACAACGACGACTGGTTCCTTTCTCGATCGTCGCACCAATCGACGTTGTCTATTTTGCTGCGACGAGTGCTCGTCATAGTCTTGGTCTTGTTAGTCATCGCAGTTGTGGTGACGTACTACGTCAATCACCACTCGACCAAGACTCCAAAGGCGGGCGTCCACTCAACCTCGACGTTGACGACGACGACGACGTTGACGACGTCGACGACTGTATTTCCTTCGTCGTTTCAACCAACCTCAACGAGTGGTCAAAATGCCAGCTATAACGTGCCCGCCTCGACGTACCAAGTGGTCGTATCGGGGACGCGCGGTGCCACGTGGGCGGTCTACAAAATGGGACCCAAGAACACACTTGAGTGGCAGGGCCGAGTCGCGAAGGGCCTCAGCGAGTCGCTGCCAATGACGGGGAACTCGTACGTCACGTTGGGATCTCCCTCGAACGCCACGGTGAGTGTCGGAGGTAGCCCCGTGACCTTTCCAACGCCGTTGCCCCCGACGTTGAACCTGGTCTTTACTGCGCTTGGCTCGCCGACGAATTCGGGATGATCTCTGACAAGAGCCACGCAATGACTTGTGCCTCGTCACGCCACGCGTCGTAACGCCCCGACGGTCCACCGTGACCGGCGCCCATCTCGGTCTTTAGAACGGCGCGATTCGCTTCATTCGCGTCGCGCAAGCGAGCCACCCACTTCGCGGGTTCCCAGAATCCAACGCGAGAGTCGTTGAGGCCCCCTGACGCGTAGAGATGTGGATACACCCGAGGCGATCCGTCATCGTTCGTCGCGCGCACGTTGTCATACGGTGAGTAGCTCTTCATCGTGCGGTACGAACTGGCACTGGCGTCAGGGTTTCCCCACTCCTCCCATTCACCCACGGTTAAGGGTAAAGAATCATCGAGCATTGTGGTCAACACGTCGACGAACGGCACTTCGGCGATAACCGCGCGAAAGAGTTCCGGTGCGGCGTTCATGGCCGCCCCCATTAAGAGCCCACCGGCAGAACCGCCGCGAATGGCGAGTTGCTCGGGCGAGGTCCACCCCTCGTCGATGAGCCACGCTGCCACCGTGACGAAGTCGCTGAAGGTCGTGGGTTTTTGTGCGAGCCGACCCATTTCGTACCACGAACGACCCATTTCACCACCGCCGCGAACGTGCGCGATAGCAAAGATCACGCCCCGATCCAGCAGTGAGAGACGAAGCGAGGAGAACGAGGGATCAATCGAGATCTCGTAACTGCCGTAGCCGTAGAGCAGGAACGGCGAAGTGTGGCGTGCGCTAAGCGAACCGTCGTCGTTGACGACGACGAGGTCGCGACGCGCGACTATTGATATCGGCACCCGAAGTTCGTCACTGGTCGTCACCCACATTCTCCCGGTCACGTAGTTGGACTCGTCGTAACCCCCCACCACTTGTTGTTGTTTACGAACGATCAGCTCGCCGCTCGCCACCACCACGTCAGCAATTAATCGCGGCGTCGTTAACGACGTCAGCAGCACCCGAACTTGGGTCGTGTCGAAGTTTGGATTCGCCGAGATAGCAACGGTATTTGGAAAGGCGCCACCTTCGACGAGGGACGAGCGCTCGAGCAGCTCCCCTCCAAAGGGGTCATCGCCCGAAGGGATAGGTACCAGTCGCAGCGCGGCGCAGCCGTTGTCGCGTTCACTGAGTACGAGAAACGATTGAAACGCGTCCACGCCGTCGAGGCGGTTCCCGGGACGCTCGGGCACGATCTCTCGCCACTCACTGGCCGCGACGCGTTGAGCCAGGAGGCGAAAGTCCGTGGCGTGTTCGTTGGTGATCTTTAGCCACCAACCATCGCCCTTGGCGTCGGTGAAGTGTTCGACGCCGTACTCGACGCCTTGGCGTCGCGCTTCGAGAAGCATGAGATCGCTCGTCGGCTGGTCAGCGCGAACGTAGCGGACTTCGCTCGTCATTGAGGAGTTGACCATAACGACAATCATCGCGTCGTCGCGACTTCGCCCTACCGACACCGTGTATTGCGCGTCGTCTTCTTGAAAGACCAAGACGTCATTCGTAGCGTTGGTGCCGAGCTCGTGTCGCCACAACTGCCACGGGCGCATCGAGTCGTCGACGCGCGTGTAGAAGAAGTGGCGGCTATCGCTCGCCCACGCGAAGCCGTAGTACACGTCATCGAGTACGTCGTCCACGGGCGCCTGATCCGCCAGTGGGCGCACGGTGACGTGATGGCGTTCATTGCCTTCGAAGTCGGTCCCCACGGCAACCCAGGTGTCGTCGGGGCTGAGGGCAAGCACGCCCACGGAGAGAAAATCACTATCGCCGGCTTCAAGGTTTTCGTCGAGAATCACTTGTTCACCTTCGAGCGTGACGGCAGGATCGATAACTGGCGGCGTGAGGTCGTCGCCAATAGCGCGAACGCGCGAACTGATGGAGTAGTTAAGTCCTTCCTTAGTCCGCTCGAAGTACCACCACGATCCCTTTCGCACCGGCACCGAGATGTCGGTCTCTTCGATACGATTCTTTATCTCGTTGAAGAGCTCATTTTCCAACTCCTTAAGAGGCACGAGTTCTTGGGCGAGGTACTCGTTTTCTGCCCGCAGGTGACTGAGTACTTCTTCATTATCTCGGTCCATTAACCAGTAGTAGGGATCGACCCTGGTGTCCTGGTGAGCAGTGATGGCGTGCGGACGTTTTTGGGCTGAGGGAGGGATAAGCACTTCACCACTTTGCCAGTAATTGTTGGCATGGATGCTCGGGGAGTTAGTACTATGGACGTAGGGATAATCCCAAAGGAGCGCAATGGCGATTGACAACTTGGACTTCAGCCGTTACCAGTTGGGCTGGTCGGACGACCTGCTTCCGGTCTTTAAGCCGAAGAAGGGTCTGAACGAGGCCATCGTGCGAGAGATGTCCTCCATGAAGGGCGAAGAGCCCTGGATGCTCAAATTTCGCCTCGACGCGCTGAAACGTTTTGAGAAGAAGCCGATGTTGCCGTGGTTCGCGGATCGCATGCCCGACCTTGATTTCAACGATATTTACTACTACATCAAGCCGACCGACCATCAGGTGAACAGCTGGGAAGATCTGCCCGAGGAGATTAAAAACACCTACGAGCGTCTCGGCATCCCCGAAGCTGAGCGTAAGTACTTGGCCGGCGTGACCGCGCAGTACGAATCAGAAGTCGTCTTTCATCGCAATCGTGAAGACCTAGAGCGTCTCGGCGTCCTCTTTTGTGACATGGACACCGCGGTTCGTGAGTATCCCGACCTCGTTCGAAAGTACTTCGGCACGATTATTCCGCCGAACGACAACAAGTTCGCCGCTTTGAACTCCGCGGTATGGAGTGGTGGTTCGTTCATCTACGTGCCGCCGGGCGTGAAGGTCGACCAACCTCTGCAGGCCTACTTTCGCATCAACACCGAAAACATGGGTCAGTTCGAGCGCACCTTGATCATCGCTGACGAAGGATCACAGGTTCACTACGTCGAAGGATGTTCGGCACCGGTCTATTCGACGGACTCGCTGCACTCGGCCGTTGTCGAGCTCGTGGCACTACCGGGATCGCGCATTACCTACACGACCATCCAGAACTGGTCGAACAACGTCTACAACTTGGTGACCAAGCGCGCCAGGGCCGAAGCCGAAGCGCACGTTGAGTGGATCGACGGCAATATCGGATCGCGGCTCACCATGAAGTACCCCTCGGTCTATCTGATGGGGCCCAAGGCCTCTGGCGAAGTGCTCTCGGTCGCGTACGCGGGACCCGGTCAGGTCCAAGACGCCGGCGCGAAGATGGTGCACTGCGCGCCAGAGACAACCTCCACCATCATCTCGAAGTCCATCTCAAAGGACGGTGGCCTGACGGCGTACCGCGGACTCGTAAAGGTGGAAGAAGGTGCCACCGGCGCCAAGAGTTTCGTGCGCTGTGACGCGTTGATCCTGGACGAGAAGTCAGTCTCTGAGACCCGGCCCTACATGGAAGTCGGCGAACAAGACGCGTCGATTGGTCACGAGGCGACGGTTTCGAAGATCGGCGACGACCAACTCTTCTATCTCATGAGTCGTGGGCTCACCGAAAGCCAAGCCATGGGCATGATCGTGAACGGTTTTATCGAGCCGGTGACGAGAACGCTGCCAATGGAGTACGCCGTTGAGTGGTCGCGTCTCATTGAACTCCAGATGGAAGGCTCGATCGGTTAACGAGGACGTCGCCACATCGTGTACAGCGGTGGGCCATCCTTCACCGGTCGTAGTGTTTCACGCAGTTCGTACCCAAATCGACCGTAGTACGCGAGGTTGGCCTCGTTCTGCGTCTCTAAGTAACCGCCCGCACCTTCCTCGTCCGCGTGGGCGAGTCCGTGTTCCATGAGCATCGTGCCCACGCCACTTCGTTGCATGGCAGGCTCGGCGCCGAGCAGGTAAAGGTACCAGTGCGCTTCTTTCGGATGGGACTTGGCTAGGGCGATTAGGTACTTGTTCCCGTCGAGCAGCGATCGCGGTCGACGATAGAGCGCGCGAAGCGCACCGGGAACCTGGGCGAGTTGGGTGCCTACCGACTGCGGATAGCACCCGGTAGGCAGGCAGGCCGCAAGGCCTTGGATGGTGTCGTTACCGTCGCGAATCGTGAGGATCCGACTGCCTTCACCCAGATGGGCGAGATTGGCGCGAAAGAAGATGGTCAGTCCTCGGTCGCGCAATCGATCGTTGGGAGAGAGAAAGTGGAAGAAGGGATCGGTGAAGAAGGCGCGCTTCGCCATCTGTGCGACATTCGAGAGTTCTCCCTTGGAAAGTACTCGTTCATTGAGTTGTAAGTCGTGCGTCATCGGTATGGAGCCTACGGCGGCGGACGACGTGGAACAATGTTCCTATGGGAATGCGCGAGGAGTGCAAGCACTTCCAAAGTCGAACTTACAAGTCAGGCGAGGTCGCGCGATTTTGCGTGCTCGGCAACGCCCCCGACCAGCCGTGGTCGTGTCCAGAGAACTGTCTCACCTATGAACGACGACT
>DAIQOO010000012.1:8237-19428 GCA_036787845.1 Acidimicrobiales bacterium
ACAGAGAATGTTGCGTCACTCGAGCAGAGTCGAATGTCGCAGGCACTGATCAGGTCAACGCCACCCCCGATACAGTGACCGTGCACCGCGGCGATCACTGGAATCTCTAATTCCGCAATCGACGTGATGGCCTGTTGCATCGCGCGAATTGAGAGGTAGAACTTCCTTTTAGCGGCGGCGGGCGACGAATCATCGCTTGGAGAAGCGAATCCTCCACCGAACTCTTTGAGGTCGAGTCCTACAGTGAACGACGAACCTCTTGCGGCGACGACGAGGACGCGTACTTGTTCCTCGTCGGCGAGAGCCGCCGCGGCCAAGGGCAGGTCGCGCCAAAATGCGCTGCCGAGGGCGTTACGTGCGTCGGGATGATCGAGCCAGAGCGTCGCGACGTGGTCGTTGACGTCGAGCGTGATGACTTGCGATGAGAACGTCACGACGACCTTTCGATTGATGGTTCAGCCTACGTCGCACGCCGCAGAAGAGTTGTCGGCGCCCGGTACACTGCCTGGGTCCTAACTCCCTATGACTGCCTTCGCTGATTCAGCCTCCTCGTTCATTGCCGAGCGACCCAACGCGGTCGCTCGACGCCAGGCGTGGAGTGTCTTTGAATCGCTGGGACTGCCAACAACGAGTGACGAAGTCTGGCGATACGCACCTCTAAATGATCTCAGACTCGAGCGATTCGATGTGCCGATTGCGCCCACGTCTCGACCCGACTCGCCGTTCGCTAGTGAACTCTCCAAGCGCGCGGGACTCGTCATCCGTGTCGTCGACGGGTTTTGTATCAGTACCGGTGACCCGGTCGAGGGCGTCACCGTCGAGATTGACGAATCCAACAATTCCTTGACGGGCGAGTCGCTCCTGGAGCGCTACGAGAGTGACACGTTCGCACTTCTAAACGCCGCGTTGGCCCCAGGCGCGACGGTAATCCGTGTCGCGCCCGGCGTCAACGTCGACCAGCCCATCGTGGTATTAAACGAATCGACCGTCGGCGCCTCGTTCCCTCGCACGCAGATTGTGGTCGGACGTGGCGCGAGCGTGACCGTCGTTGAGTATTTCGAGGGCGGCGTGAACTCTCTCGTCGTACCAGTGAGTGAGTATCAATTGGACGACAACTCGTCGTTGCGTCTGATCACTTACCAGCGACTCGACGCCACTGCTTGGCACGTGGCTAGAACGACCGGACTGTTAGCGCGAGACGCCCGACTCCATCAAGCCGTCGTTGGACTGGGAGCGCACTACGACCGCTCTAGAAACGACGCCGAGTTGCTCGGCGCGGGCGCGGCCAATGAATTGCGCACGACGTTCCTTGGATCTGGTGATCAGGTACATGACTTTCGAACACGCCAGTACCACGTGGCGCCGCGCACGACGTCGACGTTGCTCTCTAAAGGAGCGGTCGCCGACAGTTCACGGTCGGTCTACACGGGACTCATCGAGATTGAAAAAGGCGCGAAGCGCACCGACGCTCGCCAAACCAACCACAATCTTCTTCTCTCGCCCGCGGCGCACGCGGACAGCGTGCCCAACCTCGATATCCGAGAAAACGACGTCATGTGCGCTCACGCGTCGAGCGTGGGACCACTTAATGAGCTGCAGCGTTGGTACCTGGAATCTCGCGGCATCAGTCGTGACGACGCCCAGCGACTGCTCATTCAAGGTTTCTTTTACGAGATGCTGGCAGCACTGCCAGTTGAGCTGGCCGAACTGGTCGAGAGCGACGTCACCTCGGTGCTCGCGAGTGTCGCCGCGGTGGCGTCATGACGACGGTGGATATTGGTAGGTTGGACGACTTCGAGCAGGGGATTGCACGACAGCTCCACGTCGCGGATCGAATCCTGGTGGCGGTGCGCATTGGCGAAACCGTGTACGTGCTGGACGATCGATGCAGCCACGAAGAGTTCAGCTTGACCGAAGGCGAAGTTGACATTGAGACGGCCGAAATCGAGTGCGCGCGCCACGGGGCGATGTTTCGCTTGAGTGACGGTGCCGCAATGACGTTGCCCGCTACTCGTCCCGTCGTTCACTACGTCGTACAGCTCAAGGACGGCCGCCTGGAAGTGGAGGTGCCATGAGTTCGACGCTGAAAATTGAAGGACTCCGCGTAGAAGTAGCGGGCACCGAAGTTCTAAAGGGCTTCGATCTCACCATGCACTCTGGCGAGGTGCACGCCATCATGGGACCCAATGGCTCAGGCAAGTCGACGTTGGCGCACGCTCTGACCGGTCATCCGGGGTACCGCGTTCTCGAGGGTTCGGTGACGATCGACGGCGTTGAGCTCTTGACACTGTCGCCAACCGAGCGCGCTCGCCACGGTCTGGTGCTCGTGATGCAACAGCCCTTCGAGATTCCTGGGGTGCGGACGTTCGATCTTCTCGCGGCGGCCGGAGCGGACCCCACGACGCTTCGCGAACGCATGCTCGAAGAGGCACGACGCATTGAGTTGCCACTCGAACTCCTCGATCGATTCGTGAACGTCGACCTCTCGGGCGGAGAACGAAAGCGTTCGGAAATGGTGCAGCTCGGTGTTCTTCGCCCCAAGTTCGCCATGCTCGATGAGATCGATTCCGGTCTCGACGTTGACGCGTTAGACGCGGTAGCAAAACGTCTCGTGGCCGCGACCACTGAGTGGAACTGCGGTGTCCTCGCCATCACTCACTTTCGACGACTTCTGCTTGAATTGACGCCGACAATGATTCACGTGGTGAGTGATGGGCGAGTGGTAGCGACAGGTGGTCCGGAACTTGCTGAAGTTCTCGAACGCGACGGCTACGAAGTATTTCGTAGCGCGTCAACGTGATTTCAGCCACTAAAGCCAAGCGATAAACTTCTCAAATGGCTCGAGGACGTGATCGCATTCCTAACGAGCCGTCATCAGACCGTTCCGCCGCAGCAAAACGCGAACTCGCCAATCAAGAACGCCTCATGGCGCTTGGTGACGCCGTCGCACAACGAAGCGGCGTGACGCGTAAGCCACGTAAAATTCGCCAGCATCGTCTTCGACGTAATCTCATTATCGCTGGCGTGTCGCTGATTGCACTTGTGGTAGTCATAGCGGGCGGCGGTTACTTTTACGCCAACTGGCAGTTCTCCAAGATTACAAAGCTCAACGTCCCTGGTGAAGTTAAGGCGTACTCCGGGCGACCCTTCAACATTCTCGTGATCGGTTCGGACTCTCGGAAGGGCTTGACAGGTCTCACGGCGCGCCAGACCGGAGCGACAACGGGCTCACTCAGTGGCAAACGAAGTGACGTTGTCAAGGTCGTGCACGTGGATCCAATTGCCGGGACGATTGCGACGATCTCAATTCCCCGTGACACGATGGTCACACTCTTGGCGAATCAGTCACTCTACGGTCAGTTCAATCGCATCAACGTCAACTTCGGCAACGGGCCGTCGTTGCTCGCGCAAACAATCACCGCGAACTTCGGCATTCCCATCAACTACACCATCGTCGTGAGTTTTGCGGGCCTCATCAACGCCGCCGACGCGCTCGGAGGCGTCTATTTGAACTTTCCGTACCAGTCGTGGGACCCGTTTTCGGGACTTAGGATTCTGCATCCCGGCTGTCAGCTGGTGTCGGGCTTTCAGGCGCTCGCAGTAACGCGCAGTCGCCACTTCTATTACAACGTGAAGGGATCGACAACGTTTCCAAAGGACAGCACCACGTACAACACGTTGATGAGTCTCGGATGGACCTACGACGGGACGAGTGACTTTGGTCGAATCAATCGACAGAACGCCTTCCTTCGCGCCATGGTGAATCGCGCAAAGGGGATTTACAACCCATTGACCATCACTTCATTCCTCTCGAAGTTGCCCCAAGGCATTGCGCTGGACCAGAAATTCACCTTGAACGATCTCATTGGTCTTGCTGTGAAATTCCATAGCTTGAGTGCTAATTCGATCCAGACTTGGACGTTGCCCAACTACCCAGCTCTTTCGTCTGTTGGCAGCGTTCTCTTCGTTCAAGAGCCCCAAACGCAACAGCTCCTCGTCAATATCTTCGGCAAAGGATTAGTAGCACCAACGAATCCTCCACCTAATCCGTCGTTGCAGACACCAGCTCCTCCGCGCGTTACCGCGACTGTGACGACGGCCACGACGACTACGGTTCCGTCGACCAAAAAGAAGAAGTCAACGACAACGACAACGAAAATCCCGAACCCGACGTTGGCGGTGCCGTCCTTTGACCCGGTGCCCTGCACTCCTTAGAGAGAAGCGGACATCTCGTCGAGGCCTTGACGAAGGGTATTCCACGCCAGCGTCGCGCACTTAATACGAACCGGGAACTTGACCACGCCTTGCAGGGCAGCCAACTCTCCGAGCGTTCGTAAGTCAACCTCGTCGTCGCCTTCGTCCTTTTGGAGCGTTGACGCGTGCGCCGTCATCATCTTTTTGAACGTGTCGATGGTCTCTTCGACTTTTTCGAGGGGCTTGCCCTTGACGGCCACACTCATAAGTGATGACGATGACTGAGAAATCGAACAGCCGTGTCCGGTCATCTTGATGTCCGTCAGCACGCCGTCGTTCACGTCGAGGTAAACCACTACCTCGTCGCCGCAGAGTGGGTTGAAGCCCTCAACGCGGTGCGCGGGAGGCGACGCGAGTTCGCCTCGGTTACGCGGAGAGCGGTAGTGGTCGAGGATTATTTCGCGGTAGAGGTCTTCAAGATTTGACATCGTCTAGCCAAACATTTTAAGGGCGTGCTCGAGTGATTCGATGAGCACGTCGGTATCTTTCGTCAAAGAGTAGGGACCATAGGACACGCGCGCCGTGGCGGCCAGTCCGAAACGTCGCATGAGCGGCTTCGCGCAGTGATGTCCCGGTCGCACGCAGACCCCGAACTGATCAAGGACTTGGGCCACGTCGTGGGGGTGGACGCCTTCGACGTCGAGACTGATCACACCGCCGCGGTCGATCGTGTTGGGAGGTCCAATCACGCGCACGCGCCCGTCGAATGCCAGATCCAAACGACGCAACGCGTCCTCAGTGAGCATCGTTTCGTGAGCAACGACGTTGTCCATGCCTAGACCTTCCAGGTAGCGCACGGCGGCGTGAAGACCGACCGTCTCAGCGATTGGTGGTGTGCCGGCTTCAAAACGAGCAACGCCCTTCGCCGGGGTGTAGCCGTCGAATCGCACGTCGGCGATCATGCCACCGCCGCCCATGAAGGGCGGCATGGTGTCGAGCACCGATTCGCGCGCCCACAACACACCAATGCCAGTGGGCCCAAGCATCTTGTGTCCAGAGAACGCGAGAAAGTCAATGTCGAGATCGGTGACGTCGGTGGGGCCGTGGGCGACGGACTGCGCGCCATCGACGGCGATCAACGCGCCGACACGGTGAGCGGCTTTCGCCAGCTCCTTTATCGGATTTCTCGTGCCAAGCACGTTGGACATGCCAGTAAGAGAAAGGAGCTTCACGCCCTTTAGGAGTTCGTCCAATGTGGACAGGTCGAGGCGAAAGTCGTCGCCGACCGGGATGAATCGAACCTCGATGCCGGTCGTCTCTCGTAGCTGGAACCACGGCACGATGTTGGCGTGATGTTCCATCTCGCTCAGCAAGACGACGTCGCCTGGTCCTAAGTTCGTCGCGCCCCAGGACTTCGACAGGAGATTGAACGATTCCGTAGTGTTCTTCGTGAAGACGATCTCATTCGCGCCGCCCGGCGCGTTGATGAAACGGGCTACTGCTTCCCGGGAACCTTCGTAGGCTTCCGTTGCTTCGTTGGCCGTTTGATACACGCCGCGGTGAACGTTGGCGTGTCGAAGCTCGTAGTAACGACTCATCGCCTCGATGACCGCGCGCGGCTGGAGCGAACTCGCGCCAGAGTCGAGGTAGGTGATTGGGCGTCCGTTCACGACCCTCAAGAGTTGAGGCACGTCCGCTCGAACTCTGCGGGCGTTGAAACTGCTCACGCGCTCACCGGTCGCCAGGCGTCGTAGCCGTCGTGGTCGATGCGCGTCGCGAGCTCGGGGCCGCCCGAGTGCACTATTTGGCCCTCGAACAGGACGTGGACGAAGTCGGGACGTATTTCATCGAGCAACTTGACGTAGTGGGTCACCACGATCGCGCCCATTGTCGGGTGTTGTTCGCGCACGGTGCGCACGCCCTTGGCAACCACGCGCAGAGCGTCGATGTCGAGACCCGAGTCGGTCTCGTCGAGTAGGGCGATGACGGGTTCTAGTAGCGCCATCTGCAAGACCTCGTTGCGCTTACGCTCGCCGCCTGAGAATCCATCGTTGAGGTGGCGCTCGGCGAAGGCGCTGTCGATACCGAGTCGATCCATCCACTCGGCGAGGTCGAGTCGCACTTCGAGCACGCTAAGTTCGTCAAGTCCCTTTCGCGCGGCGATGGCTTGGCGCAGGAACTGTATGACGGACACGCCGCTGATCGCTTCGGGGTACTGAAAGGCGAGAAAGATGCCCGCGCGCGCTCGCTGGTCAGGAGTCCACGAGGCAATGTCCTCGCCGTGAAGCAAAACGGCGCCGTTCGTGACGACGTAGCCCGGATGGCCCATGATCACACTCGCGAGCGTCGACTTTCCGGCACCGTTCGGGCCCATGAGCGCGTGGACTTCACCCTCATTGACGATGAGGTCCACGCCGCGAAGGATTGATGATCCGTCGGCCTCGGCGTGAAGATTACGTAGTTCTAGCAGCGGTATTGACACGAAGTGAGCCTACTGGCGACCGCTGAATCGCTGCCCTGAACTACCAGCCTCGCTGCACCCACTCGTCGAGGTGCGGACGTTCTGCGCCGATGGTCGACGCTGCGCCGTGACCGGGCCAGATCGTCGTCGCGTCGTCAAAGACGCGAAAAAGACGTTCTTCGATTGACGTGATGATGGTGGCGAAGTTGCCACCTTCAAACGTCGTGTTACCTGGACCGCCGGGGAACAACGTGTCGCCGGTGAAGAGCATGGGCGTGTTCTCGAGTGAGAAGCAGATACTGCCCGGCGTGTGACCCGGTGTGTGCACGGTTCGAAGACGCAGATCACCAACGGCGTGCACCGCGTCGTCTTCGATGAGGTGATCGTAACTGGGCAACATCGCGGCGTCTTCGCTGCGCACCCACACGTCAATTCCCGCGGCGCGAACCTGTTCGACGGCGCCGATGTGGTCCCAGTGACCGTGAGTTTCGAGTACTGACGTCACGCCAAGGCGCGTCGCGACGCGCAGTAATCGGTCGTGTTCGTTGGCGGCGTCGAGCAACGTCGCCTCGCCCGTGCGCCGACATCGAACGACGTAGACATTGTTCGCCACCGGCCCCACCACGAAGCGGTGTACCTCGGCCGCGGCGTCCGACCAGACCAGTTCCACGTTGTCCACGTCCCCAGAATGGCACGAAAATCTGCACTGTCAAGATTGAGTAATCTCGACCTTGGCGATCAATATGCCAGAGCAGATGAGGGCCCGCAATGAACTTTGGCTTTAGCGAAGAGCAAGACGAACTTCGAAAGATGGTGCGGCGTTTCTTAGAAGAGAAGTCGCCCGAAAGTGAAGTCCGTCGCCTCATGGCCACGCCAGAGGGTTACGATCCGGCCGTCTGGGCGCAGATGGCGAATGAACTCGCGCTTCAGGGACTGGGTATTCCTGAAGAGTTCGGCGGTCAGGGTTATGGACCGGTGGAACTCTACGTCGTCTTCGAAGAGATGGGTGCCGCGCTTTTGTGCTCGCCGTATTTCTCTACCGTGGCTCTTGCCGCGAACGCGCTGCTCTTTGTTGGTAGTGACGAGGACAAGGCGACGTACTTGCCCGGCATCGCCTCAGGTGACACAATCGCGACCCTCTGCGTCACCGACGACGCGGGCCAGTGGGACTTGAAGACGACCTCGACGACGGCGACAGGATCGGGCAAGGACTTCGTTCTCAACGGCGTCCGTAGTTACGTCACTGACGGGTCGACCGCGTCGTTGCTACTCGTGCCCGCCATGACGAAGAAGGGTCTCTCACTCTTTGCCGTTCTGGGCGACGCGAAGGGCGTTGAGCGTGCGGCACTCTCCACTATGGATCAGACCCGTAAGCAGAGTCGCATCGAATTTAAGGACGCCAGCGCGAAACTCATCGGCGACGAGGGTGGCGCACTCGCGGGACTCGAAGCGACGCTGCAAGTCGCCGCCGCAGCTCTCGCCGCAGAACAAGTCGGCGGCGCGCAGCGCGTCCTAGACAGTTCGGTTGAGTACGCGAAGAATCGCGTGCAGTTTGGTCGCCCGATTGGGTCCTTTCAAGCGATCAAGCACAAGTGTGCGGACATGCTGCTCGACGTTGAGTCCGCTAAGTCCGCGGCCTACTACGCGGCCTGGGCCGCGCAAGAGCGCAACGAGGAGTTGCCCATCGCCGCAAGTCTCGCCAAGTCTTTCTGCTCCGAGGCGTATTTTCACTGTGCGGCGGAGAATATCCAGATCCATGGCGGCATCGGCTTCACGTGGGAACATCCGGCACACCTCTACTTCAAGCGCGCGAAGAGTTCAGAGTTGTTCTTAGGCGACCCGGCGTACCACCGTGAGTTACTGGCGCAGCGCTTAGGCGTCTAGTTTCTCGTGCTCGTCCACGAGCAACTCCAAAGCGGTCGATCGGTGATCGACCTAAAGATCTCAACCTCGAGCGCTCGTCCAGTCGCCGGTCACGTCTTGGTACTCGTTCACGGACTGCCACGCTTGACCGGCATGGGCCGCCAAGCTGCGGGACTGTTGCCAGAACTGGCCGAACACGTGGCCAATGAATCGGGATGGATGGTGGCGACGGGAACACTGTCGGGCGTCGGAGGAAGTACCGGCACGTTCTCCGCGTCACAGTGGCGCCAAGACCTCGGAGAGATCCTCAATCGCGTCTCGGAGGGCGAACGGCGGATCTCAATGGCCGGCTTTGGATTTGGAGGGTCGTTGGCGCTGGCGGTCGCGGCGAACGACGAGCGTGTTCGCGGCGTCGCCACCTTCGCGGCACCCGCACACTTAAAGCCTTGGATCGGTTCACCCGAAGAGATTCATCGAGCGGTCCAGGTTGCGGGCGTTGTCGGCGACGAGAAAGACCTGCTCGCGCCCGACGAACTCTACAAAGATCTTCTCAACATCGATCCAATGGCGGCGATTGCCGGGTTGCCACCACGGCGTCTTTTGATTGGACATGGCACCGACGACGTGGAGGTGCCTGCTTCTGATGCTCGTGACCTCGTAGCCGCGGCCGAAGGTCGCGCGGAACTTCGTCTCATTCAAGGTGCCGGTCACCAGCTTCGCGCCGATCCGCGGATGGTGGCGACGTTGTTAGGTTGGCTCGACCGACATCGCTAGGATCGCGCGATCAAGAGCGTCACGAATATCGCGAGCAGCCGATTCAGGGTCGCTCGCTTCGGTAAGCGCGCGCACAACGACGAAGTGGCGAAGTCCAGCTTCGACCAGGTGGGCCACGTTGGTGGCGTTGACGCCGCCGGTGACGAAGACTGGTCGAGGACTACGGGCTTGGGACTGCACTGCGTAGTCGATCCCCGTGCCGAGTCGTCCGAGCTTGGTCGGCGTGGGCACGATTGGTCCAGCGCTGAAGTACGTCGCGTCGCTTAGAAGCGCGGTGTCGAACTCGCTTACCTCGTGCGTTGAAAGACCAATAATGGCGTCGTGACCAAGCAGCGCTCGGCACCGTTCGACACTGACGTCGTCTTGGCCAACGTGCACGCCGTCGGAACATGCGTCGAGGGCCAATTCTGGCGAGTCGTTCACGATGAACGGGACGTTGAAATCGTGACAGATCGGAGCCATCTGGCGCGCTTGGACCAGCTGCTCGGTTGTGGAGCGCACCTTTTCTCTCAGTTGGACGACGTCGACACCGCCGCGCAGGACGGCGGGCAGGAAACTCTCCATATCGTCGCGGATCCCAACGCAGAGATAGAGGCGATGATTCGAGAGGTGGAACACGACGAACACCTTAGGAGTTGTTCTGTGACGTCTCACGCGTCACATCGAGGTGGGGCAGAATGGGGCTATGCAGATTCCCGCCAAGGCCGAGTACGCGCTTCGTGCGCTCTTGACGTTGGCGGCGAGTGACGTCTCTGTGAGCGCCGATCACTTGGCCCACGAGCAGGACCTTCCCGCCAAGTTCTTGGGCGCCATCCTTTCTGATCTACGTCGAGGCGGTCTCGTCACCAGTCAGCGCGGACCCGAAGGTGGTTTTAAATTGGCCCGAGACGCGGACCAGATCATGATCGCCGATATCTTGCGCGTGGTGAGTGGTCCAATGGCGGGGGTGAGAGGAATGCGCGCCGAGACGCTCGTATACGAAGGTGAGGCGACGCATCTGCGCGACGTGTGGGTAGCGGTGCGCGGCGCGTTACGCGAAGTGCTGGAGCACGTTACGTTGGGCCAGGTCTTACGCGGTGATCTGCCCGACTCCGTAACGCGTTTCACCAAAGATCCTGACGCCTGGATTACCCGGGTCATATGAATCGAATCCATACCGACGGCGCGTGCCGCGGTAATCCCGGACCGGGTGGTTGGGCGTGGGCGAGCGGGCCCAACGAGTTCGCCAGCGGTGCCGAAACCCACACTACGAATCAGCGCATGGAGATTGTCGCCGTCATTGAGGCTCTGCGGGAGCATCCGGATGGACCGCTCGAGATCGTCAGTGATTCGACCTACGTCGTGAAATGTTTTCACGAAAAGTGGTATGCGGGCTGGCGTCGGCGTAACTGGAAGAACTCGAAGGGCCAAAACGTAGCGAATCGTGACCTCTGGGAGGTACTACTGGCCCTAGTGCTCGAAGGGGATCGCGACGTCACGTTTTCCTGGGTCAAGGGTCACTCCGGCGATCGAATGAATGACTTCGTCGACGAACTCGCGACGCGGGCCGCCGACGCTCAACGAGGCCAATACTCGTAGTTTTCGTTGCGTTGAGTGAAGCGTAAGAACATTAGGATTTCCCCCGGGGGATATCGATGTACTACTGAAGGGAAAGTCCGTGGCTAACGAGGTCCAGCAGTTCGATGTCGTCGTAATCGGAGGAGGACCCGGAGGTTACGCCGCCGCCCTCTACGGCGCGGCCGCCGGGCTCAGCGTGGCGATAGTCGAGCGCGACAAGGTAGGTGGCACGTGCCTGCACCGTGGCTGTGTACCCGCCAAAGAGTTCCTCGAAACAGCCCACGTGCGGCGAACCGTCGAGCACGCGTCGGACTTTGGTATCAACACCAAGGGCGTCACGGT
>DAIQOO010000012.1:19528-25152 GCA_036787845.1 Acidimicrobiales bacterium
TGTGAGTTCGCGTCACTGCTCTCGGACATGGGAACCAAGGTCACCATTCTTGAGAGCCTTCCGACGATTTTGGCGGGCTGTGACAGCGAAGTCGCGAGCGTCGTGCAACGATCGTTCAAGAAGCGTGGGATTGAGATCCGCGTCGGCGTGAAAATAACCGGACACAGTCCCTCAAAGGGTGCGACCACGATCGCCATCGAGGGCGAGGACGGCGTCGAGACGGACATGGTTGTGATGTCGGTTGGACGCCGACCGCGCAGCGAAGGGCTACTCGGCGAGGGCACCGGCGTAGAACTGAACGATCGAGGTTTCGTCGTCGCGGACAGTTATCAGCGCACCGCCGCTGCGCACGTCTTTGCCGTAGGTGACGTCGTCGCCGGTACGCCTCAATTGGCGCACGTCGGATTCGCCGAAGCAATCGTGGCGATCAAGACCATCCTCGGTGAGTCGGTCGTGCCCGTTGACTACGACCGCGTGCCGTGGGCTATCTACTCCAACCCGGAAGTGGCGTTTTGTGGTCTCACCGAAGCCGCCGCAAAGGAAAAGGGCTACGACGTCGTAGTGAAAAAGGATCCCTTTGGCGGTAACAGTCGCGCGCAGATTATTGGCGACACCGAAGGTGTCGTGAAGGTCATCGCCGAAAAGCGTCCTGACGGAACCGCGGGTCAGATTCTTGGTGTGCACATGGCCGGTCCGTGGGTTACTGAGCAACTCGGCGCTGGTTACTTCGCCGTCAACTGGGAAGCAACGGCCGAAGAAGCGGCAGCGTTGATCCAGCCTCACCCGTCACTGTCAGAGACCTTTGGCGAAACGTTGCTCGCGTTAGCGGGTCGGGGACTGCACGTTGGCTGACGTCAAGCTGCCGTCACTGGGTGAATCGGTCACCGAAGGCATCATTACCCAGTGGTTTAAGAAGGTGGGCGATTACGTCAATCGTGACGAGCCGCTCTTCGAAGTCTCCACCGACAAAGTGGATTCCGAAATGCCCTCGCCAGCCGCGGGTGTTCTCTTGGAGATCATCGCCGGCGAGGGCGACACCGTCGAGACCGGCTCGATAGTCGCGGTGATTGATGAGACGGCGACATCGGGCGCGACGCCCAACGTCGCGACGCCCTCCACGACTGCTTCCGCGCCAGCAGCTCTTGTTGCTGGCGCGTCGCGTCCTGCGACCTCGCCCGGGCCTCGCGCTGCCGAGCCAGTGTCGAGCGCACCGGTCGTCGACAACGCGTCGCCGAGTGGTGTCGTGGTGTCTCCCGTCGTGCGACGAATACTCGTTGACGGTGGTGTTGAAGCCTCCTCCCTTCGCGGTACGGGACCTGGCGGTGCCATAACTCGTCGTGACGCCGAGCGCGCCGTGGCGATTGGGCCAACTGAAGAAGTCGTAGTGCCCCTCAGCCATGGTCGCCGGCGCATGGGTCAACACATGTCCGTCTCGAGTCAAAGTACGCCGCACGGCTTCGTCGCGATTGAAATAGACGGATCGATCTTCGGTGAACTCGAGGCACTCGGTCGCGTGACGCGCGACGGCATCGCGATCAGCGATGAGATGGTCGTGAGCCTCGCGGCCGTGCGAGCACTCGGCGAGTTTGAGTTTCTCAATGCCACCTTCACGGGTGACGAGTTCGTCGTCCACCGCACGGTCAACCTCGGCGTTGTTCGGGCCGTGGCGGATGACGGGATGTTGGTCCCCGTCGTGCACGCGGCGGCGGGACTCACCCTACGAGCGTTGGCTCGAAGGGTGCACGAACTCGACGAGCGTCTCGCGTCACGTCAACTGACTACCGATGACCTGATGGGAGGGACCTTCACCATCGAGGGTGCGCCGAGCCACCACACGCTCTGGACAACGCCCATCATCATTCAACCAGAGGTGGCAATACTCTCTATGGGCGCCGTGCGTCTTGTGCCCGTGGTGCAAACGATGAAGGGGAAATCGAGTGTTGAGGTTGGTCGTCGATTGATACTTGGACTTTCCTTCGATCACCGCGTCTGTGAACCATTCGGCGCTGCCACGTACTTGGAACGAGTGGCGGAGTTGCTCGCGGGCATGGATCTCGAAAGCGAGCGTTAAATGCTGCGACGCCGTCATCTGGGGCGGATCTCCTTTGCCGAGGCCAACGATTTTCAGCGCGCGTTGCTCCAAGCCAGTGATGACTACGTTTTGTTGTTCGAGCATCCGCCCACTTATACACGAGGTGTTCGAACGCTCGAAGAGCACTTCTTAATCCCACCTTCAGAGTTGAACGCCGTCGTGATCGACGCCGATCGCGGGGGAGACGTGACGTATCACGCTCCGGGTCAAGTCGTGGCATGGGCAATCGTGAGCGTGGCCGACGATCCCGCCTCCGGAAAGGCGCACGTTCGCCACCTAGAAGACGCGGTCATAGCGACCGTGCGCCGCGTCGATCCAAATGGAATCCTCGGTGTTGTTGGTCGCCTAGAGGGCTACCCCGGCGTGTGGGCCAACCTCGAAGGCGTGCCATCCAAGATCGCCGCCGTGGGCGTGCGAACACAACGTAACGAGCTGGGTCTGCGTCGCACGTTGCATGGCGTGGCGCTCAACGTTGAGATCGATCTCGAGGGCTTCAAGGCCATTGTGCCCTGTGGCATTCCCGATAAGCCCGTAGCGTCGTTGACGTCGCTTGGACTAACGGTGACCTCACTCGACGTCGAGAACGTCTTGGGAGAAGAACTCGGGCGCGAACTAGGCGGCGACGCTCGCGTGGCGCGCGTTGATCGCAGCGTCGCGACCACGTCGGAGGAACGCCCGCTGCTTCGACGACTACGCAAAGCCGGCGTTGATCCTGACGCGGGTCTTTCGATACACACCCGTAAGCCCGAGTGGCTTCGTATCGAAGCAAACATGGGAAGTGAATATCGCTCACTGCGAAAACTCACCGAAGACCTGCGCTTGGTGACGGTCTGTGAAGAAGCAGGGTGTCCCAATATCTTTGAGTGTTGGGCGTCGGGCACCGCGACGTTCATGGTGAACGGCGAGCGCTGCACCAGGGCGTGTGGCTTCTGTCTCGTTGACACGCGTAAACCAATGCCGATCGATCCCACCGAACCCGAGCGCGTGGCTGAAGCGGTCGTGCGCCTCAACTTGGCGCACGCCGTGATCACGTGCGTGGCGCGCGACGATCTCGACGACGGCGGCGCCGGTGCCATCGCCAACAGCGTGCGCGCGATTCGCGAGCGATCGCCGAACACCAACGTCGAAGTGCTGACGAGTGACTTAAGGGGCGACCCCGCGTCGCTGCAACTGATCATCGACGTGCGACCTGACGTACTGAACCACAACATCGAGACCGTTGCCCGACTTCAACGCGCCGTTCGTCCGAGCGCGGGGTACCTTCGTTCCTTGACCGTGCTCGCTCGAAGTGCCGCCGCGGGACTGACGACCAAGTCGGGCTTGATGGTCGGACTCGGTGAGACGGTGGACGAGGTCGAAGAGACGCTCGCGGACCTAGCGGCCGTGGGCGTGCAGATCGTCACGATTGGTCAGTATTTGCGGCCCACCGAGCGCCATCTGCCCGTCGCGCGCTTTTGGGAACCAGCGGAGTTTGTCGACCTGGCTGAGCGGGGTCGTCGCTTAGGTCTACGCCACGTGCAGTCGTCACCGTTGACGCGCTCGAGTTATCACGCCCGAGAGGCGCTAAGTGACGCCACGCCCGTTGCGGCGCCGTCCCTTCGTTTTTAAGCGACGAAGTACTTGGCCTTGGGGTGATGACAGATGATCGCGTCGGTGGTCTGTTCGGGGTGGAGTTGGAACCCTTCTGAGACGGACACGCCAATTCGCTCGGATTCAAGGAGTGTCGCGACCTTCGCGTTGTCAGTCAAGTCGGGACAAGCGGGATAGCCCCACGAGTAGCGTCCGCCCCGGTACTGCTGGCGAAAGAGACCAGTGAGTGTTGGGCCGTCTTCTTTCACGTAGCCCAGTTCTTCTCGGATTCGCTTGTGCCAGAGTTCGGCGAGGGCTTCGGCCATCTCGACCCCGAGTCCGTGCAGCAAGAGATAGTCGCTGTAGCGGTTCTCAGAGAAGAGCTGATGGGCGCGCTCGGAGACGCGACTCCCCATCGTGACCAGCATGAAGCTCGCGTAGTCGAGATCAGGGCTGTCGTGGGAGCGGAAAAAGTCAGCGATGCAGAGATTCGGCGATTCTTGTTGACGAGGGAAGTGAAAGCGAGTGACTTCGCTGTCGCGCGCGTCGTCGGCGTAGATCACGAGATCGTTGCCGATCGCCGCTGCAGGAAAGTGACCCCACACCACTTGGGGAATTAAGAGATTCTCTTCTTTGGCGAGGCTGAGTTGCTCGCGCAGGGTGGCGCTGACGCGCACTTTGAATGCGGGGTCGTCTTCGCCGTTTTCGGGGCGGTATCCCCACTGATTGCGAAAGAGCGCGGTCAGGTTGAGGTACTCGCTGATCTCGTCGATGGACATGCCCTTGGCGACGCGACTGCCGAGGAACGGCGGCGCAAAGAGGGGATTGTCCACCTCGACTTCGGCGCTCCTTTGAGTATTGGTCAGACTCTCTACTGGAGCAGTTTCGCGAAAGCGTCGGGTGACCTTTTTTTGAGAGAGCTCGCGACCGAAGTTGGGATTGTCGACACCGCCGCGTCGAATATCGCCTAGTTGGTCCAACACGCGCAGTCCCTCGAAGGCATCTTTGCCGTAGAAGAGGCGCCCCTGGTAGATCTCTCGCAAGTCACGCTCGACGTAGGTACGCGTCAGCGCCGCGCCACCGAGCAGCACCGGGACTTCAGACATCGAGCGTTCATTCATGATTTCTAAGTTCTCGCGCATGATGAGCGTGGATTTCACCAGTAGTCCGCTCATGCCCAGCGCGTCGGCGTGGTGTTCTTCTACGGCGTTGAGCATCTCGTTCACGCCTACTTTGATGCCGAGGTTGATGACCTCGTAGCCGTTATTGGTCAAGATGATGTCGACGAGGTTCTTGCCGATGTCGTGCACGTCACCCTTGACCGTGGCGAGCACGACACGCCCGCGCCCACCTTGGTCGTTCTTCTCCATCAGCGGCTCGAGATAGGACACCGCTGACTTCATCGTCTCGGCACTCTGCAAGACGAAGGGCAGTTGCATCTCGCCACTCGCGAACAGATCGCCCACCACGCGCATACCGTCGAGGAGGATCTCGTTGACGATCTCGAGTGGTTTAGCACCCTTTTCCATCGCCTCGTTGAGATCTGCTTCAAGACCCACGCGCGCGCCGTCGATGATGCGACGCTTGAGGCGCTCGTTGAGTGGCAAATCGTCGAGCGAGGGCCCTTTGTTGGTAGAGGCCGAGACGCCTTCGTAGAGTCGGAGCAGTTCACTCAACGGGTCATAATCTTCACGGCGTCGGTCGTAGATCAAATCGAGGCATACCTGTCGCGCTTCTTCGTCGATCCGGTGCAAGGGAAGGATCTTGGACGCGTGCACGATCGCCGCGTCGAGACCGGCTTCGGCAGCTTCGTGGAGAAAGACACTGTTGAGGACTTGTCGAGCGGCTGGGTTAAGGCCGAAGGAGATATTGGACAGGCCGAGGATGGTGCGAACACCGGGCATTTCGGTCTTAATACGGCGAATAGCTTCGAGCGTCTCGATACCGTCGCGACGTGAATCGA
>DAIQOO010000214.1:0-2037 GCA_036787845.1 Acidimicrobiales bacterium
GCGGGACTTCCTATTCACGAACCAACCGGCAACATGGTCGTTGACATCGGCGGCGGTACAACCGAGGTCGCCGTCATCTCACTCGGTGGCATCGTAACGAGTCAGTCGATTCGTGTCGGCGGCGATGAGCTCGACGAAGCGCTCGTAGCGTACGTGAAGAAAGAGTTCCAGCTCGCACTCGGTGAGAGAACCGCTGAAGAGATCAAGATCCAACTGGGATCAGCCTTTCCGCTCGAGCAAGAGTTGCGCGCGGAGATTCGTGGACGCGACCTCGTGACGGGACTTCCCAAGACCGTCGTCATCTCGACAGAACAGATTCGCCAAGCCATCGAAGAGCCGGTGCAGGCCATCGTCGACGCCGTCAAGGTGACCCTGGACCGTACCCCACCAGAACTCTCCTCAGACCTCATGGAACAAGGGATCGTGCTGACGGGCGGCGGCGCCTTGCTCGCGGGCCTGGCGGCTCGCTTGGAGTATGAGACCAACATGCCAATCATCGTGGCGAACGACCCGTTGAACTGCGTTGCGCTCGGTAGTGGGATGTGTCTCGAAGAGCTCGACGTCTTCGCGCGCATGTTGAAGACCAGTCCTTCGCGTTAACACGTGGCGACCGATCGTTCGCGTCGACGTACGTGGACTCTCGGCGTCGCCGTACTTTTTACGATCGTTGTCTTGTACCTCACGACCGGTGTCTCTTCGGGTCTACGTGGCGGGGCCAACGTCGTCGTTACGCCCTTTAGTTGGGCCGTCAACGCAATAGCGCGCCCGATCGGCCATCTCCTCGCGGGCACGGTCAACTACAGCGACGTCGTCGCCCAGAACCAGAAGCTCCGCTACCAACTGGGACGCGCCGAAGAGAACGCCAACGCGGCTTGGGCCTACACGCGTCAACTCCAACAACTGACCACGCAACTTTCCGTGCCGTTCGTGGGCTCCTTGCCCACGGTGGTGGCCCAGATCACCACGCTTTCGCCGACCAATTTTGCAGCGACAGTGGGCATTTCCAAGGGTCGCGACAGCGGCGTCTTGGTGGGCATGCCGGTCGTTGCGAATGGGGGACTGGTAGGTCGGGTCATCGCCACGACGGCGAACGGCGCCACGATTGGACTGATCACTGACACCAGTTCTTCCGTTGGCGTCACGTTCAAGAATGGTAAGACCTCGCTCATCGTGTCGGGCCGTGGACTCAACAATGGTCTTGGCGCGACCTCAGTGCCACTTGGTACGTCAATTGCGCCTGGAACGAAGCTCTTGACCGACGGATTGAATGGTGGACTCTACCCAGCGGGACTTCCCGTCGCGTCAGTGAAGACGGTCATCCTCACGCCGGGGGCTGCGACGTACAACCTTACGCTCGAGCCCTCTGCCGACCTTCGACATCTTTCGTACCTCGACGTGGTGCTGTGGGAGCCGCCTGCGTGAGAAGAGTACTTGTACCGGCGACTCTGGTGACACTCATCATTGTCGCCATCCAACTTTCAATCTTCACGTCGCTGCGTTTTGCGGGCGTCGTGGTGATGCTGGTGTGGTTGTGGCCACTCGCGATGGGTCTCGCTGGACTCACCGCGCTCGCGTTGTGGTGCGCACTGGTAGCGGGTGTGTTCTTCGACACGCATTCAACAACACCATTTGGAATGACGGTCGTCGTAGGGCTTCTTCTCGCGTACGGCGCGTCGCGCCTGGGTCGTGAGGGTGTCGGTGATCTTGATTCCGCGGCGTGGTGGGTGACGCCGCTGCTCGCCGCGACGGCAGGTTTCTTCGCGCCGCTGCTCTTCGTTGGTGCCAGCTTTTTCACGCTCAATTTCTCGCTATGGCGTGACAGCCTCCTCTCTGCCATGGTGGTGAACGCGATTGCGTTCTTCGTACTAGCTCGACCGGTCGCGCGATTGGCGCGATGGGTTGGCAATCTCGGCGGATCGCGCCGATGAAGGGTTCCTGGCGCGATCGCCCATCAGGTTCGTGGTTCTCACGACTGTGGCGCCCGTGGGTGTCGTTGCATCCCCTTCGGGGCCGGGGACGCACGATTAATGAGCCAAA
>DAIQOO010000215.1:0-2028 GCA_036787845.1 Acidimicrobiales bacterium
TGCTCGATTTCGTTGAGCGCATGGCGCTCGTCGCTGACTCCGATCAACTCGGCAGTGGTGAGGGAGCAATCTCACTGATGACCTTGCACGTCGCCAAGGGTCTCGAGTATCCCGCGGTCGTGGTCACCGGTCTCGAAGAGACCGTCTTTCCTCACCGACGCGCACTCTCAGACGACGCCGAGCTCGAAGAGGAACGGCGACTGTGTTACGTAGGCATCACGCGCGCGATGCGCTATCTGATTTTGACCCACGCGTGGAGCCGCACGATGTGGGGACACCGAGTGGAAGCGATAGCGAGTCGCTTCCTCCAAGAGATTCCCAGTGAACTCGTCACGGATATCTCTTCGACATTGCCGACGCGACGCTCGTCCTTCTCACCCGAAGTCGACGGCTTCGTTGGTCGATCGACGGAGTTCACGTCGGGTCGAGCCTTTGGCACCGGCGCCGCGCCACCCGCTCGTTCTACGGGTGCTGAGAAACTCGGTTTAAGGGTTGGCGAGCGCGTGGTGCACGACCGATTTGGTCCTGGCCTGGTCGAACGGGTTGAAGGTGACGGCCCGCACGCCCGAGCGACGGTGAAATTCCTGGAACACGGCACGAAACATCTCGTGCTCGCGATGACGCCCCTTCATCGCGCCTAAATCGTTGGTAAGAATTCCCAGCGCCCCGAATGAGGTCACCCGTTGAGGTGCGAGAATGGGAGTCCATGACCTCTACGCGCACTGCCTATCGACCCCCCGCGCCCCCGAGGGCCCGCCGGTACTCAGCCTTCGTGTACTGGCGACGCCGCGCGCTGGTGGTGCTGTCGGTCGTCACGATCGTCGTGGTTGGTTACTTAGGAATCACCCTCGCCTTCGCTCTCACCAATCAGGGCTATGGCGTCTCCTTCCAGGCCCGTTTCGCGGAGTGGGGTCGCCAGCACGGCCTCGGCACCGTGGTGACCTGGGCCGAGGCCCAGTACTACCGACTCCACCCGGCCAAGATCGGCGGAGCGCCGCCACTGAGTGCCTTCGGCGTTGGCACCGTCGTCACGAAGGCCACCTCGGGGCTGCACACGGCAGCGCCCAAGACGATTCCCACCCCGGCGACTAACCCATTGCCGGGCGAAGGGGTGTGGCATGTCGTTGGTCGCACGAGTGCTAACGGCACGCCCACGACCTACGAAGCGTTCGTCCGTCCCGACGCACTCCACACGAGTTACGTCGTGGGTGTGGTGTGGATGGACCCAAAGTTGTTGAGGGCCCAGCTCTACTCGGGATCGTCAGTTCCCGGGGGAGGACCGTATCCCTTCACCGCGCCGATTTCCGCGGCGGCGTCCACCACGCTCGTTGACGCGTTCAACGCTGGTTTTCGAATGCCCGACGCGAACGGTGGCTACTACACGAATAACAAGGCAATTGTTCCGCTGCGCAACGGCGCAGCGTCGGCTGTCGTGTACAAAGACGGATCGATGACGGTCGCCAAGTGGGGCCGTGACGTCAAGATGACCAATCAGATTGCTTCGGTGCGCCAGAATCTCGATCTCATTGTCGATAAAGGCGCGGCGGTGCCGGGACTGACGAACGCGAACGTCATGCACTGGGGCAAGACGCTCGGCGGCTCGTTCAACGTGTGGCGATCGGGTCTTGGCGTGACGTCGAGTGGCGCGCTGGTCTATGTGGGAGGGCCGAGTCTTTCCATAAGCGACCTCGCCAACGTCTTGGTACGCGCGGGCGCGGTGCAGGCGATGGAGCTCGACATCAACACTGACTGGGTGCAGTTTTCCACCTTCACCGGTCCATTGAAGACGGCCATTAACGGCGGCAACGGGTTGAGTTTGCTGAATGGCATGGCGGGATCGCCGGGGCGCTATTTCGGATCGTGGTGGACGCGCGACTTCTACACGATGTCGCTTCGACCAAGTGCGACGACGCCGTCCGGGGGCTAGCTGGATTTAGCGGTCGGCTATCTTTCGCCACAGCGGTGTCGGCAGGTGGCGAAGAAGGAAAAAGACGTAGCGCAACAGCGGCGGGCTCCAGATGACGTCTT
>DAIQOO010000216.1:0-2027 GCA_036787845.1 Acidimicrobiales bacterium
TTCGTGAAGTCACTGGCCATTGTTGGTGGAGCGGGTCGAATGGGTCAGGCGCTAGCCGAAGGCCTCGGTGCGCTTGATGAGTTTTCCGTAATGGCGCTCGTGGACGAGCATCCGCCGCGTGATCTCTTCGGCGCCGCGTTTGTGGCGTCACTCGACGAACTCGACGCGGCGACGGTTGACGTCGTGGTTAACTTCTCCTCGCCCGAGGGCGTCGTCAGCTCGGCAACGTGGTGCGCGGACCACGGCGTGGCGCTCGTCGTTGGCACGACAGGGTTGTCGTCGGATCAGCGTCGATCGGTTGAAGAAGCCGGCCAACACGTGGGCGTCGTGATGGCGTCGAATTTCTCCATTGGTGCCGTGCTCTCAGAGCGTTTCGCCGCGATGGCGGCACCGTACTTCGAACGCGTTGAGATTATTGAGTTGCACCACGACCGAAAAGTCGACGCGCCGTCGGGCACCTCGATCACGACCGCTACTGTTATCGCCGACGCGCGCCAGCGTGCTGGACAAACCCCACTCAGTGATCCAACGACGCGACACACGGTCGACGGTGCCCGTGGCGCCGACGTTGTCGACGGTATCAAGATTCACTCGGTGCGACTTCCTGGACTCGTCGCGCACCAAGAGATTCTCTTTGGCTCGGCCGGCGAAGGTCTAATGATTCGCCACGACTCTTTTGACCGTCAAAGCTTCGTGCATGGTGTCGCGCTCGCGGCGAACGCGATCGACGCGACACCACGCTTTTTTGATGGCATCTCCTCGCTTGTTCCCTGAGTCTCGTTACTCATTTTTCGTGCCAAAGCGGTGACTGGTAACTTCGTACCATGAGTACACCTCGTTTTGGACGCGTCGTGACGGCCATGGTGACGCCCTTCGCGCCGGACGGTTCGATTGACTTTGACGTTGCGGCGCGACTGGCGAAGTTCTTGGTCGCTGAGGGCAGTGACGGACTGGTTGTCGCTGGTTCCACCGGTGAGGGACCGTCGCTCAGTGACGAGGAGAAACTCAGCCTCTTCGCCTGCGTCGCCGAGGCCGTCACCGTTCCCGTGCTCGCGGGCTCCACGTTCGCCAACACCCAACAGTCCGTTGCCTTGACGGCGCAGGTCAAAGCAACGGGCGTCGCCGGCGTACTCGCGACGACGCCGGCGTACTCGCGACCGAACCAGTCCGGCATTGCTGGTCACTTGGGCGCTATCGCTGAGAGCACCTCGTTGCCCGTGATGCTCTACGACATACCTTCACGCACCGGGCGAAAGATCGCCTCGGCGACGACGGTGCAGTTGGTGAAGTCACACTCGAACATCACGGCGCTAAAAGACGCGTCGGGTGACGTTGTGTCGGCCGCGCACACCAAGGCGGTCCTCGGTGACGCCCTCGACCTTTACAGCGGTGACGACTCGGTGCTACTTGCGTTTCTCGCCGTAGGCGCCGTGGGCATCGTTTCGATCGCCGCGCACTGGGCCGGTTCGGAGTTCGCCGGCATCGTAAACGCCGTCGAGAAGGGCAAATGGGACAAGGCTCGAAAGCTCAATGAGCGCGTAGCTGCAAGTTGCGCCTTCGTAGGTAGTGACGCCTACCCCAATCCAATGCCCGCCAAAGCGGCACTGCGCGCGATGGGCTGGAAGGTGGGCGGATGCCGCCTCCCACACGGGCCGAGCGACCCCGAGCTTGACGCGGCCGCGAGCGCAATCGTGTCGGCGCTGAAAACTGCTCGTGGCTGATTCGGTTCGCGTCACCTTCCTCGGAGGGCTGGGCGAAATTGGCCGCAACTGTCTCGCGCTTGAACAAGACGGACGGATCGTCGTCGTTGACGCCGGACTCATGTTCCCAGAACCCACGATGTACGGCGTCGACTTGATTCTGCCGGACTTTCGTTGGCTGATCGAACGCAAAGACCGCGTTGACGCCATTGTCTTAACCCACGGTCACGAGGATCACACCGGCGCGCTTCGCTACCTCGTGAAGGACGTCAACGTGCCCATCTACGGCGCCGCGTTGACCTTGGGCTTCGCCCGACACCGACTCAC
>DAIQOO010000217.1:0-2009 GCA_036787845.1 Acidimicrobiales bacterium
GATCAGCGCGCGCGCCAGCCAGACCAGAGAACTCAGAACCCGCCATAGGGTGACCGCCGAGAAAACGAACGTCAGCAACGTCCTTGACGATGGTGCTCTTCACTCCCGCCACGTCGGTCACGATGAGTTTCTCATTTGACTGTTCGTTCAGAATCTTGATCGCGGTCGCGGCGACGACGCCCGCCGGCGTCGCGATCACGACGAGTTCGTGCGTTGGAGAGAGTTCCGTGCCCTCGATGACACTTAAGTCGAGCGCAACTTCTACGACGCCAGGGTCAAGGTCACTGCCCGTCACGATCCAACCCGCATCTCTCAGCGCGAGCGCCACGGATGAACCAATCAGTCCAAGGCCCACCACGTGGGCGCTGCGTCTATTCGGGGAGTTGACTTCCTCCCGGCCTTGAAGCACCGGGATTCCCGAGGCGCGGCTCACGCCGCAACTCTCACGGGTGGTTGACGCTTCACCGGGCCGCAGGGTGGGGTCGTCGTGACCTCACCACGTTGCGGTGTCCCTCCACGTCCTGAGACCGCGAGCCCCGCGGCGAGAATGTTCTTTGCTGCGTTCACGTCGGCGTGGGCGTGGTGGCCACAGGCCCGACAGTGAAAGACCGCTTGGCTCTCGCGATTCTCCTTCGCTACCGATCCACACTTCTCGCACTGACGTGAGGTGTTACGAGCTGGTACGACGATGACCTCAACCGGTGACGTCGCGGCGGAGGCTTTCTGCTCGACGCGGGTTCGCAGCGTTCCCCAGCCCTGGGCGTGAATAGCCCGATTGAGACCCGCCTTCTGGCGCACGTTCAATCCGGGCGTTTCAAGGGTGCCCTTGGCGCTGCGCATCATGTTCTTGACCTTGAGGTCCTCAATCGCGAGCAGGTCGTAGTTCGTTACCAACGTGGTCGTGATCTTCTCGATCCAGTCTTGGCGTCGAGCGGTCTCGCGCGCGCAAAGTTTCGCGATCTGGTGCTTAGTGACGTCGCGCCGTTTAGAGCCCACGATCTGGCGGGCCCGCTGGCGCTCGAGGCGGCGCTTGCGTTGGGTCTCGCCTGGGCTGAGCAGCGTCGGCATGTGCAGTAACGCGCCTTCGGAGGTAGCGATGGAGGTGGCAACGCCCAAGTCGAGTCCCACTACTCCGTTTGTTGAGACACGAACGACGGTGGGTTGGGGCGAGGCGAACGTGACGTGCCACTGACCAGCGCGGTTGAACGTGACCCGCGCGGAGCGACACGAGTCAACGTCCTGCCACGCACGAGTAAGGCGGAACCGAACCCAGCCGAGCTTCGGGATGTGCACCTGCGCCCATTTACGATTCAATCGGCGTGTCGTTACCTCGACGACGCGAAAGCCCTCGCGTTGACCAGCTTTGCGCCACGTGGGGCGGCCGAAGTGGCCGGGGTTCTTCCACCAGTTCTGGAAGGCCTGATCGAGGTCGCGCAGAGCCTGTTGTTGGATCGAGGACGAACCTTCGGCGAGCCAAGTGAAGCATTGACGGGCCTCAGCGAGTTCGCGCATCTGTGAGTTCGCCGTGACTCTTTGCGTTCGATTCGGTCGGTAAAGACCACGTTGCTCTAAGCCCAGATTCCAGACGTAGCGGGCGTCCGCACTGTGGCGCTCCAACATCGAGGTCGTGCCCTCTTCGGGGTAGAGACGCTGGCTGATGCTCACGGGCGTAACCTACTGTGCTGTTGTGACACGGGGCCCGCTATCCCGGCCCTGAACGACCGGGCTAGCGCTCGCGGTTTCTGCGTCATCGCGCAAAGAGAGTGTGTTTCGCAAGTAGACGTGTTGAAGTTCTTCGCGCGAAAGAGTGGTGTAAGCGTGGAGTAAGACCCTTATCGTCAGCGGCATCGCGCCCGGCACGGCAATCTCACTGGCGCACAGCAAGGGCACGTCACCAAAACCGATGCCCCTCGCCGCCGTCGCGGGGAAAGCCGCGATCAGGTCAGGAGTCGTAGTGAACAACACGCTGATGATGTCGTCGTGGTCGATATTGTTTCGCTCCAACATGG
>DAIQOO010000218.1:0-2002 GCA_036787845.1 Acidimicrobiales bacterium
AGCTTCTGCTGGCATAGAGACCGGCTCAACGATCTTGCCCTTGAAGTCCGGCATGATTTCGTCGACGAAGAAGTCGCGTCCCGGGACCATGGGACTCTTCGAGGCGTACTCGCCGGGATTCCTTCGAAACACCAGCACTTTCTCCACGACCACACCCTCTTCGAGCGCGCGCGCCACGGCTTCGTCAGCCTTGACCTTGTGGTCCTGGAGTACGCCACCGCGGTAGTAGCCATCCATCGTGACAAGAACCTTGCTATTCGAGTCAGCGATTCGACCTCCGCACGCCGCGCCCGAGAAGCCGCCGAACACTTGGGAATGAATGACGCCAAGGCGCGCGCACGCGAGCATGGCGACTGGGAGGTCGGGCACCATGGGCATGTGAAACGTCGCCACCTCGCCGGTTTTGACGCCACAGAATCCCTGCAGTAGCGCCGCGAACTCATTGACGCGTGCGTACAGCTCCTGGTACGTGATGACTTCGGTCGGGTCTTCTTCGAGCTCGGGGACCCAAATGATCGCGGCCTTATTACGATCCGTCTTGAGGTGTCGGTCGACACAGTTGTACGAGGCGTTGAGCCGCCCACCGACGAACCACTTCCAAAACGGCGCGTTGCTCGTGTCGAGCGTGGTGTGCCAGTACTTGTCCCAGGTCAGAAGGTCCGCGTACTCCTTGAAGCACTCGGGATAGTTCTTTTCGCTGAAGCGCTCAAAGATGCTTGGATCGTTCGCGTTCGCCTGGCCGATGAATTTGGCAGAAGGGAAGTAGTAGCCCTCTTCGCGCCAGTGAACCGCAATCTGAGCTTCCGATGCCTGATCCGACACGAAAACCTCGGGCTCTTTCGAACTCTTCTTCGACATACACTCCCCCACTCTCTGTGGCACAATGCACGTGCATTGTGCCACCGTTGTTTATTACTACCACAGGCGCCCAGCAACGAGCCCAACACTGTCGATTCGTCCCTACGAGGCACCTAAACGCTCTGTCGAACCATCGCTTCTTTCACGAGCCACACGAAGGTCGCGTCCGGAGCCGGGAGCAGCTCAGGATGCCACTGCACCGCCAAGATCTTGCCGTCGGGTGTCTCGAGGCCCTCCACGACGCCGTCAGGTGCCTTGGCTGAGACGATGAGACCCTCCCCCACTTCATCAACGATCTGGTGGTGCAACGAGTTGACACCAATTTCACCAGCAAAGAGTTCTGACGCCATCGTGCCTTCGACAACGCTCACGGTGTGCGTTGTTTCGCGTCCGTTGACGTCCCACTGAGGGTGGCCAACACCATCATCAAGTTCCACGTGTTGTCGTAACGTGCCACCGAAGGCGACGTTGACGAGTTGGAGCCCTCGGCAAATCGCCAGGATCGGTATGTCCTTCTCACGAGCGGCCGCGAGCAGCGCCAACTCCCACTCATCGCGATCGGGTTCGACGGTTCCAAGATTGGGGTCGGGCGCGTGGTCGTAAATACTTGGATCTAAGTCGGCGCCTCCGGCCAACACAAGACCGTCGAGATGATCGACCATCTCCTTAGCGTCGGCGTCGCGCGTTAACTCAACGGGCAGTCCCCCGGCTAACGCGATGGAACGTGGGTAGTCGCTGAAGTGCAGGTCAAAAAGGATGTCGCGCATTGCCGCCGGCACGTTGGTGCCGAGCATTGACGCTGACCAGCGTCGCCCTGATATACCAATCAACGGTCGAGCCATCAACCCATTGTACGTGTGCAATTGCAACTGTGTTGTAATTGAAAAATCGTTTGCTAACGAACATCTCGGGAGGATTGATGGACGAGCCGTTGGCTGACATCACTTCACACGACACGTACGTGCAAGGAATACCGCGCGATACCTTCCAGCGTCAACGCCGCGACGACCCCGTGCACTGGACCGAAGAGTCCGACGAATGGGAAGTGGATGAATCGACAGCTTCGAACCCAATTTTTATGAATGTAGCGCCGAAGCGTTATCGGACAGCATCCGCCGTCGCGATCAGCCTTCGCGCGGCTCGC
>DAIQOO010000219.1:0-1999 GCA_036787845.1 Acidimicrobiales bacterium
GTACGCCAGCCAACGCCGGTTCCACGTTGGCCCACGCGAAACAGATCCACAACGCGACGAACACTCCGACGCCCGCGATCAAATGTGAGGAGCGTCGCATTAGCGCGCGGCCCGCAATCGTCGCCACCACGATGGCGAGAAGACCGAGCGCGCGAACGTGAGTAGTGCCACTGACACTTAGAACGATGACGCTCAGCACGTCGTCGGTAATCGCCAAGGTGAGAAGAAAGATCCGAAGTGTTGGCGGAAGACGCTTTCCAACGACCGCGAGCACGCCCAAAGTAAAGGCCACGTCGGTGGCCATGGGTACGCCCCAACCACGGCGAAGTGCTGCGGAGTGCAGAAGACTTCCGAGCAGTAGTGACCCGAGTGCGGTGACCAACATGCCACCAACGGCACCCAGCACCGGGGGAATCGAGTGTTTGGGTTGTGTGAGCAAACCTGAGGCGAGTTCTCTCGAGAGTTCAAGGCCCATCGCGAGGAAGAAGACCGCCATCAGTAGATTCACCACGACGTCGTGGACACTCGTCACTTCGAGAAACTTGAAGAATCGCGTGTTCGAGCGCGACGCAAAGATCGTGAAATACGACGACGAGGCGACCGCGGACCACGTCAAGGCAACGGCCACGCCCACAACCAGACCCACGCCCGCGCTGTACTCGTGATCGAGGACTCGCACAACGCGTGAAGTGCTGGTGCCCGCCATGGCGAAAGGCTAGTCAAGCCAAGTCGAATTACCGAAGTTCCGCGGGTAGAGTTAAACCACCCCGTCACTCAATCGTGAGCGGCGTCTCGCCGTCAACGAAAGCCCCATGGCCGAACCCAAACTCACGGCTGTGTCAAAACGAGAGTTGTACTTCATTTTCGGAGCGTTGATGCTGGGCATGTTGCTCGCCGCGCTCGACGGCACGATCAAGAGCGCTACGGGGCCGTTGGTCGATCGGGATTCTCACGTGTCTACGGACGGTACCGGCGCTCGTGACCACGACGTGACCTTTCGGTGCAGGATCGGGGTCGATCAGGTACATAAGAATTACTTCGGCCATCGGTGAACGAAAGATGTTGCCCGTGCAGATTGTTGCCACGTTGAGTGGTCGGCGCGCCAAAACTCTCCTTCAGATCTCCTACGTTCTAGTCGCCGGATTTGTGGCGCGCGACGTGCGAATGATCGGCCGGGAAAGGTAAAGTACCGTTGAGGCGTACGGAAGGAGTCGCGATGCCGTTGTCAGATCACGAGCAGCGAATCCTGGCCGAACTTGAAGAGTCACTCTCCAAGCAGGATCCCCGCTTCGCCAAAAATGTGAGAGAGACGAATATTTACTCTCACAGTGGTCGACGCGTTCGCTGGGGTATTGCTGGATTTATTGTCGGGCTCGTCATCTTGGTCCTATTTTTCTCGCACTCGGTCGTTCTTGGACTCGTGGGCGTCGCAATGATGTTTATCTCCGCAGTAGTAGTTGAGCGAAACGCTCGTCTATTGGGACGCGCGTCCTGGCAGGACATCACACGTTCTGGTCAGGGCGACGACGCCCACGCGAACTACGGTCCCCGTACAAGTTCGCTTCGCGACTGGTTGTCGCGTCATCGCAATAAAAGCGAATGACCGACGTCGGAGGCGCGCTGAGCGCGTTTCCGTGCCTCGCAGTTGACATTGGCGCGTCCAAGATTGAGGCCGCCGTCGTGGCGAGGAATGGTTCGATTCAAGCTCGTGAGCGTGTAGACGTCGCGTCGTACCCGCACGAGCTCTTTGACGCGCTCGTAGATCTGTTAAAGCGCGTGCGGGCGGATCACGTGATTGACGTGATTGGCGTTGGTTGCGCCGGACCGATGACGCGCGGGGGCGTAACAGTGTCGCCACTCAATATCGCACAGTGGAGATTGTTCCCGTTGCAACAGAAATTGCGTGACGCTCTCAACACGGAAGTGTACGTCGACGGTGACGCGCGAGCTCTCGCGTTGGCCGAAGGTGCATTTGGCGCGGCGCGTGACATTGATTCGT
>DAIQOO010000220.1:0-1999 GCA_036787845.1 Acidimicrobiales bacterium
GAGACGCAGATTGACGTAGTTGCGTCCATCGAAGTCGAATGAGATTGTGTGGTCGTCATCGATTCGATAGCCGTCGCCTTCGTCGAACATTGGCACGGCGGCTCGCAGTTCGTCGAGCTGGGCCGGCGTTGGCGCGTGGCGAAGGGAAAGTAAGCCGCGACCGTGTTCGACCACGAAGTCGCAGTAGTTCGAGTAAAAGTGCTCAATCTCATCGATGGCGTCAGGGATGGAGTTCGCAAGGCGAACTAAGCACATGTTCCTTGAATCGACGTAGTCGTTTTGCACGATGGCCTCGTCGACGAAGGTCATCCACTTGTCCCAGAACGTACCGTCAGCAGTGTCGAGCAAGACGACCGGCGCTGGCGTTGTCTTACCGGTGTCGAGCAGTGTCAACACTTCGAAGAGTTCGTCCATTGTGCCAAGTCCACCGGGCAGAATCACGAAGGCGATGGAAGAACGCGTCAGAACAACTTTGCGGGTGAAGAAATACTTCATCGTGACGAGCATGGTGGACACGTCAATGAAGGCGTTGGCGCTCTGTTCGAAGGGCAACCGAATGTTGACGCCGATCGTGTTCTCCCTGCCTGCACCCTTCGCTGAGGCCTCCATGATGCCGGGACCAGCGCCCGACACCGTGATCCAACCACGTTCGGCCATCGCGCGGGCAAGTTCTGTGGTCATCTCATAGAGCGACGTGCCGGGCTTAGTTCGGGCCGAGCCAAAAATCGTCAACTTTGGACGATCGTGCCATTTCTCAAAGAGAGTGAACGCTTCGAGGAGTTCGTCGATGGCGGTCACCGCGACAGTTAAGTCTTTCGTGTGAGAGTCCGATTCTGCCACGGCGACCACACGGGCCAAGAGCTCGCGCAGCAGTTCGCGGCGTTCTGGGGACATCTCGGTATCGCGGGCAATGTCCTCAACGAGGGTCTCAATGAGCGTTGACATCACCGCAACGTTTGGTAAAGGGTGCTTCGTTGGTGCAACGGCCGTCCGAGTGGCGCGACGAGGTCTTGGAATGCGTTGACGTCCATCTCTTGACCGTGCGTGGCACCCGCGGCGCGTGAGATGTTCTCGTCCATCAGCGTCCCGCCAAGATCGTTGGCGCCCGCCGCCAGGATCCGTCTCGAACCTTCGATGCCCATCTTCACCCAGCTCACCTGGATGTTGTCAATGAGCGTCGCGTAGTGCAGTCTCGCCACGGCGTGCATGAGGACCGCTTCACGAAACGTCGGTCCCTTGCGCGAGCGACCCTTAAGAAAGAGCGGAGTCGCCATGTGGACGAAAGGCAGCGGCACGAATTCAGTAAAGCCACCAGTCTCTTTTTGGAGCTCGCGGGTACGTAGCAGGTGCGTGGCCCAACTCTCAGCGCTCTCAACGGCCCCGAACATGATCGTGATATTCGATCGAAGACCCACTTGGTGCGCGGTTCGGTGCACTTCGAGCCACTGGTCACTGTTGATTTTGTCGGGACAGAGAATCGACCTCACGTCGTCGTCGAGGATCTCAGCCGCCGTACCCGGCAGCGTCTTGAGTCCGGCGTCCTTCAGACGAGTGAGGTACGTCGCGAGATCTTGCTTCGAACGACGAGCGCCCTCAAAGACCTCGAGGGCACTAAAAGCGTGGACGTGGATGGAGGGTGAGCCCGCTTTCACCGCCGCCACGACGTCGATGTAGTAGTCGCCATCGAACTTGGGGTGAATACCCCCTTGGAGGCACACTTCAGTCGCGCCGCGCGCCTCGGCCTCTCGAACCCGTTCGCTGACCTCATCGAGTGTCAAGAGATAGGGGTCGCCACGTAAGTTCAGCGAAAGCGGTCCCTTCGAGAACGCGCAGAAGCGGCATTTGAACGTGCAGACGTTGGTGTAGTTGATGTTGCGGTTGAAGACGAAGCTGACGTCGTCGCCCACCAGATCGTGGCGCACAGCGTCGGCGAGATCGACAACCGCGTTGAAGTCACCGTCGCGCGCGTGAAAGAGGGTCACCAATTCGCGTGCGTCGA
>DAIQOO010000013.1:0-23202 GCA_036787845.1 Acidimicrobiales bacterium
GGGCATCGGCACCACCTTCAAGCTGTACTTTCCTCTCGTTCATTTGAATACTTCAGATGGAACGGACGAGGACACGCGGCGACGTCCTCTCGACACGAACGTATCAACTTTGTCAGGTGCCGAGACCATCTTGGTAGCTGAAGACATCGATGAGACTCGAGAACTACTTACAAACTCACTGCGCGAGCTCGGCTATCGCGTGCTCGATGCTCCGGGCGGCGTCGAGGCGCTCGAGCTGTCGCGCGCCTATGAAGGACCCATCGCGGTGCTCGTCAGCGACGTCGTCATGCCTGGCCTCAACGGTTACGAATTGGCCCATCAGCTCATTCGCGAGCGTCCAGCGACCCGTATCATTCTTACGTCGGGATACGCCAAAAACATTCTCGGTAGTGATGAGTTCGCCAACGTAAATTTTACGAAGGTGCAAAAGCCGTACCATCTCGACGACATTGCTCATTTGATTCGCCAATTACTCGATTCTAAGTAATACGTGCTCCTCTCGACGCACCGTTCGAAATTAATCGTGCGATGAAGACAAACTCGTGCTGGTTAGTCATTTTTTGTCCGTTGGCGCAACTCGCCCTCAATTTGACCAACAATGTTCTTCGGCGTCAACGCGATGTCGACCGACATTCCCCGTTCATCGCTTTGAAGAGGTTCTAGATCGTCAAACTGTGAGGCGAGCAAAGAGACGGGCATGAACTCGTGATGTCGAGCCTCGATTCTTGATTTGACCATCTCGAATGAACCGTTCAGCATGACGAAGAACGTGTCGGGAAGGTACTCGCGCAGGACGTCGCGGTACTTGCGCTTCAGCGCGGAACACGCGACGACGCATCCGCTAGAGGCTGACACCTCGTCTTTGAATCGTTGACCAATCAGATGCAACCACGGCATGCGATCGGCGTCGCTAAGCGCTTGGCCGTTGGACATCTTGACAATGTTGTACGGACTGTGCAGCGAGTCGCCATCGATGAAGGGAACCTCGAGCCTCGTCGCGAGCGCACGAGCGATCGTGCTCTTCCCCGAGCCCGACACTCCCATGACGACGATTGATCGCTCGTTGCCAACCTTCATGACGCCCAGCTCTCCATGCGAAAGTCTCCAAGGTGATACCAACGTCGCAGTACTTCTCACGACACCAACAAGGACGTAGGAGCCGCTAAAAAGGTAACGCGAGTCATTCTCTGGAGGCGGCGTCCGGATTCGAACCGGAGTACGGGGCTTTGCAGGCCCCTGCCTAACCGCTCGGCCACGCCGCCAGAACAGTCCATCCTACTTGGCGAGAACTGTGTCCCGGGACGAAAGCGCTAACGCCGCTTCATGATATGAAACGCTCCGTACACGATCGTCACGACGATAAGTACCACGAGCACAACCTTGATAATCGCCGTGAGGACGCCGATCAGAGCAAAAATCAACCAGAGCGCTACGAGGACGACAACAATCACGCCAAGCGTTTTCACCATTGCCACGGGGGCCCCTTTCGTAAGCCAATTGTAAGCCAATTACTGCCCGTTCATAAGTAGCCTAGGAACGTGATTTACCACTTCAAACTTCTGGGCGTTCTCATACTCGCCACACTGGCCTCGTCGCTCGTCCCCACGCTCAACGCGACGGCGACGACGACAAACCGCGTTGCCACGACCTTACCCTCGTCGCTGTCGTCAAATCTCCCACTGCTGCGGCTTCATTTCAGCGTGCCGACGAAAGCCAGTTCGCTGCCACGACTCCCCATCAAGCCCTCACTGGCGACGAAGTGGCAACAGATCGGACCGAACGACGTGCAGGCGGTCGCTCTTGAATCCTTGCGCCCCGCGACGGCGTACACGTTCAGTACGCCCACCGAAGTACGTTGCGCGATGGTGTGTACGTTCTTGGCGCTACGACCACACGTCGCGAGTGTGTCGACGAATCTCACTTGGGAAGCGCAGTTACTCGCAGAACTGAACTATCTCCCCCTTTCCTTCACGCCCGCGATGACACCAATCGACCCCTCTCAGCAAGTCAACGGTACGTTTACCTGGTCCTATCCCAACCTCCCGGCGAGCCTCTCATCGCAGTGGCGACTCGGCGGCGACAACATCATTTTGCACGCGGCGATGATGACGTTTCAAAGTCAGTCCTCACTTCCCGTCACGGGAGAGTCAAACGCGGCGACGTGGTCGGGTCTCATGACGGCCGTTGCGGCTAACAAAGTAAATCCTGCGCCGTACAACTACGTCGTTATCTCTACGTCGTCACCCGAAACGCTCACGATGTACGTCGCGGGACACGCCACGTTTCACGCATTAGTGAATACGGGAATCTCCGTCGCACCGACCGCACTCGGCACGTACCCCGTGTACCAGCGCTACCTCACCCAAACAATGTCGGGCACCAATCCCGATGGCACCCACTACAGCGATCCCGGCATTCCGTGGGTCTCGTACTTCAACGGCGGTGACGCACTGCACGGCTTCCTTCGATCTACGTACGGCTGGCCCCAGAGCCTTGGTTGCGTTGAGATGACGTTCAACTCAGCCAAGACGGTGTTCCCCCACACGCCAATCGGCACTCTCGTCACGGTTCGCGCGTAGCGCCAAAGGTCGTTGGAGACCGTTTAATGATCCCGGTTAAACGTGATGCCACCGCGGCCCTATTCGCCTTTGAGGTCTCGGCGACGAAAAGCAGCGACGCCAATGGAAGCGGTCACTACACCCAGGGCGATCATGACGCCATTCGTGGTCCAATCAATTGGCATTGATGGTGCCGGGGTCATTTGATGAAAATCAGAAGTGTCGAGAATCCAGTGGTTAACGTTGACGATCCCACCCGTAATCTCGACGAGCAATGACCACACGAGTATCGCGTACGTGAAGGCGACGGCCCACCTTGGCACGAGGCCAAATACCATCGCGCCTAACCCGAGCAACAAAAGTGCCGGCGGCAAGGTGTTTAGCCCCGCGCCCAACATTGAAGAGAAGCTAACGCCAGCGTGAGCGCTCGCGGCCCCGACCCACGTTGAGAGTCCGACGAAAATGCCCCCTATCACCAACGTCCCAACCGCCTGAAGGATCCGGCCGCCAAGCCACGAGACACGAGAAAGTGGGCGCGCGAGGAGGCTGTCGAGTTGGCCAGAGGACTCCTCGCTTCTCGCAGCGCTGATCATCCCTGAGGCGACGAAACTGAGCGCCACCGCCATTATGAGGATTGCGAAACCGAGATAGGCCTGCGCCCCCGTTACGCCAAGTCGCGCAAAAACGAGTCGAAGGCTCGGCGAACTCGTGATGATCTTTCCTCCCGACTTGGCGATACTGCCCAGGATTAATCCGTAGGCGATGATCGACGCGGCCCAGGCGAGCAGCGTTGACCGAGTGAGACGAAGTTCGAGACCGAGTGGACCGTTCAAGAAATGAAGACGTGGCTTCGAACTCGATCGGTCAGGCAGCACGCTTGAGCCGATATCCCTACGTCCCGCCAAGTAAACAGTCATCGCTCCAAAGACGACAACCGTGACCAAAATGGGAATGAGCGCGAAGGGATTCGGGGTCGTAAGAGGTTTCATCTCTTCGACCCAGCCGAGCGGCGTCGCCCAACGTAACCAGGCGAGACTAGATCCCGAGTCAGCAACCATTCGCAATGCGTAGCTAGCTCCAAGAAGCGCCGACGCCACGCCGGCCGCTTGACGCCGTGTCGATGACAATTGAGCGCAGAGTGCACCGAGAGTGAGAAACATCGCCGCTCCCGCGACGATGGCTATCGCGAAGTAGATAGCACCGCTGGCACTGATTCGAACTTTGGACGAGTGACCAACCACTATCGAGATAGCAGCCGTCGTGATCAAGAGTGCGCATAACCCCGCGGCAAACGCACCGAGCGCTTGGACCGCGCCCCCGCGCCGAGTGGCGTTACCAGTGAGCAACAGTTCCCATCGTCCAGCGTCCTCTTCACCGCGCGTCAACTTCGTGCTCGTCAGGATTCCCCACACCGCGCCGGTAATCGCGAGCACCGTTAGACATTTCCATGCCGTGAATCCCGGAACCGTGTCGATGCGAAGTGCGGGTCCCACGATCGCACTTATCCCGACGTTCGAGCCGAACTCCTGCATCAGAAGGCGTCGGGCCGCAATGGTTTTGTAACTCGTTGAGTAAGCAAGGGCCTGGGTCGCGACGTAGAGACCAAAGACGAGACCCCAACCAATGCCAGAACGAACAACTCTCCGACCAGTAAAACGCGCAATTACGGTTCCCGTGAACAATCGCGAAGTGCGTGGCAATTGCACGTTGCCTTCAACCGGCAGTACTGACACTGTCCTCCTCGTTCGTCGCTGCGCCGTAGTGCGAAAGAAAGAGTTCCTCGAGTGAAGGCTCGCGACTAAGTAGTTCGCGCACGCCCGAGTTCGCCAATACGTTCACGAGTGGCTCAACCGGGCCGCGCACCTGGCATCGCAAGACCGGACCTTGAACTGTGACCATCGAAACCCCCGGAACACCAGTAACGTCCGGAACGTCACCATCAAACGTCGCTTCCACGGTAAGTGCCGAGAGATGGCGCATCTCGGCCATAGTTCCCATCTCAACGAGAACTCCAGTACGCAATATCGCAATCCGATTACAGAGGGCCTCGACCTCACTCAGAATGTGTGACGACAGCAACACACTCTGGCCCCGCTCCATCGCTTCACTCATGCAGAGCCGAAAGGCCTGTTCCATGAGTGGATCGAGACCACTCGTTGGCTCATCAAGAATCAAGAGATCGGCCCGTGTCATCATCGCCGCCACCAAAATGATCTTTTGGCGATTGCCCTTGGAAAGTGCGCGGACCTTCTTCGACACGTCAAGATCAAAGCGTTCGATCAATACATCTCGATAGGCAACGTCGACTTGACCCTGCACCTGACCGAGTAAATGTAGCGTTTCGGCGCCCGTGAGCGTCGGCCACAAACTTGCCTCACCCGCCACGTAGGCCAAGCGGCGATGTGCCTCTACCGTATTACGCCGCGTGTCGAGACCAAAGATTTCGGCGCGTCCGCTAGTTGGAACGAGAAGCCCGAGCAAGAGTCGGATTAACGTCGTTTTGCCAGCCCCATTTGGACCGAGACATCCGACGACTTCACCTGCATCAACTTGAAAATCCAAGTTCTGTAGTGCTTTCGTGTCACCGAACTGTTTCGAAAGGGCGAATGTCTCAATGGCTGCGATGGGCACAAAAACTCCTCGTTTGTATCACCATTATTAGTTGTTTTACCGATCAAGAGCCCGGGTACAAAGCCCACTACTTAGTCTTCTGGCTGGATGACCTTTGCCCGAAAGTGCGGAGGAGAATCGTGTCGCGGCTGCGGTATGGCTCGGGGCCGGTGCGAAGAGCAAGCGCTACATGTTGCCAAGAGTCTTGGCAGCGTCGAGATTACCTTCACCTCAGCCAAGACGGTGTTCCCTCTCACGCCAATCGGCACCCGCGTCACGGTTCACGCGTGGCGTCACCGGTCGAGGGTGACTCGGGCCCAAAGGCGTGACGACCGCGCTGGGTGACGACGTCAATACCTCGTTCACCGAGTTCACTCGCCGTGCCCACCGAGGTGCGACCAAAGCGTTGGCGCACTTCATCAATGGCGTCGCGAAGTGCCTCATTCGTGACTTGGCGATCGCGAGACATCGCCACCGCCTCAGCCTTCGCGTCGAGTGACGCCGACTCAAAGCCAAAGCTCAGTTGCATCTGGTTCTCGCTTCGCTCTAAAAATCCCGAAGCGTGTAGGCCGAGTAGTCGAATCGACCTCGTCAAGTCCACGGACTGCAACAACGCCTCGCCAATCGCCTCGATCGCGTACTCGTCGTCAACCCCAAACGACAACGTCTGAGACCTCGACACGCTCGTCAAATCGTCGAATCGCGCGACAACGCTTATCGTGCGCGCGACGCGACCCTTATCGCGTAGCGCCCTCGCCACTACGGCCGCGTGCACCTTGAGCGCTGTAGTGACCTCGTCGCGACCCACGAGTGAGCGCGCGAACGTTTGGTCGTGACCGAGCGACTTGAGCGCTCGATCAACCACCACCTCTCGAAAATCCTCACCCTTGGCGTAGCCAGCGAGTGCGGAGGCCATCGCTGGACCGACGTGTTGCGCGAGCGTTGCTTCGTCAACGCGCGCGAGGTCTCGCACCCACGTAAGTCCTAACCGGGCGAGTTTGGACGCCGTCGCTGGACCCACGCCCCAGAGCGCTCGAACCGGCAACGCGGCGAGCCACTGCGCTTCGAGCGCTGGGCTCACCCAGAACACGCCAGAACCTTCTACGAGAGCACGGTCAACGATCCGAGGTTTGGATTCCTTCGAGGCGAGCTTCGCGAACAGTTTGTTACGACCCAGTCCGACCCCACAGCGCAGGCCGAGTTCTTTGTTGATTCGCTGTCGCAAGGTCGCGGCGGCGTCGAGGGGCCACACGTCGAGTCGACGAAGACTCGCCAGGTCCGCGAAGACTTCGTCGAGTCCGAGTGGTTCGAAGTCCGGGGTGAGGTCGCGCACGATGTCATGGAACTGACGTGAATAGACCTCGTAACGATCGAAGCGACCGGGCAGAATCACGAGCGTGGGACATACCCTCTTCGCTACGACACTGGGCATCGCGCTTCGAACACCGTAGCGACGCGCTTCGTAACTCGCACTCGCGATCACTCCGCGCTCGCCCGCTCCTCCAACCGCGACGGGCTTACCCTTTAACGTCGGATCATCGAGGACCTCCACGGACGCAAAGAAGGCGTCAAGATCCACGTGCAAGATTGGGGCCTCGTCGACCGTGGGACTGTTAGAACGCGAGTTCAATGCAGCGAAAGGCCTCGCCAAAGGCCGCTCCGACCGGACGTCCCGCCTGTTCGGCTCGATCGAAGACCATGTCACGAATGGCGTCCGCGTCGCCCGCCAACTGCGACGCGTGAGCCAAGACGGCCTTGACCTTCGTGTCAATTGTCCGTGACACGTCCGCGACCACGTCAGGTTCGTGCGAACCGCTAAGCAGCAGAACGCTTACCTGGTGCGGCGGTCCTTGAGATGGAAAGTAGAGGGGCATCGCCGCCGCCGGCGCGACGGCGTCCAAGAGCGCCCAACCGGTTTCGCGATGGTCGCGGTGATTGACGTACACCCCGGCAAAAAACGTCGCGGTCGGGTCGGGTCCAAGGACTACTTCGGGCTTGTGCGTGCGCACCAGTCCGACCAGGATTTCACGAAGTTCTTCGCTGTTCGTCACCGCGCCGTCGGGCCAATCCAGCGAAACGACACTCTTCGCACCGAGTAAATCCGCCGCGTATTGAAGTTCTTCTCGTCTGGTCTCTCGTATCGCACTCGCCTCCGACGAAGGCGAGTGCGATCCCTTCGCCCCGTCACAGATGACGACTAAGTGCACGTCGGCGCCCTCACTCGCCCACTGGGCCAGCAGACCGCCCGCGGCGACGTCAACGTCGTCCGGGTGAGCGTAGATCGCCAGCGCCGAATGGGGTTGAAGACGTAGCGCGCGCACGTTCAACCGCGATATTTAGGAGCGGTGGTCTTAACGAGCATGCCGATCTCGCGCGCAAAGTCCTCAGTGCCCTCGAAGCCCTTGTAGACCGAGGCGAAGCGAACGTAGACCACGTCGTCGATGTCTCGTAGGGCCTCAAGAGTTGCCATTCCCACCTCTTCGCTCGTGACGTCGCGGTTGAGTAGTCGCATGGACTCCTCCACCCCAATGACGACACCTTCGAGCACCTTGTCGTCCACCGGCCGGTTCTTCGCCGCCGAACGCACCCCACTGAGGATCTTCTCCCGCGCGAAGGGTTCACGATCGCCGGAACGCTTGATCACGTACAGACCAATCTCCTCAATACGCTCAAAGGTCGTGTAGCGCTGGGAACAGTTGGCGCACTCGCGGCGTCGACGAATCGCCACGCCGTCTTCTGCCAGGCGCGAGTCAACGACGCGGTCGTCGTCTGCAGAACAGAAGGGACAGCGCACGATGTCACGATACACCGAAATCCCTAATTTCTCAGGGGATTAGGACGTGTTCGCCCGCCACGACGACGGATGAACCAAGCTCGCGGACGAGCAACGTGCGGGCTAGCGTCGGATCAGTCGGGTTCATGTTGTTCGCTATTGACGTCACGCTGTCACCGGGCTGTACGACGTAGTCCATACCAGAAGCCAACACCGACGAGTTGGCCAAGTCGCCCGAGAGGCCCGCACCGGTCGTGGCCCCAAAAACGCTCCCCGGAAGAGAAAGAACGGTGAGCGCCGCAATGAGAACGAGTCCCACCAGGCTCCGCCGCCGACGTTGCAGCATCCGAGTACGGGCGGCTCTGCGCTGTTGCACCGAGGGTCCGCGATTCAGGGGCTGGGGGGCTCGAGAGACCGAGGGGGCAACAGGTGCGATAACGAGTCGCAAATAGGGTTCGCCAGGGAATCCATCAATATCTAAGGTTTCTAGGACTTCGACTGCGGCCATTTCCGACACTCCTTTTATACACGAACACCTGTTCGTAATTCTATTACGAACAGGTGTTCGTTGCAAGCCCCTTTCGAAAAATTGAAATGCTCTAGATTGCAGCACTTTCGTGCAGTTTTCGACCAACCCGGCCAAAGTGCACCAAGCGAGAGGACGGCGTTGGAGCGTTGATACGAAGCACCCTCATCGCTTCACGAAGATCTCTAGCAAGACGTACCCGGTGACGTCGCACGAGTAGCGCGCACTCTGTCGTGAGGGCGTCGTCGGGATGGTCGTTGGAGTCCGTGACCTGACCGTCCGTGACCCAGACCATTGGCTCACCAGCATGACGCTGGCGTAGCGCCCAACGAAGGACCGGACCATCCACGCCATTGCCCACGTTGCTCGAAGGAAAGTTGCTCGCAACTTGACCACGCTCCGCGAGAACCCAAGCGTTCGGCGTCGTACCGACGTCCCCGGGCCGATGACTGTAGCCAACAACGAGCGCCGCCGGCGCGACTCGCAAGAGTTCGCGCAACTCTTCGGGTGCAACGTCCATCGACCCCGACTGATCGAGAACGACGACGCCCCCGTGGCGACGCACTCGCTGAACAAACGCTCGGCGCTGATCGTCGGTGAGAATACGGCTCGGAAAGCGCATCACGGTTCCCGACGGCGTTGCTCGAGAGCGCGCCACGTTCTGCGCACGCGCTCTGGTTTTCTGTTCTAAGGAAACGTCAAGCACGAGTGGCGCAAAGTGACCAGTAGCGGGACGGCGGCCACCAGGTTCGAGCGAGCGTCGAAACGCCCGTAACTCTTCGGGCGTCGTCGGCGCTCGAGCGCCCATCGATTGGGTCACGAGCCGAGCGAGCACCAGCGTCGAGTTCGCGTAACCACTTGGAAGTCCATCGTCGTTGAGTCGCGTCGAGCCGAGTGCAGACGTACTTTGTTGATCGAACATCGCGAGTGCACGCTTTCGAAGTGCTCGAAGCGCGGGCAGCCACGCGGCGTGACTTTGTCGAATCCCCGCGAGATACTCCTTCTCAGCGCCGGTACCGAGCACCGCCATCAAAAAGCACACCGCTTCGGCCCACGCACCCTCTTCGCCTAGTCGGCGACCGCCAACTTTCTCCGTACCGTCACACAGCAACGCCACGTCAAAGCGAAGACGCCCCAACAACGTGTTCACTCGGAGCTCTTCGGCGCATTCAAGAGCCCGCGGCGACACGTCGTCAAGGGCCTTAACGAGATGTCGTACGTGCGGACTGACGCGGGCGTGCACTAATTCATGTGCTCGCACCACTCGAGCTTGGGCGCTCATGGCGAAGGGCACTTCAAGTACGCGTTCGGACAGACTGCAACTCGCGCCGCCACGAAGAGTCGAACCTTCGCGCACGGTCCACGGCCGCGCCGCGTCGTCATCCTCTCGACCGGCCAAGAGTTCAGGAAAGATGACGTTACGTATCACGCCAGCGCGCCGATCGTTAGTGCGTCGAGCACGCTCTCGGCGGCGTCGCCAAAGACGAGACGCGCCGCTCTCGCGGGACCGTGGTGGCGTCGTAGCTCGTCAAAGGCGTAAAAACTTCGAAGCGAAACTCTGCGGTGTTCGGGACCGAGCGATCCAGAGAGTGCCGGCGCTTGGAGATCGACACTCAAACGCGCCACGGCTGAGGGGTGAGGTCGATCGACGCGAATACTCACCGGGAATCGATCGCGCAGCGCGCGAGGGATATCCTCCAGGTCTTCAATATTGGAGGTCATGACAACCGAAAACTCATCGCCTGGTCGAACCCATTCGAGCGTCTCGGGGTTGCGCCAACGCGCCGAATCTGGAGAATCGGTGATGGCGAGCAGCGTCGAGAGCGCGTCACCCGAGGCGCGATCTACTTCGTCGAGTACGAGTCGTCCCCCGCGACCATCAACCCCACGCCACGCTCGAATCGCGGGGCCTTCTCGCCACTCGAAGCGACTCTCGCCCGTGGGCATCCAGGTCCCAGTGATCTCCCCTGTCGTCAGATCCTCGGTACAGATAAGTCGTTCGGCGTTTTCTTGCACGCCGTGGTGCAACGCGGCGAACGTTTTGCCGGTTCCCGGAGGGCCGTACAGGAGCACTCTCGAGAGTCCCGCCGTCAGTACGTCGGCCACGTCTCGCCAACACGATCCCACTATCTCTTCTCGCTCCACGGCGCCTCCTCGATAAAGCAACGCAACGGTCGCTGTGCGATGGAGTGCGTTTAAGGGCGCGTCAAGGTGACGGGCTGAGCGCCAGTCATGTCGCGCAGTTCGTTGTACGTCGTAGCGAACACTGCGTTCGGCGTTCCACAGGCCGACCAGATTTCTTCGTAGCCCGACAGGGAGTTGTCAATGAAGACTCGAAGCGCTCCCGGCCATCCAATGGGTGACACGCCACCTATTGATTGACCGGTGGCCTGGCGAACCTCGTCGGCGTTGGCCCGACGAAGAACTGAGCCGCCAACGAGGCGCGCGAACTCTTCGGTGTCCACGCGAAAGGCGCCGCTTTTGAGTATCACGACGGGCACGTCATCGAGAAGGAACACGAGGCAGCTCGCGATAGCGCCGAGTTCACAGCCCAACGCCGTCGCCGCGTCGGCAGAGGTCTTCGTTGACGCAGCGAACTCACGAACGGGCCCCCTCACCCCTTTGTCGCGTAGGGCCTTCGCCACCCGCGCGGCACTTGGGTGCAGGCCCTCGTATTCGGACACGTGGTTAACCCTCGACGGACTCGCCGAGGTAGACCGCGCGCACGCGCTCGTCGTGCAACAGATTCGACGCCACGTCGCTAAAGGCGATGCGACCATTTTCCATCACGTACCCTCGATCGGCCAGTCGCAGGGCCTGTGCGGCATTTTGCTCGACCAAAAATACCGTTGTGCCACTGGCGCGAATCTCACCAATGATGCCAAAGATAGTTTCTACAATCATCGGCGCGAGCCCCATCGACGGTTCGTCCAAGAGCAGCAGTCGTGGGTTACCCATCAGAGCTCGTCCAATCGCCAACATTTGCTGCTCTCCTCCAGAGAGGTTGGCACCGATTTGCTTCCGGCGATCCTTCAAAATCGGAAATGTCGTGTACATCTTTTCCATGTCGTCACTGAATGAGCCCTTGCGCGTGAAGGCACCCATCTCGAGATTCTCTTCAACGGACATCTGAGGAAAAATGCGACGTCCCTCGGGAACGTGACAGATACCCAGTTGTGAAAACTCGTGGGCCTTCGTGCGCGTGACGTCGGTGCCCTCAAAGAGGATCTGTCCGCTCGAAGGAGCGTGGAGCCCCGAGAGCATTCGCAACGTCGTGGACTTGCCCGCGCCGTTGGCGCCGAGCAACGTGACGATCTCGCCCTTTTCAACGTTGAACGAGATGCCGTGTAACGCGGTGATGGCGCCGTAGCGAACGACGGCGTCTTTGACTTCCAGCATTACTTGCTCCCCGCTTCTTCGGTCGAACCCAAGTAGGCCTCGATGACCGCAGGATTCGCTCTGATCTCTTCGGGCGAGCCCTCTGCGATAACGCTGCCGAAATTGAGCACGTAGAGGCGCTCAGCGAGGGACATCACCAACTTCATGTCGTGCTCGATAAGAAGAATCGTGACGCCCATGTCATCACGGACACGGCGAATAAGGTTGGCGAGTTCAACCTTCTCCGACGGATTTGTGCCGGCGGCGGGCTCATCGAGCAGTAGTACCTCGGGATCCGTGGCGAGCCCCCTCGCGATCTCCAAGCGGCGGCGATCGCCGTAGGAAAGCGAGGCCGAGATCGTGTTGGCCTTTTCGACCAAACCAACAAAGCGTAAGAGCTCATTGGTTCTTGCGTCAGAGCGCTTTTCGTCGCGACGTGTGGCTGGACCACGCAACATCGCACCCACGACGCCAATGCCGTGGTGACTCTCGGCGCCAATCTTCACGTTTTCGAACGTCGTCATCGCGCTGAACATTCGAGAAGCCTGAAAGGTTCGAGCGACACCGGCGTTCGCGACGCGGTGTGGTTTGCGGCCGATAATCGACATCGGTTTGCCGTCACGGCCAAAGAACGTGATCGTTCCTTCTTGGGGTTGGTAGACACCAGTGAGTGAGTTAAAGAGTGACGTCTTTCCGGCGCCGTTGGGACCAATAACGGCGAGAATCTCGCCGCGATTCTGATGCAGGCTGACGTCATTCAGCGAAACCACACCGCCAAAACGCAGGGAGACCGCGTCTACGTCAAAGATCTTGTCGCTCACAGGTCATCACCCCCGAGGACTTCGTCTAGATGACCTTCGTGATCTACTTCAGCAAGCATGATCTCGCGCTTGCGTCGCCTCGAAGGAATAAGTCCGGCGGGACGAAAGATCATCATCACAATGAGCAACGCGCCAAGGTACATGTAGAGGTCTTGACTCTGGTATCCCGAGGGCGGCGAGTGGAGAAGATAGCTCGACGCAGTTTGAATAAGGACCGCACCCAAAACCACACCCGCGATCGAACCCATGCCGCCCAAAATGACGAGCACCAGAATATTGATGGAGAACAGCAACGTGAAACTCGACGGAAAGATGAAGAACAACTGACTTGCTGTGATGACACCTGCGAAGCCGGCCGACGCTGCGCCGATGGCGAAGGCCATGACCTTGTACTTCAAAGGATTGATGCCAACCGATTCCGCGGCGACTTCATCTTCGCGAATTGCCGTCCATGATCGCCCAACTCGCGATCGCTCGAGTAACGAAAAAACGATAATAAAGAGTACGACGAAGACCAGTGTTAAGTAGTAATAGGGCACCGGCGTTATTCCCCAGTGATACTTAATGGGCCCAACGTCGAGCGACGGGTGAGGAATCTGTTTAGTACCAAGCGACCCACCAGTGATGCCATAAAGATTGTTAGCGAAAATCGTAACGATCTCACCAAAGCCCAAGGTCACGATCGCCAGGTAGTCTCCGCGCAACCGCAACGTCGGCGCTCCGAGCAACACCCCTGCTGCCATGACGATCGCAATGGCGATGGGTATGGCCCAAAAGGGATTCAACGGATGGTGAAAGAGCGCGGGCGTGGGTAGTGCTCCGGTCACCCACGCCGTGGTGTAGGCGCCAATGGCGTAGAACGCTACGAAGCCGAGGTCGAGTAGTCCCGCAAAACCCACGACGACGTTGAGACCAATCGCCAGTAACACGTACACCGCGATCTGTTCGACCATCGCGGCTTGCCAAAACGGGGCCGTTTCAACGTGCGGCAGAATTATTGCCACGAACAACAGTGCCGCCAACGCGCCCCGTCGAACGAAGCTCTTTTCCGTCGCTTTGCGTGGTACGGCGATAACTTGGCGGACCCTTGATCGAATCTGCGTCCCCTGATTGATCCAGAAACTGGCGACAACCCACGCAATTAACGCCAATCCAAAGAAGACGATCCAGCGCTGCGCTCGAAACAGGCCAAAGAACGAGGAGGATTCGACGAACGATCCCTTAAAACCTGAAACTGGCGCGCTATTGCTGCCCGCGGGGCCCGTCATCAACTCAATGATCGCGACCACACTTATAGTCACGAAGAGTCGCCGGACGGCGATCTTGGCGAATAGCACCTTCATTAGGCGGCCCTCCCCAAGCGCTCACCCAAGATGCCCGTTGGCCGAACCAGCAGCACGAGTACGAGAATGCCGAACGCCACGACGTCGATATAAGCCGCCTGCACCACGACGACGGAGAGACTCTCGAAAATACCAAGAATCAACCCTCCGATCATCGCCCCGCGAAGATTGCCAATACCACCTAAGACCGCCGCGGTGAACGCCTTTAGTGCCGGCACGAACCCCATCGTGTAGACGACCCCGTAGCCCATAGCGAAGAGAAAACCAGCCGCGCCGCCAAGCGCGCCTCCGACTATGAACGTGATCGCGATCGTTCGGTCGATATTGACTCCCATCAGCGACGCTGTCTCGGCGTCTTGGGCAACCGCTCGAATCCCTCGGCCCAACCTTGACTTTGAAATGAGGCGGTCGAGTCCGACGAACATGATGAGTCCGACGATGAAAATGATGACGAAGAACATTTGCACGGGCGCGCCAAAGACGTGGAACACGGTGTGGTTGATGTAGGGCTGCGGCGTCGAGACGGGCAAGTGACCGAATTCCTTGCCAGCCAAGTTGAACAAGAAATATGAAGCACCAATCGCACTGATGAGATAGGCCAACTTTGGCGCGTTGCGTCGACGTAGCGGTCGATACGCCACGCGCTCTAGGACCGTCGCCATGACTGCCCCGGCGGTGCCACCAGCCAAGATGCCAATAAAAATCAGTCCAATGCTCGCAAGTCCGGCCGGAGGCGCGCCGGAACCAACAAAAGCTCGCAAGACGAAGTAGCCCGCAAAACCGCCGGTCATGAAAATTTCGGAGTGCGCAAAGTTAATGAGGCGAAGCACGCCGTACACCAAGGTGTAACCCACGGCGATCATGCCGTAGAGCAGTCCGTTAGCGACGCCACCCACGAAGAGTTGCCAGAACTCGTGCTTCAGCGTGACCGCGTGTGCCAACAGATAATGCCCGAACGCGCCCAATGGGTCCCTCCTCAACGAAGACAAAGTGTAGCCAAATACAGAAGTCGGGGGCCGAAACCCCCGACTTCTGCAACTCTGGGTAAAGCTATTACTTACTCAAGGCCGAGTTGAACGACTATCCCGCTCTTAACTTGGTTCACGTAGATGGCCGATCCAGAAATGTTGCCATCCTTCTGGAACTTGATCGTCTTCGTAGTGCCCTTGTAGGTGATCTTGTGCAGCGCTGCCACAACGCCCGCGCGCGTGACTTTCTTAAGCGACTTCATGGCCGCAATGATCACGTTGGTCGCGTCGTATGCCTCACCGGCGTACGTTGCCGTTGGCGCAGGGAAGTTCGCAAGTGCCAGGAAGGCCTTGTTGAACTTTGAGTTCGTCGACGTTGCGCAAGCACATGACAGCAGGACTCCCTCGGCGGCTGAAGCAGGCGTGGTGGCCTTAATCAACGCTGGTGAGTCCGAGCCGTCACCTGACATCACCGTGCCGGTGTATCCAGCGGAGCTCAACGCGCCGAGGAACAGACCGAGGTCACAGTAGTAGCCACCGTAGAACAGCGACTTCGCGCCACTGGCCTTAGCCTGGGTAGCTGCGGCGGTGTATTGCGTCGCTGATCCAGTTCCGTTCGAGCACTGTGCCGTACCGGGGACTGTCGCCGTGGTGACGGTCGCACCATCGGTCTTAGCCTGCGCAGCAAATGCCGTCGCCAGACCTGCACCGTACGCAGAACCATCGTCCACCACGTAAACACTCTTAAAGCCCTTGGTCTTGACGAGGTAGTCCGCGTCAGCAGGACCCTGTACGCCGTCGTCAGCAACAACACGGAAGAAGTTGCCCCATTTGCTGCTAGCCAACGTCACTCGCGTAGCCGAAGGACTAACCGTCGCCACGTGAGCCGCACTGTAGTAAGGCTCTGCAGCAGCCGTCGCACCCGAGAAGGCTGGGCCAACAACGGCGATTAGCTTCTTGTTCGCCACGGCAGACTGCGCCTGCGTAGGCGAAATTGTGGGGTCACCCTGGTCGTCGTACTTCGCAACCTGTAGCTTGAAAGGCAACTTGCCCGTCGCGTTGGCCTGATTTATGGCCAATTCAACGGCAAATACCATGTTCAAGCCAAGTTGGAGGTTGCCACCCGACAACGGTCCCTCATATCCAATGACGTACGTAGGCTTTCCGGCTGCACCTGAAGTTGACGCAATACCGATCGCCGGCACCGCCATCAACAGCAGGGCACTCGCAGCCACCGCAGCCACCGTCTTGTTCAAACGAAGCTTCATGAGCAACGTCCTTCCTTAACTGTGTTTTATTCACTTCTCATCACCAATTTCTCACAATTGTCGTCTAAACGACACGTAAGAAACTGATTAGTGATGCATTAGCCAACCTGGCCATTGCTGAACGTTAGCAGTAGAGAAATGGCTAAATTAGGTCGCCCTAGGGGCACAATTACCTCTTAGTAAGGCTGAAACACCTGCGAAACCATGCGTTTATCAAGGCGAACAAGTGTTTGAGGGTGGGCCCATTGTGAGCTATCCTACGAACAACTGTTCGTTACCAGGAGGGCCCATGGCCGAAGTACTGACACCGATGCGTCGACAGATTTTGGAGTTCATTGTGAGTTGTCAGCGCGAGCGCAGCTTTCCACCAACAATCCGCGAAATCGGCGAGCACGTGGGACTCTCCTCCTCCGCCACCGTCGCCAATCACATCACCGTTCTCAAGGACGCTGGCTACATCGAAAAGAATCCCCAACAACCACGCACCTTAACCGTGCGGCTTGACGCCGCCAACCCTGCACCCAAACAACACATCCGCCATATCCCCTTCGTGGGTGACGTCGCCGCCGGCACAGGCGTCCTCGCCGTAGAGAGCGCCCACGAGTTGATGTCAATTCCCGAACAGTTCGCGGGTCGAGGCGACAGTTTCGTGTTGCAGGTACGAGGCGATTCGATGGTTGACGCCGGCATACTTTCGGGCGACTTCGTTGTCGTGCAACGCCAAAGCACTGCCAACAAAGGTGAGATCGTGGTCGCGGGAATCCCTGGCGACGAAGCGACCGTGAAACGTTATTTCCCGCAAGGTTCGCGAGTGGTTTTGCAGCCGGAAAACTCTTCAATGGAACCGATGGAATTCGACGCGCGCGAAGTCACCATCTTTGGACGGGTCATCTCCGTACTTCGCCACTACTAATCCGAAGTGTCTTGGTCGTGGAACGACCTTATTGAAGCCACGATCTAAGGACCGTAGCGAATTCGTCAAGTTGGGCCAGAGTGACGAACTCATCGCTGCGATGCGCTAGTAACGGGTCACCGGCGCCAAAGTTCGTCGCCGGAATAGAGAGACCTTGAAACGTGGCCACGTCCGTCCAACCAACCTTGCCGGCCGCCGGCTTTCCCGTTAGCTGAACCAGCGCCTCCAGTCGAGAGTTAGTGAGATTTGGCGTTGCTGAGGGCGCCCAATCAACGACTTCGAAGTGATCACTGTCTTCCAAGACTGGACGCAGAAACCCGTGAAGCCACGACACAGCTTCGTCCTTTGTGCGATCCGGCGCGACACGATGATTGAGTGCCAGTGTCGCCGTGTCGGGCACGACATTAGGCGCTACTCCCCCATCGACACTCACGGCCTGAAGTTGTTCAACGAACGTGACACCGTCAATCAACGCTGCTCGTGGCTCGTAACTTTCGACGCGCGCGATCAGCGAAGCCAAGCGATGAATGGCGTTGCGTCCAGTGAAGGGACGTGCGGTGTGTGCTCGTTTCCCTATTAACTCAATGCGCACTTGCAGAGTTCCCTGACAACCTGCTTCGACGACACCCCCGGTCGGCTCGGCCAAGATGGCCACGTCGCCGTTCAAAAGATCAGGTCGAAGTTCGGCAATCTCCAAAAGGCCGGACTCACTTCGCGTGATCTCTTCGCGCGCGTAGAAGATCCAGGTCACTTCGATTGATCTCGGCGTGGGATCTAATGCGAGCTCCAACATCACGGCGAGTGAACCCTTCATGTCACACGCGCCAACGCCTCGCAACTCATCGCCAACGATCACTGCTTGACCGGCGTCACCGGGGACCGTGTCGAGATGACCAGCGACAATGAGCCGCGAAGCCTTTCGACCGTTCGTTCGAGCAATGACGTTGTCACCGACGCGTTCGACCTCGAGGGCACTCGACGCGCGCAGCACCGATTCGACGTGACTCGCGAGATTGGCTTCACCTCGACTCACCGAGCCGATCGACACCAACTCGAGTGCAGCGTCGAGTCGACTCACGTCGCTACGCCATGATCACGAAGAATCTCATTCAGCTTGACCTTGTTGTGGCGCTCACCCTCACTCAACTTCTTGATGATTAACACGCACGGCAAGAAGAACTCGCCACCGGAAAACTCCCGACGTCGACTGGCCGACACCGCCACGCAGTAGTCGGGCACGTGCCCTCTGGACACTTCGTCGCCACTCTCGGAGTCGATGACGGGAATCGACGGATTCAAAATCGTGCCCGCTCCGAGTACCGATCCACGACCGACTCTGGCCCCGTCGACAATCATGCAACGGCTACCAATGAAGGCGTCGTCCTCAATGACGACCGGTACAGCGTTTGCCGGTTCGAGAACGCCGCCGATGCCGACGCCCCCCGCTAAGTGCACGTTCGCGCCGATCTGTGCACAACTCCCCACCGTCGCCCACGTATCCACCATTGAGTCGCGCCCCACCCAGGCGCCAATGTTGACGAAACTCGGCATCAAAATCACGCCGGGGCTGAGATAACTACCTCGTCGCGCTATGGCGCCAGGAACAACGCGAACACCGCGGCGCTCGTAATCGCGCTTCAGTTCCAACTTGTCGACGTACTCAAAGGGTCCGACCTCGGTCTTTTCCAGTCCGTGCAGTCGAAAGAGCAGCAGAATTGCCTTCTTTATCCACTCGTGCACTACGACGTCGCCCGCGTCGTTGATCTCTGCGACGCGAAGTTGTCCGTCGTCGAGCTTGGTTATCACTAGCTCGACGTCTCGACGAGCTTCGAGGTTCTCTGGCTGCAACTGCGCCAGGTCGTCGAACCAGTGATCGATGCGCGTTTCGAGTTCACTCATGGTTCAATCGTACTGGTGGACTTACGATGCCTCGAGCCGAGCGGCGACAAGTTCGAGTCGTTCATTGGGTTGAACCACCGCAATACGAACGAAGTTCACGCCCGGGTCTCCGTAGAGTTCGCCGGGACTGACGACGAGACCAGAACGCTGCGCCAATAACGTGGCGAGCGCCCAACCGTCCATCCCTTCTTTCGAACACCATAGATAGAACGAACCTTCGGGCATTGGCGCGTCGACGTCGAGCGTCTTTAAGGCTCCGGCCAACAACTCCAGTCGCGCGCGGTAGACGGCACGCTGTACTTCGACGTGCGCGTCGTCGCCGTACGCGAGGGCGACCGCGGCCTGTACTGGGCCAGGCACCATGAGACCTGCGTGTTGGCGAACGGATCGCAGGTAGGCAACGAGCGCTGCGTCCCCGGCGTAAAAGCCCGCCCGTAGTCCCGCCAAATTCGAGCGCTTCGATATCGAGTGCAACGCGAGCACACCCTCAGGCCCGTGTTCGAGAATCGAGCGAGGTCGCGACGCCCAGGTGAACTCGGCGTAACACTCATCGCTCGCAACGAGTACGTCGTGGCGACGCCCCCAGTGTGCGAGACCTTCGAGGTCGTCGAGGAAGCCGGTGGGATTCGATGGCGAGTTCGCCCAGAGTACGAGGGCCCTCGACACGTCCGACTCAGCGATTGAATCAAGATCGAGACGGCCGTTCTTCATGGCGACGGCGACCGAGCGCAGTCCCGCCAACGTGGCGCCCATTGCGTAGGTGGGATAGCTCACCGCGGGGTAGAGGACGGTGTCGCGTTCGGGGCTTCTCAAGTGGAGATAGCCCGCGAGATTCGCCACGAACTCTTTTGTTCCAACGCAGGCGCCCAGATCATTTGGCCCGAGTTCGAGAGTGAAGCGGCGATTCATCCAAGCCGCCGCGGCCTCTCGAAAATCAATCGATCCCGCCGAAGCCGGGTACCCTCTCGCGCCGATCCCACGAGCGAGCTCGTCAATGACGAAGGACGGTGGCGCGTCGACGGGCGTTCCAATAGAACAGTCAATCGCACCCCCGTCGAGAGTTGAGGCCAACTTCCTTAGCCCATCGAGACGCTCGTACGGGTACGCGGGGGGCGTGAAACTCACGCCGACACTCGCCACTCGCTGAATCGTGCCGCACTCACGGCGTCAAGCACGACGTGGATCAAGACGCCTTCATCGCTCACCTCGGTATCAAGTACGTCGCCTTCGCGATGCGCCGCGGCGAGTAGATCACCTCGATCAAGCGGTAACTGCAAGGTCAAGACGCGGTCGTTCGAACGCAGGCGATCGGCAATGGTGGCTATGACGTCGTCGAGGTTCTCACCAGTCTTGGCCGATACCCACACGCTGCCCTCAAACTTCTTTGCGAGATCCTTGGCCCTCGAACCTGGCAGGTCCGCCTTATTAAAGACCAACAATTCGGGAACGTGACCAGCGTCAATCTCAATGAGCACGTCGCGTACGGCCGCGATTTGCTCCTCGGCGAAGTCGCTCGCGCCGTCGACGACGTGTACCAAGAGATCGGCCAACTGCACCGACTTGAGCGTGCTCATAAAGGCTTGTACGAGTTCGTGGGGCAAGTTGGAAATGAATCCGACAGTGTCAGTGAAGAGAACGGTCTCACCACCTGGGAGTTGACGTTGTCGCGTGCGCGGATCCAAGGTGGCGAAGAGTCGATCTTCCACGACGACACCAGCGTTCGTCAGTGCGTTCAGCATTGACGACTTGCCAGCGTTCGTGTAACCGACGAGGGTCACTTCGCGGTGGCGGCCTCGAGCGCGACCTTGGCGCTGCACTTGGCGGGTTCGATCAATCTCTTTTAGTTCAGCGCGGATGTGGTGAATACGATGCACCAATCGACGACGGTCGACCTCGAGTTGCGTTTCACCTGGCCCGCGCGTACCAATGCCTCCCGCCTGTTGGGAGAGCGATCCACCCGCTCGACGAAGTCGTGGGAGTCGATACTCGAGCAGGGCCAACTCGACTTGGGCCTTCCCTTCAGGCGTTCGCGCGTTCTGCGCAAAGATGTCGAGAATTACCGCCGTTCGATCAATGGCCGTGCGACCAAGGATCTTCTCGAGGTTGCGTTGTTGCGCCGGTGAGAGATTGTGCTCGAATACCACGGTGTCCGCGTCAAGCGCGAGGGAGATCTCTCTCAGCTCTTGCACCTTGCCCGAACCGAGAAACGTCGCGGGATCGGGACTGTCGCGGCGTTGAACGACCCTAGCGACCACGTCCGCTCCGGCGGTATCGACCAATAGGGCCAGCTCGTCGAGCTGTTGATCGAGTTCCTCGGTCGTAACGCCCGGAAAGAGCACGCCCACGAGCACGATTTTCTCGCGAAAGGTCCGATCGATAAGGGTGCTTGGAATATACGTCAAGCTTCGAGCCACTCCACGTTGGCGACGAACTGCACCGGTCCACTAAGTGTCGCTTGCATACCGTGAAGTTCCACGAGCAACGCGCCACCGGGGTTCTCCACCGTCACGACGTCGCCGGTCAGTCCTTCGCGTCGCGCCAATGCCGCCACGGCGCATGATCCAGTCCCGCACGCCTCGGTCCATCCGACGCCGCGCTCTATCACTCGAATGCGCAGACGATCATCGCCGAGAATAGTGAGAAACTCGACGTTCGCGCCGCCGACCTGCGCGGCGAGTTTGTCGGCGAGTTCTTCGCGCGCGACGTCGCTCCACGATTCCGTATCGAGCACGACCACGTGCGGATTACCGACGTTCGCGACGCCCCACGCGCCTTTAATCGACTCGCCAAAGGAGACCTCACCCATCGACACGCTGCCGTGCCCAGACGTGTCATCCATCGTGAGCTGTACGCGGCGTGTCCCGGCAAGAGTTACGACGTCGAGGTCGTCCCACGTTCCTCTGGTAGAGCGACGAACGGCCGCCGCGAGACATCGAATACCGTTTCCCGACATCTCGGCCGTCGATCCGTCGGCGTTATAAAGCGTCATGGCGACCTTTGAACCCAGCGTCGCAATAATCAGGCCGTCGGCGCCGACGCCAGTCGATCGCGCACAGACCGCGCGGACACGTTCAGGGGTCCACCACGGTGCGAGCCCGTGCTCTTGCACGTCAACGAGAAAAGCATTTCCCGCACCGTGCCACTTTTGGAGACTTCGCAGTGCCACTGATCTAGTCTCGCACGAACCCGTCGACGCCACTAAGCACCTCGCGAAGTCGAACCTTCGCCGCGGCGGCGTCGGCGAACCACTCGACACGTGGATCACGTCGAAACCACGAACGCTGCCGCCGAGCGAGACGACGGCTTTGGGTGATGGCGTCATTGACGCAACGTTCAAGCAACTCGTTCTCTTCGACGTGGCGCAAGAGCTCTCGGTAGCCAACGGCTTGACGCGCCGTGCGGCTCATTCCGCCGGGGGCGCCGGCGAGCGTCGACACCTCGTCAAGGAGTCCTTGTTCCATCCAGCGATGAAAGCGAAGCGACACTCTCTCGTCGAGATCATCAAGCGTGCAGTCGAGTCCCACTTGAACCACGCGCACCGGTCCATAGTTCAAGAGTCCTTCGCCGTAGGAAGAAAAAGGGCGCTGTGCGCCAAGCGTCACCTCAAGTGCACGCACCACGCGTCGTTCATTCGTAGCTTCTAGGCGACTAGCCGCGAGTGGATCACGCCGACGCAACTCTTCGTAGAGTGCTGGCAGTTCGTCGTGCGCTCGGGCTTCGAGCGCTTGGCGAATCTCAGGGTAGCGAGCTGGAATATCGAGGCCGTCGATGACCGCTCGGCCGTAGAGTCCGGTTCCCCCCACGTAGAGAACGTGGTGCCCCGCGTCCCAGACAGCCTCGGACGCCTTTGTCGCTTCACGTTGAAACTGCGCGACAGTGAACTCTTCGCTGGGCTCTACGAGGTCGAGCAAGTGATAGGTCACCTCATCGCGCTCTTGTCGCGTGGGCTTGGCCGTACCCAGGTCCATACCCCGGTAGACGCTCATCGCGTCGACACTCAAGATCTCGATCTCGCCGTTGCTTTCGAGTGCGAGTTCATGCGCGAGCGCTGACTTACCCGACGCCGTCGCACCTACGAGCGCGACGGCGCTGCGTGCACTCGCCATCACGTTGATAGCAACGGCACGCGAATCTTGTGGCGCGGC
>DAIQOO010000013.1:23302-24486 GCA_036787845.1 Acidimicrobiales bacterium
TGCGTGCACTCGCCATCACGTTGATAGCAACGGCACGCGAATCTTGTGGCGCGGCGATCGCAGTACGTCGCTCATCTCGCCAAGCAGGTAATACGGCGCGCCGTAAGTGACGTCCACGCTCACTAATGACCCCGCCCTGGCGGCGTGTTCGCTCAGCGGAAAGTGAATCAGTTTGCCTTGACGAGTTCGACCCGAGAGCATCTGGTCGTTTCTCCGTGAGGGACCCTCGACCAACACCTCTTCACGCCGACCCACGCGGGCTTGGTGGTGGCGCAGCGCCGATCGGTCGCTTACTTCTTTCAGTCGTTCGAATCGTTCCTTGATGACCTCACTGGCCACGAATGAATCCCCCATGTCGGCCGCGCGAGTACCCTCGCGCGGCGAGAAGATGAAGGTATAGGCGAGATCGAACTCACAGGCCGCGACCACGGCCAGCGTCTCGTCGAACTCTTGATCACTTTCACCCGGAAAACCAACGATGAGATCGGTCGTTACCGCGAGGTCGTCAATCGCCGCTCTTGCTTCGTTGAGCCGTTCAACGTAGCGCTCGACGGTGTAGCCCCGCCGCATGGCACGAAGCACACGATTCGAACCGGACTGCAGCGGTAGGTGCAACTGATTACAGACCGTTGGGGTCTCGGCCATGGCGGCGATCGTCTCGGGGCGCAGGTCCTTTGGATGAGGACTAGTGAAGCGAATTCGCTCAAGACCCTCCACCTCGCCAAGTTGGCGAAGTAGTTGGTCGAAGAGTGGCCGGCGCCCAGTGATGTCGCGGCCGTAGGAGTTCACGTTCTGTCCGAGAACGGTGATCTCGGTGACCCCCGCACTGGCGAGCATGGTTGCTTCTTCGATGAGGTCCTCGAGAGGTCGACTTATCTCACCGCCGCGAACACTCGGCACGATGCAGTACGCGCACGTGTTGTCACATCCCGTTTGAATCGTCATCCACGCGGCGAAGGGCAACTCTCGAATGGCGTAGAGCGCAGGGGCCATGTCGCGGCTCGTCACGGGGTCTGGCGCGTCCAAGATCTCTACGAGTGGGCCCTCGCGTTGCGAGCGGCGAAGCAACGAGGGAGCCGAGGTCAGATTGTGTGTGCCAAAGACCACGTCGACCCAGTTGGCCCGCTCGAGGATTGTCCCGCGATCCTTTTGGGCCATGCAACCCCCGACGGCGATCTGAAGGC
>DAIQOO010000221.1:0-1990 GCA_036787845.1 Acidimicrobiales bacterium
GCTTTGCCGATGTTAGTGACGTGAAGATGAATCTCTTCGAGTAAGTCCGTGTTCCTCTTTACTTCTGTTGTCAGCTCCGTGTTTTCTGCGATGAGCGTCTTGATGTCGTCGGTGTTAGTAGACGTATGCAGGGCGACTTCTGAAGAGATGGAGTCCGCTCGCTTGGCCGCGATGAGCAGCGCCGCCGCTTGCACGCCCGCCATCATTGAAAGAAACAGGTTGAGCAGGATATACGGGTATGGGTCGAACGCCTTGTGGTGCAAAATGTACACGAAGAAGAAGGTATTCACGATGGCCCACAGGATCATGACCGCGAAGAAGCCAAAGACGAATCCCCACGAGCCCATGATGTTGCGCATACGGTCGGCGGCTCGCTCACCGCGCGAGAGTTGATCGCCCGTACGAACGCCGGGGTGTTTATGCCAATGGGTCTGCCAGGGTTTAAGTGTCACCGAAGAATCGTCGCACACCAACAAAGCTCAGCGCGTAATGGTGACGTCGACTCTTAAAAAGTCGGCTCGAAATCTGGGCGCAGCGGCATCTGGCTCTGCCCTTCGTCGGGTCGGACGTTGAGCACTTGATGGATCTCTAAGTGGTGTCGCTCGAAGGCGACGGCCGAGCCCGCCATGTAGAGCCGCCAGACGCGCGCCCTCTCGACCCCCACTTCGTTCGCGGCTTCGTCGAATCGCTTCATTAAATTGTCAACCCATCGTCGAAGAGTGATCGCGTAGTGCTCGCGCAGACTCTCTACGTGACGAACCTCGAAGCCGTGAGCTTGAAACAGTGACACCAACGTGCCGACTTCGTGTAACTCACCGTCGGGAAAGACGTAGCGGTCGATAAAGGGGCTGCCCGTCTTTGACGGGCCACGAAGACCGAGCGCGATTTGCACCTGACGATTCAACTCCGAGGCTTTCGAGGGCTGCGGGTCGTCGTCGAAGGAGACCGGACGGCCAATGGCGTGATTGAGAAATCGTCCACCGGGCTTCAACAAGTCCCAGATGATCTGGGTGTAGTTGGACAGTGACTTTCGACCAACGTGCTCGGACATGCCAATGGACGAGATGGCGTCGAAGGGTTCGTCAGTGATATCGCGAAAATCCTGCACACGAAAGTCCACGAGATCGCTCACGCCAGCGAGTCGCGCCTGTTGTGTCGCGTACTCGCGCTGGGGCGCTGAGAGTGTGACACCAACTACCTTGGCGCCGTAGTGGCGCGCCGCGTGAATGCCCATCGCGCCCCACCCACAACCGATGTCGAGCAGTCGCATCCCGGGACGCAAGTCCAATTTGCGGGCTACCAGATCGACTTTACGCTCCTGGGCTTCTTCGAGGGTGTCGTTGGGCGCCGCGAAGACCGCGCACGAGTAGGTCATCGAGGGTCCGAGCACCATTTCGTAGAAACGGTTCGACACGTCATAGTGGTGCGTGACGGCTTGGCGGTCACGCGACTTCGAGTGCAGCGCGCCGCGTTGCTTAGCTTCAATCGACGGCGGCGCGAGAGGCTTCAATGCGGACGCCCCAATGACCGAGAGCAACGCACGCACGTTGCGCGCGTTAAGGAGTTGTCGCGCTGGGGGCATCGAGAGCTCAAATAGGGGATCGAGGTCCCCGTCGATGTCGATGTCGCCCGCCACGTAGGCACGCGCGATTCCGAGTTCACCGGGATGGGTTAAGACGCGAGTAATGGCGTCGCGGCGAAGGATTTTTAACGTCAAGTTGTTCGCGCTCGAGGGAATGGTTGGCTCGGCGACACTGCCGTCGTAGGCTTCGACGCGAAACGGCAGCTCGTTGTTAAAGACGGTGGCGACAAACGAGGCAACGCTCATGACACTCCTTTCGCGGCTCGCCGTGTGTCCAGTGGTTCGGGTCCGGCCCTCACGTTTTACCAGGAACGATGGGACCGTGCCAACTTCTTTCGTCTCTGAGAGGTTGTAAAACTAGTCCGATACACTTCGAACATACGCCAAAGCATGATCAGTCATCTGAAC
>DAIQOO010000086.1:0-7224 GCA_036787845.1 Acidimicrobiales bacterium
CGACCGCGTCGATGCCGAGCGCGTCAATCGTGCCGATCGTGTCGCGAAGTGACTCGCCTTTCTTAACACTGCTGGACGCGATGGCGAGTGACAAGACGTCGGCGCTCAGTCGCTTCGCGGCCGTTTCGAAACTGAGTCGCGTACGAGTCGATTCTTCGAAAAAGAGAGAGGCAACGACTCGACCCTTCAGTGCCGGCACCTTCTTGATGGTGCGCTGATTGACTTCCACGAAGGACTCGGCGGTGTCCAGAATCTCGACCATTGCGTCACGTGAGAGATCACGCAGCGAGAGAAGACTCTGACCGCGTAGTGAATTAATCACCTCATCGCCCTTGAACCGATCCAGACGCCCTCGAGCGTGGCGACGATCGCCTCGTCGAGCGACGTCGGAAGATTCTTTCCAACGAAGTCGGGACGGATCGGAAGCTCGCGGTGGCCCCGATCCACCAACACGGCCAGTTGCACCGCACGTGGTCGGCCCCATTCAGAGAGGGCGTTTAACGCCGCTCGAATTGTTCGTCCCGTAAAGAGCACGTCGTCAACGAGGAGCACCGTTCGATCGGTGACGTCGACTGGAATTGAGGTCACCGAGGCGTCGAGCGTTGGGCGTCGATCGAGGTCGTCGCGGTAGTACGAGACGTCAATATGACCGAGCGCGATGGGCGAGCCAACTATTTCGTGCAGGAGTTCTCCGAGCCGGTCGCCAATGGCGACCCCGCCCGTTTGCAGACCGAGTACGAGAAGCGACTCGCTGTCGTGATTACGCTCGAGCACCTCGTGGGCCATTCGCCGCAGGGCTCTCGTCACGTCGTCGCTCGAAAGAAGTTGGGAACGGGGCTCGAACTCGCCAGGGCCTGGCGCGGTACTTCCTAGAGAGTCGGTCACTTTTCCTCCCGTCGTACGAACCTCACTGGATCCGCTTCACGACGTTCTACGCACTACCTTACCAAGACTTTGTCCTTCGGCCGCCCATCAAGGGTCAGATGGCTCATCACTCGTGCTCGCTCGCACGTCGGGCGCGAGATGAGGGCGAAAAGCGGCGATGGTCGGTGCGGGCGAACGACCGGTCACGCGATCGATAACGTTCGACATCGAACCTTCTTCCGTGATAGCGCGCCGAACGATGTAAATGAGTGCCGGGAGGGCCCAGAAGTCGCCGCAGACCCACAGAATCGCCGCGCCGATCTGTTGGTCGGCGAAGGGTGACAACGTCACGCCGAGGACGTGCGCGTACACCGTGTACCAACTAACGGCGGTCAAAATGCTCATCGAAATGGCGAGCACCGTCATGATCACGTTCGTCGAGATGACGGCGCCAGCTTGCCAGATTGGACTTCGAGCAGGCTTCATGGGATACGACTCAATGATCTGGAGCCAGAAGAGCACGCCCGTAATGAAGAAACTGGCGTGCATCGCCCACACGTGGATCAACTGGTTTCGCTGGGACAGATCGAAGAGTGCTGGAATATGCCACACCAACATCGCCGCGTTGAACGAGATCAAGGCCACCCAGGGAGAACGAACGAACCTGCCCAGCGCGCGAATTCCACGGGTCTGTGTGTTGAGATAGAAGTAGCGGCCAACTTTTCGTCGCGGACCCACCGGCAGCGTAAAGAGGAACGGAATCCAGGGTGCGCCAGCGACGACAAGTGCCGGGGCCATGAACATAATCAAAATGTGCTCAATCATGTGAACGAAAAAGTATCTCGACCCCCAGTAGTCAATGGGTGAAGTAATGGCGAGCAGCATCACGACGAGACCCGCGTAAAACAAGTACGAGTTGCGTCGACGTCGGCGCGTTCGCTCCTCAATCGAATGATGACGAAGTCGAGAGAGACCGATCTCGTGCGCGATGACGGTGATTACAGCGATCACCACAAAGGGGTCGAACGACCAATGTTGTGTCACGTAACTCACAACGACATCGATTTCTCGCTGCATCGCTCATGATTGAATCGTCGAAGATTCCGTGTCAAATTACGATGCCGTCGATCGACGAATCCGGCGATCACGAATCAGAAGTTTTCTGAGCGTCGTCCATCTCGCGCTGACGTTGTAATGCCGTCGCTTCTTCAACGTGAGCGACCTCGAGATTTCGTTGTTCTTCTTGCCACGCCGCGAGCATTCCCTCGTACTCCGGCGCCACGGGCTTCTGCTCACGCGCGCGTTGTCGCAACGACGTGCCCGGGTGGAGCAACTTCCACCACATGTAAATAGCGAATATTCCAAGCAGCGGCCACTCAAAGACGTAGGCCCAACTCAGCGCGTTTCCCCGCAGCGCTCGACCCAACTCGAACCAAAACGCGACAGTGCAAAAAGCCAGTCCGAGGGCCACGATAACGTGCGTCTTCAGTGCTTCGCGACCCGTCAATCGAGACGAACCGTGCACGCTTTCGAGCCCCGCTTCGACGTCGTCGTCGCTCTCCACGTCGTCACTTTACTCCGATGGATTTGCAAGATTCTTCGTTCAGACGATGCTGCGCGCCGATCAACGAACGACGGAACTCCACGCACTAGCAAACGTACGAGCGAAGAATCCTGAGAGATTTTCATGAATTACTCGTTGTTATAGTTGAGGATCCGTTGATGACTGGCTGCTAGATGACAGGTACTACTCCCGGTCCCTCGGACCACACCGCTGCAACAAGCGATTTGAGCGACGAGCAACGTACTGCCATCTTCGCCGCCGCCAACGCCGCGAAGAATCGAACGCCGTCACTGCACGCAGGTCGAATCACCGTACGACCCAAGGTCGTTGTGTGGTCGGTCGCGGTCATCTTGTTCTTGAGCATCGGTGGCGTGCTCGGCGAGCGTTACTTCCCAACGTTCTCCGCCAAAACACCTTCGACCTCACTGATGAAGTCAACGCCCTTCGTATCGACGACCACCACTCGCACTTCTTTAAACTCGCTGCCCTCACTGCAAGCCTTCATGGGGCTCAAATTCATCGGTTCCGCTACAGCTAAGAACATCTCACTCACCTCGCAGTCAATGAAGCACTGGAGTCTCGCTCAGGAGAAGGGTAAGGTCGTCGTTCTCGCGTTCTATAACGCGATTTGCAACGACATCTGTCCCGTCGTTGGTGCCGAGATCAAAGCAGCGCAGCGCCTCACGAAGGACAAATCGCACGTCCTCTTCGTCGTGGTCAACACTGATCCACAAGTGACCAAGGTCTCGTCAAGTAGCCCCGCACTCGTCATTCCAGGTATCTCGCACGTACCCGGCGTCACGTTACTTAGTGGATCCATTTCTCAGCTCAACCAGGTGTGGAGAGCGTACGGCGTGAAGATTACCGTTGGCGCGATGGCGGGCGAAGTGATGCATAACGACGTGCTCTACTTCATTGGACCAGCCGGAAAAGTTGAGGCCTACGCGGTACCGTTCGCCAAGAGGAGTTTGTCGGGAACGTACTCACTCAACGCTTCAAGTCTTCACCGTTTCGCTCAAGGCATGGCGGAGACGGCCGATAGTCTTTTGCCGTGACGAACCCACCTTTTGATTTCGAAGAAGTACCGTTTGACCCTGCGTCGATGTCCACGTCGTCACTCGGAATTACGAAGGCGGTCTGGTACAAGCGTCCCTGGGTAATCGCCACTATCGCGATATTTCTGGTGGTCGCCATTTCGGTCATCGTTGATATTCCCCACCACATCACGAAAGCAGAGGATGCCTCGTCGCAAAACGCCTCGATGAAGTTGATCAACGCCGACACCAAAGCGTGCGCGTTTGCCGTCACTGAATCTTTTAATTTCTATAACATTTACGTTCGCGGCAAATTGACACCGTCAGAGTTGACACAGACCACCAGTCTGCTTACCGGCGATCACGTCGCGTGCTCTTTTGGCAGCCATCCTCTGAGCGACTTGACCGACAATATTCAAGTTCGCGACACGAAAGCTGGGAAATACATTGATCGAGTTAAAACCGACGTTCGCGATTGGATGACGCACTATGCCTTACAAGCGATCGTTGATATCCAGTCTCTCTTCCAGCAGCCCGGCGTCGCTTCAACAATGCACGATCTCTCATTACAGGAGTCAAACCTCGCGTCCCAGCGGGCACTCGCTTTTAGTGACCTCCGCGCCGCGCAAAAGATACTGGGTATCACGTTGACAACGCCTACGCTGCCGATCCTGCCTCATATAGTCGGCGTGTAGGTGACGCCGGGGACGGCACGTTAACTCTTAAGTCTCAAACTTCCGACGCCACTTTTCGTTAACGCCGAGTAATTCCCTCGTGCAAAGGTGACGGGCATTGACTACGGATTCGGGCCGAAGAACCCACGTGTTTTGTCTTGGCGGACGAGGTGGTAGAGCTCCTCGTCGGGGTCGTCTTCGGCTTGAAGCCACCGAATCAGATTCGAAAACACGAGTGGCAAGAAGACACCCGCGGAGATGAACCACATGCAGCCGGCCGTCAATTGCTGATCAGCCGACGTCGAAATGACGCGAGTGACGCCGTCATGTAGTGCCGGATACCACGAATTGTGCGCCATCGCTAACAGGTAGGCGAGAACCCAGACGGTCCACATCGCGATCGTCGACATGCCAATTCGATATGGCCGCGTTGTCGTAGGACTCAGCGGTGGCGATTCGATTAACTCAATCCACAGCACGATTCCACCAACCACAAGGGTCACCGATTCGAGCACCGAGAGCCACGGGTGACGAACGAGTGCGCTGATTACTGGCGACGAGCGCCAGAAAATCGCTTGGGCGATGAAGAACAGCAACAGCGATACGCCACGTCGATGGCCGTGCCGTGATTTGCGAGACAGCGCGTGTCGATCAAACAATCGCGCGTGGCCCTCAACGACCTGGGCGCCATCATTGCTGAGGCGATTTGACTGCCCCGTAGAAAGACCGAGCCCCCGCCACGGACTCCCCGCAACGATGAGACAAGGGGTGACGAGCGCGAACACACAGAACTGCGTTGCTTGCACGAACTCATACTCACGCGACCACGTGAGGAGTGGCGGGAAAAGAAACAACAGCCAAAGAACGAGACCAGTGAGCGCTACAGCGCCCTTCCAGAGGTCCTTCGTGGACAACTGAGCGTCGCGGGTTGACTCTGCGCTCACTCCGAGTGGTTGCGCTGGAAAAATCCCCATATAACAACTGCGAAGAACACGCCCAGCAACACGACCATTGTTTGTACTTGAGGTCCAATAAAGGGATCCACACCTAGCATCACTACCACCTAGTCTCTATCACTTAAATTTTTCCTCTGGTCTCCACAGTACGACATCACACATCGAAACGCATTACATCAAGTAGAACATCGCGAAGAGTAACGCGCTCGAAAGAGCAACAAAACCCAAAAAGTACGTCATCGACGCGACGTTCGCCCTGAACGACTGCGCCGCAGGATTCATCGACAACTCAGGCTTGGCGCCGTCAAACTCTTTGTGCATGCGCAACGAGCGTGCCACCGTCGTCTCTAACCAATAGGTCGAGACGAGAATCGTCAAGAGGTTCATCACGCAGTAGCCGATGAACGTCGAAGCGTAGCCACTGGAACCTGGGTTGAAGGGCACCGCCTGGAACTCCCAAATCTGAAGGAACAGAGCGAGCAATCCAGCCGCCACACCCGTCCAACCGGCCACTTGCCAGTCAACGACCATTCCCTTGCGAAGGCGAACCTGCCCGAAGTTGGCGAGCAACGCCATGAGGACCATCAACGAGAAGATGCTCCATCCATATGCCGTTGGCGCCGTCACGTGATTGGGTCGCCACAACAGTCCATTGTTGCTGGAACGCAGATAGAAGTAGCTGAACGCTAACGACGCCAGAAGAAACGTGTACATTCCAATAAAGAGCCGTCCACCACTCCACAGTGATCCAACGTGCGCGCGGAGTTCAAATTCAAGCTCTTCCGGCGTGTTAGTCATTCTCTCAGAATCTTTGTACGTATCAGTCATACTCTTGCTCTCCACTCCCTAATTCGTAGGGTCGTCGTAGGTCGATGAACTCTGGACCGGATTATGCGTGTCTTCGCCAAAATCGGCCAACGCGGGCGCGCCCACTTCGCTGTAGTGATACGGATCGGTCATGATCACTGGAATCCGCTCAAAGTTGTAGTGCGGAATTGGATTCGCCGTTTGCCACTCGAGTCCGAGTGAATCCCAGGGGTTCGCCGGCGCCTTCTCGGGGTTTATGAACATCGACCACATCAAGTTCGCAAAGAAGATTAGGAACGAGAGGCCCAGAAGGAACGCGCTGACTGAAGAGAAGTCATTGAGAAATTGCAAATTCTTGGCGTACGTGAAGACTCGACGGGGCTGGCCCAAGAGCCCGATGATGAACATTGGGAAGAACGTCAAGTTAAAGAAGACGAACATCGTCCAGAAATGCCACAGTCCGAGCTTCTTGTTCATCATTCTGCCCGTCATCTTCGGCAGCCAGAAGTACAGTCCGGCCATGAAGGCGAAGACAAGCCCACCCATAATCGTGTAGTGGAAGTGCGAGAGCACGAAGAAGCCTCCGTGCACCGTCACGTTCACTGGCACGTCGGAGAGGAAGACACCCGTCACGCCGCCGATGAGAAAGTTGAAGTACACCGCCATGCAGAACATCATTGGTACTTCAAATCTGATCTTCGCCCTATACAACGTGCCCATCCCCACCAAGAAGATGAATCCTGTTGGGATGGAGATCAACTCGGTGGTGAGCATGAAGAGCGGTCGCATGTCGGGGTTGATACCACTCTGGAACAAGTGGTGCTGCCAGACGAAGAACGACAATAGCGCCACGCCAATCATTCCCGCGGCAGCAATTCGATACGCGAAGAGCGGCTTTCGACAGAAGACCGGGATGATCTCGCCGACGATGCCAAATCCCGGCAACGCCATGATGTACACCTCGGGGTGACCGAAGAACCAGAACAAGTTCTGCCACAGGTACGAACTCCCACCGTGCTCGGTCACGTAGAAGGCTGTCAACACAGTCTTGTCGAGCAGGCCAAAGAGTCCCGCGGCGAACAACACTGGTGTTGCCAGCGTCAACAACGCCGCCGTGGCCACGATGCCCCAGACAAAGACCGGCACTCGACTCCACGTCATTCCCGGCGCGCGGTAATTAATGACCGTCACGGCGATATTGAAGCCCGCCGCCATCATGCCCAGGCCAATCACGGCAAAACCAAATAGGTAGGACACCATGCCGGGACCGGCCTGAGTCTGCAACGGCGCGTAGCCCGTCCATCCCGTCGGAAAACCACCGTACG
>DAIQOO010000222.1:0-1977 GCA_036787845.1 Acidimicrobiales bacterium
GCCGTCTTCACGTCGATCTGCATCATGCTGGTCGCCTATACGTTCTTCGCGTACTCGACGGTCGTGGGCTTCAAGGACAACGTCACGGCGATCAGCAACCCGAACATCATTCCTTTCTTGGTGGTCGCGAAGGAAGTCTCCGCTGTCGTGTTGTTCTTTGCCTTCCTTGCGGGAATGACCTCGACGCTCGGGGCTTTGATTGCCGGCACTAATTCTCAGGCACGGCTCATCTTTAACGCTGGTCGAGAGGGACTCTTGCCCTCGTTCATCGGCAAGGTCCAGTCCACGCGCCGCACGCCGATGAACGCGCTCTTCGTTTTCCTCGGGCTGGGGCTAGCAATTATCGGTATATGGGGCCTCGGCCACATTATTGGCGGGCACGCGACGTCGGGTTCGATGAGTGCGCTCACCATGTTCGTCGAGTCATCCACGTTTGGCACCATTCTGTTGCTGCTGGTCTACGGCCTCAGTAATTTGGCGTTGCCCTTCTATTACAAGAAGCATCACCCGAATCTGTACAGCCCGTTCCGCCACGCGGTATTGCCGGTCTTTGGGGTGCTGTGGATATTGGTGCCGCTGTACTACCTCGCCAAGCCCGGACAAGCCGCGCCGTACAGCTGGTATCCGTACTTGGCGCTCGGTGTCGTGGTCGTGGCGTTCATCTACGCGTCGGTCCTCGTACAGCGCGACCCCGGTATTGGTGAGCGCGTGGGATCAATCGTCGCGGACGAATAGTTCGACGGTTCTTGCAGCCCGGGGTTGGATTCGCCAGAGTTCGACCCCGGGCGATGCACCTCATCATTACGCAGAGCGAAGGACGCCCTCAACGGCCGCGGCGACAGCGGCGACGACCTTCGGATTGAAGACCGTGGGCACGATGTAGTCCGGTGACAACTCTGTTGACTTGACGACGTCGGCGATTGCCCTTCCGGCTGCGATCTCAATCTCTTCGGTAATGCGGTGCGCGCCAACGTCGAGGAGTCCTCGAAAGATGCCGGGAAAGGCGAGGACATTGTTTATCTGATTCGGTTCGTCACTTCTGCCGGTCGCGACAATCGTCGCATAATGTCGCGCTATTGCTGGATCGATCTCGGGATCGGGATTGGCCAAAGCAAACACGATGGAGTCTTTCGCCATGAGTTTCAGATGTTCTTCGGTGACGATGTTTGGCGCGGAGACGCCAATAAGGACGTCCGCGCCGGTTATGGCGTCAGCGAGACTGCCCGTTCGTTTCTCGGCGTTCGTGTTCTCGGCCAACCAACGCCGAGTGTCATCGAGATGAGGATCGCCGGCAGAGATAATCCCACCGTGGTTGATACCGATGATGTCACCGACGCCTTCGGCCAAAAGTAGCTTGCTAATCGCAACGCCGGCGGCGCCAACACCCAGCACGACGACGCGAATGTCCTTCATCTGCTTGCCCACAACGCGTAGCGCATTCAGAAGCGCTGCGTAGACCACGGTGGAGGTGCCGTGTTGATCATCGTGAAAGACCGGGATGTCCAAGAGATCACGTAGTCGTGATTCGATCTCAAAACACCGCGGCGCCGAGATGTCTTCTAGGTTGATTGCGCCGTAGACCGGCGCGATGCACTCAACGATGCGCACAATCTCGTCGACGTCTTGTGTCGCCAAACACACTGGCCACGCGTCAATATTCGCAAATCGCTTGAACAGTAACGCTTTTCCCTCCATCACCGGCAGCGCTGCCGCAGGGCCAATGTTGCCAAGTCCAAGGACCGCCGATCCGTCCGTGACGACGGCGACGGTATTGCGCTTGATCGTGAGATTCCTTACCAAAGAGGGATCTTTGGCGATGGCCATTGAGATGCGCGCCACACCCGGCGTGTACGCCATGGAGAGATCGTCGCGAGTCTTTAGCGAAACTTTCGGCTCAACCGAGATCGTGCCGCCCAGGTGAAGTAGGAACGTGCGGTCGCTTATTGCTTGGACGCTCGCTCCCTCTACTGCCGCCAC
>DAIQOO010000087.1:0-3259 GCA_036787845.1 Acidimicrobiales bacterium
ATGGCTCGACGTCAGTCGACGGCGACGGGCACGGACTCAACGTTGGAGTACAACGGTCGAACCGTTCGCATCGGAGCGTTTCCAATTTCCGTCGACTGCGAACAGATCGTTGCGATGGCGAATGACTCCGCGATTCGCGCTCGCGCGAGAGATATTCGACGAGAGCTGGGCGACCCCGAACTGGTATTGCTCGGCGTCGACCGTCTTGACTACACCAAAGGCATCCAACAACGCATAAAGGCCGTGTCCGAGCTTTATCAGGACGGCTCGCTCAACACTCTTAAGCACGTCATGATCCAAGTCGCGGTGCCCAGTCGAGAAACCGACGCCCACTACGAGACAGAACGTCACAATCTCGAACAGGCCGTGAGTCAGATGAACGGTGAGTACGGGCAGGTCGGTCGACCAGTCATTCACTACCTTCATCAGAACCTTCCCTTTGACGAGTTGGTCGCCCTCTACCTCGCGGCCGACATCATGATCGTCACGCCATTTCGCGACGGCATGAATCTGGTCGCCAAGGAATATGTCATGTGTCGCACCGACCTGACGGGACGTCTCGTCTTAAGCGAGTTTGCTGGCGCGGCGACAGAATTGCGGGGCGCGTTTATCGTGAATCCCCACGACCTCGAAGGAATCAAAGAGGCGATTCGAATGGCATTGAACGTTGGACCTAAGGAAGCAAGAGATCGGATGTCTCGTATGCGCCGCAAGGTCTACCGTCGAGACGTCTACGACTGGGCGGCAGGGTTTCTCAACGCATTGCAACAAACTGGAATGTAGCAAACCGCGCTGGCGTAGCTCCTACAGTTCGTCGATCAGCTCCGCGACGGAGTCGACAACTCTCGAAGGTTGATACGAAAAGCGAACGATGTCCTCGCGTTGGGCGACACCAGAGAGCACGAGGATCGTCTCGATGCCCGCCTCGGTACCAGCTCGAATATCGGTATCCATGCGATCGCCAATCATCACGGTGGTCTTGGAGTGAGCGCCGAGCATGTTAAGGCCCTCACGAATCATCACCGCGTTCGGCTTTCCGACGAAGTACGGCATGACGCCTGTAGCGCTTTGAATCAGTGCCGTCAAGGCGCCACAGCCGGGCAGCGATCCGTTGGGCGTAGTACTGGTTGTTTCTGGATTAGTCGCGACGAACGCACTACCACTATCGATGAGGCGGATCGCGGTCGTGATGTCGTCAAATGAGTAATGCCAGGTTTCACCGAGTACGACGTAATCCGGTTTGGAGGCGCTTTCGTGGTAGCCAACGTTGATGAGTGCTTCGTGCATACTCGTCTCGCCAATCACGAAAGCCGTGCCCTCGGGTCGTTGATCGCAGACGAACTGTGCGGTAGCGAGCGCCGACGTCCATAGTTGGTCTTCGCCCACGGTTAGACCCATCGTCAGCAGTTTGGCGGAGAGTTCACGGGGCGTGAACAGTGAATTGTTGGTCAGGACCAGGAATGATCGCTGCGTTGCTCGCAAGCGATCGAGAAATTTGTCAGCTCCAGGCACCATGTGCCCGTTGTTGATGAGTACGCCATCCATGTCGCAGAGCCAGTTGGCGGCGGTACTCATTACCTCCATCCTCTCAAATACTGTCGTGGCCCGCAAAAGTTGGTGGTTTTACTACGTCGTAGAAGATGACACTCTTCACTATCCACGCTCGACAAGTTCATTGTCCATAAGAAAAAACAACCCAGCTTCCAAGTGACCTTTGGGGGCCATCTGGAAGCGAGATCGATGTGCGTTCGGTGACGACAGTTTGGGGCCGGACCTTTAGAATCTCCTCAGCGCTGGCGCGACGTAAGTTGATTCTCTACTAGAGGATCTTGAAAGGAAAGCGAGGTCGAAATGCCTGCCGTGACACCTGAGAAGTGGACTGAATTATCGCACCTTGACTTTGAAACGTCACAAAAGAGCGAGCGATCGGTGAAATCAGTAACTACCGCGCCGCAAGGATTCGAAGGTGAAGGGTTCCCGGTGCGACGAGCATTCGCCGGCCTCTCCATGAAGGACTTGGACCCCTTCGTCCATATGGACCAAATGGGTGAAGTGGACTACGCGCCGGGCGAACCAAAGGGAACGCCGTGGCACCCGCACCGAGGATTTGAGACCGTGACCTACATGATTGACGGTACGTTCGCCCACCAAGACTCACACGGCGGCGGCGGTCTCATCACGAATGGATCGACCCAATGGATGACGGCAGGCCGGGGAATACTTCACATTGAAACGCCACCGGAAGAGCTGGTGGTGTCGGGTGGACTCTTTCACGGGGTTCAGCTGTGGGTGAATCTTCCGGCGAAGGAGAAGATGATCGCGCCGGCCTACCAAGGTCTCGAGGCGGACGACGTGGTATTCGTGTCGTCGTCCGACGGTGAGTCGCTCGTTCGTATCATCGCCGGTGAGATCGGTGGACATCATGGTCCCGGCTCCACCCACACGCCAATGGCGATGACGCACGTTTCGCTCGTTCCCGGAGCGCGATTGAATCTCCCGTGGGATCCGACGTTCAACGCACTGGTGTACGTGTTGGCCGGAACCGGTCACGTGGGAAGTGAGCGTCGCTCCGTCCAGACCGGTCAACTCGTCGCTTTTGGACCGGGTGACTGGTTGCACGTGGGCGCGAACGATCGCCAGGACTCTCGGACGATGAACTTAGAACTCTTGATTCTGGGAGGGCGTCCGATTGGAGAGCACGTTGAACATTACGGTCCCTTCGTGATGAACACTCGATCCGAAATTGCCCAAGCACTCGAAGATTTTCAGAAAGGTCGCCTGGGCGTCATTCCACCTAACGCCCTCATGCCGCACGTGCCAGATCCCAACCCGATTCGTGCCGAGCACACCGGTATTTAAGTCGACAACGTGGAGGTGAGCACGAATCTGTGCGAAAACGCGCTGGCGCCAATCTCGGCGTTCGCGTCGTGATGACGCGACTTTGGCGAAGGCCATAAGGTGACGAGTGTCGAGACGTCAGTGAAGACGATGAAGGGATGACGTATGGATGACGGCAACATACTGAAACTTATTGAGAAGCTATCTGCCGAGGAACAAGGGCTCGAAGAGTCGCACCACGGCCAAGCGCTGACGAAGGTTCAAACGGATCGCTTGAAGGCTGTGGAGATTGAACTCGACCAGTGTTATGACCTCCTGCGCCAGCGTCGTGCCCGACGTAGCGCGGGACTCGATCCAAACCAAGCGACGGTTCGATCTGAAGGTGTCGTCGAGAACTACCTGCAGTAGAGCATCGCTCGAC
>DAIQOO010000087.1:3359-7203 GCA_036787845.1 Acidimicrobiales bacterium
GTCGCGGATTCCAATGACGACGCGTGGCGTGAGGACTACGAACTCAAGGTGATCTCAGCACTCCACGTTTCGCGGCGTGTACTTGGCGCGCTCGAAGATACTGGTGGTGCAATCGTGAACGTCTTGGCGACCGGGGCCCGATCACCGTCCGCGAATTCGACGCCGACGACCGCGTCGCGCGCGGCCGGCCTCGCTCTCACCAAGGCTTTGGCAAACGAGCTTGGACCTCGTGGTGTGCGCGTGAACGCCATCTTGATTGGACTGATCGAATCGGGACAGTGGGTGCGACGGGCGAATGACGCCAAGGTCTCCCTCGAGGAGTTCTACATCACACTGGCCCAAGGCGCGAAAATTCCTCTCGGTCGTGTTGGAAGGACCGAAGAGTTTGCCGATCTCGCCGCGTTTCTTCTCTCACCTCGCGCGAGTTATATCACCGGCGTCGGACTAAGTATCGACGGCGGTCTTTCGCCCGTCATCTAGTTGAGAATTTGTCGCACGACGAGCGCCATGTCGTCGAGCAAGTAGGGCTTCTCCACGAAAGCCGAGCGCGAAACAAAAATCTCCTCGTGGACGATGTTGTTGGACGGATAGCCAGAGGTGAAGATTACCTTAAGGCTCGGACGTTCGTCCAAGAGCCGTTGCGCCAAGTCACGGCCGTTCATTTGTGGCATCGCTAGATCCGTGAGGAGTACGTCGATGGTTGCGTCAAACGACTTAGCAACGCTGAGCGCTTCTTCACCATTCGCCGCCTGCAAGACGCGGTATCCGTATCCCTCGAGCGACGCAACGAGGAGCTCGCGAGCCTCGTGAAGATCTTCGACGACCAGAACCGTCTCCACACCTTCGCGCGTACGCTCACTCACTCGACGCGACGTTAAAGGAGGGCGAGGTGCGTCCGAGACTGGAAAGTACAACTTAAAGGTCGTGCCTGCGCCAAGCCGACTGGTGACCTGGATATGCCCCCCACACTGTTTTACGATGCCGTACACACTGGCGAACCCAAGGCCAGTGCCGATGGGCTTCGTGGTGAAGAACGGTTCAAAGATTCGACTCTGGGTCACCTCATCAATTCCAGTTCCCGTGTCGGTGATTTCCCCCAACGCGTGGGGCCCCGCCGTCACGCCTTCGTGCGCCGCGGCGTACTCCTCGTCGAGGTCCACGAGCGCCGTGCGCATGGTTAACGTTCCTCCGCTGGGCATGGCGTCACGGGCGTTGGCGACGAGATTTACTATTGCCCGTTCAATTTGACCATGGTCAATGACGGCGGCTTCAAGTGCCGGGTCGAGTTCGGCGACGAGCACGATGTCGTCGCCCAACATTCGCTGCCATAACCACATGTTCTCGTTGATGAGTGCGTTGAGATCGGTGGGCTCGGATTGAAGAATCTGCTGACGGCTGAAGTCCAAAAGACGGTGGGTGACGTCCGCGGCCTGTTGAACCGCCGTGTCAATGCGCAGCGCAATCTCTTTGAGGTCATCCTCAGTGACACGCTTCGCGACGAGATCGTTGTAGCCCCTTATGACGAGCAACATGTTGTTGAAGTCGTGGGCGATACCGGCGGCGAGCGTGCCGACGGCCTCCATCTTTTGGGATTGGAAGAGCTGTTGTTCGAGTTCGCGACGTTCTGATACGTCAACCTGCACGCCAACGAAGTTGATAACGACGCCTGCTTCGTCGAACACTGGCGAGACAGAAAGGTTGTTCCAAAAAGTGCTGCCGTCTTTGCGGTAGTTGAGAATCTCCACCGTTCGGCTCTTGCCTTCTCGAATGGCCGCGCGCAGTTCTTCGACAGCTCGTGGATTCGTATTGGGTCCCTGGAGAAAGCGGCAGTTGCGACCAATGCTCTCATCGAGCGAATAACCGGTGAGACGTTCGAAACTGGGACCAGCGTAGACAATTGGATTGTCGGGTAAGCGCGGGTCGGTGATGACAATCCCCTGGGAGATGGCGGCGATCGCCCGGTCGCGTTGACTCAAGTCCTCTTCACCCCGGCGCTGGAGTTCTTCTTGAGCGAAACGCTGTAGCGCGAATGAAACGGTGGGAGTTATCTCGTTGAGCACATTGACCATTTCGTCACTGAAGTAATTCTTCTCATTCGAGTACACCGCTAGAGCCGCCGCTACGTTGTCGCCCTGGCGGATAGGAAACGCGGCGCATGAAGCAAATCCAACCCTCTGCGCTAGTTCGTGCCAAGGTGCGGTCGGCGTCGAGGCGAGGAAGTCATTTTCAACGGTGAACTTGCCCGTGAGCAGAGCTTGAGCGAGAGGACCGCGAGAGCGATCGCTTTGGCGATCGAGGCTAAGAGCCGCTTCAATGATGAAGCCTTTATCAACACCAGACGACGCGGCGCCTCGCACGACATTGCCGTCGGGAACACCGATCCACGCGAAGGCGAACCTGCCGGTGTCGACGGCAATATCGCACACGTGCTGGAAGAGTTCGTCGGCCGTTCTAGATTCGCTGACCGCACGATTCGTTGGTGACAACATTGCGAAGATATCGGCGCGCAAGCGTAGTGCCCGTTCAGAGATCCTGATACTTGTAACGTCCGTCGTGAGCATCGCGATGCCAACGGCCTTCTCCTCGTCGAAAATTGGGTTGAAGTTGATAATCCAGTTGCGGGCTTCGTTGGTGGCGCTATTCAATCGCACGTTGAACGACAGATGCGTCACGGCCTCACCCTTGAGGACTCGTTGGAGGAGCGGCTGCATTGTGGGCCACACGTCGGGGATGGCCTCCGCCACGGTCTTTCCAATTACGTCACTTGGCGTGAGACCGCGAGTCTGCGTGAGAGCTTGATTGGCGTAGAGAAAACGAAAGGATCGATCGAGCGTCGCCACTATAACTTGTGAGTTGTCAAACACTGAGATCCGGAGTTTCCGGTCGTCCTCGACGCCGGAATCACGGCACTTTCCTAGGGCGTCGGAGGACGCAGGCTTCGACACCGACTTTTCGCTCACGCCCTAACCTCCCGCTTTGCCTTTACTCGTAAGTGCAACCTCAGGTCAGTTCTACGTGACCTACGCACTGCCTCCGACGAACCTTAACTTGTCCCTTGAGCGCGTGATTCTGCAACCACAGAACGCCCGTTGAGGGGTCAACGTCGTTGAGTTGAACGGGCGACGTGGCGGAGAATGGTGCTTATCGCGGACGGAATCGCTGAGGCACTGGCGTACGGGGCGAGCTGCGCGCCAGCTCGACCGTGGAGGTGCGCGGCGAGGGCGCCAGCACTGAGCGGATCATGGCCGCGCGCGATGGTTGCGGCGATAAGTCCGGCAAGCACGTCCCCCGAGCCGGCAGTGGCAAGGGCTGACGTCCCACTGTTGATGACGCGCAGCGTTCCAGTAGGGGAACTGAGAATGGTAATGGGTCCCTTCAATAAAACGACGCAGTTGGTTTCGCGGGCTAAGCGGCGAGCGGCCTCAAATCGATTTGCCGGAACGCGTTCACCAGTGAGTCGAGCAAACTCTCCGTCGTGTGGCGTAAGGATCCACGGATCGTTTTGGTTCGTCCGTTGCGCGATCAAATCTCGATCAAGTCCGTCGGCGTCGAGTACGACCGGTACCCTCACGTCAACCAGATGATCGTGGAGCCAGGTCGGCGCTGACGACCCAAGACCTGGGCCGGCGATAACGGCTCGACAACGCTGGTCCACGCTTCCTTTGGAATCGTGGACAACCTCAGGGGGAAGTTCGACGCGACCTGCAACCTCGCCGTTGCTCGTGAGTCGCACCATCGAAGCACCCCCAGCAAGGGCCCCGCGAAGGACTAACGCTGCAGCCCCTGGCATGGGGGGCGATCCGACGAACGCCTGAATCGCGTGCGTCCACTTATGATCGTTCGC
>DAIQOO010000014.1:0-1564 GCA_036787845.1 Acidimicrobiales bacterium
TTGAAGTTTATAGTCACCGCAGGCGGCCAGAGTGTCTTATTGCGAAGTTCGTCGCTGCCGAGCGGCTTCAAATGCCGCGACAGAAACCGCAACGCCCGCGTTCAACGAACTGATCCGACCTAACTGTGGTATTGACACAACGGTCGCGCAACGTTTACGAGTCAACGTAGAAAGTCCTTTTTCTTCGCCTCCGACGATGAGCGCCATCGCACCAGAACCTAAGTCGACGTCGTAGATCGAGTCCTTCGATTCACCGGCAAGTCCCACGGTGAGAACGCCGGCTCGATTGAGTTGGTCGATCGCGCTGGGAATTCCCCCCACGTCACAGAACGTCAGATACTCAATGGCGCCAGCTGCCGTCTTGGTGACCGTGGGTGAGATTCGAGCCGAGCGATGGCGAGGCAAAACCACCCCGGTGACGCCAGCGCCATCAGCACTGCGCAACATGGCGCCCAGGTTACGAGGGTCCGTCACACCGTCACAGACCAATAAAAATGGCCTTTTTACCTTCAAAAGATCGTCGAGCGTCACGGTGTCGAGAGCTGCGGCGAGGGCCATCACGCCCTGGTGGCCTTCGGTCTTCGCCTCACGGTCGAGACGAGTCATCGAGATCATGTGCACGGGAACTCGCTGACGCTGCGCTTCGAATTCGATGGCGTCAAGCACGTCCGATGAGTCTTGGGCTTCTGCAATAAAAATCTTTTGCACCGAGCGACGCTTCGCCCGCAAGAGTTCAAGCACGGCGTGGCGACCTTCGACCTGATCGCCACCAACACCATCCCTCTCGCGCGACGGTGCACGCCGCGCTCCGCCCGCGGGCGCGGCACGGCGGGACGTGGGGCGAGTCGGGCGGCTTTGCGGCGCGCCTCGGCGCTGGTTGGGACGAGGGCTCACGCGCGTTCCTCTAAGAGCACGACCGCAGTCGCGCCGATTCCCTCGACTCGACCGAGAGCGCCGAGTCCTTCGGTAGTTGTTGCCTTGACCGAGATGGTCGCGCCAACGAGGCCGGAGAGTTCTTGCGACATAGCGGGCATAAAGGTGGCGAGCTTCGGACGCTCAGCGATGATCGTGACGTCACCCGAGAGCACGGAAAAGCCCTCCGCGCGCACGAGCGCCAACGTCGCCTCGAGCAATCGGCGCCCCGACGCGTTCAAGTACGCGGAATCCGCGTCGGAAAAATGCCGACCAAGATCACCGAGGTTCGCAGCACCGAGCAACGCGTCACAGAGCGCGTGGGTCGCGACGTCGGCATCGGAGTGGCCCTCGAGGCCCGGCGCGTCAGGTATGAGCACGAGTCCGAGCCACAGTGCTCGATCGCTGTCCGTGCTCACGCGATGGACGTCGATGCCTTGACCGATTCTCACTGTCGGCTCCCCTCAACGAAGCTGAGTAGTTCGATGTCGCTGACGTGGGTGATCTTGATGTTGGAGAGCTCGCCGTTCACGACGACGACGCGAGCACCGAGTGCTTCGACGAGCGCGGCGTCGTCACTGGCATCTTCTGAACTCTCGTGCGCACGTTCAAGAACACTTCGTCGAAAGGCCTGAGGCGTTTGGACCGTTAC
>DAIQOO010000014.1:1664-17996 GCA_036787845.1 Acidimicrobiales bacterium
CGTGCGCACGTTCAAGAACACTTCGTCGAAAGGCCTGAGGCGTTTGGACCGTTACTAACTCCTCGCGAGCGAGCGTGGCGACGACTCTCGTCGCGTCATCGTCGCGCGTGACGCGCTTAACCGTGTCAGAGATTGCGAGTCCCGGGATCGCCGCGTCCGCACCAGCCACCACGGCGTCAACGACCGCGTGAAAAAGGGTGCCGCTGGCGAGTGGGCGCGCCGCGTCGTGCACGACGACGATCTCTGCGCCGCCACAGTGACGAAGTCCGGCCCGCACGGACGCCGCGCGCGACGTTCCGCCAGTGACAATGACGTCAGCACCCTCGCCGTCGCCCTCGTAGTTGTCGGGAACGACAATGATGACGTGAGTCGCGACCGAACGGGCAACTCGGACGCTGCGCGCCGCCACCGTCTCACCATCGAAAAGAGAGAACTGTTTAAGACCGCCAAAGCGAGAGCCCTGGCCCGCGGCCACCACGACGGCCGCGATCGACATGCCTACGGAAGGACCGAGGCGAGCTTTTCTTCAGCCGCTTCGGTGTCCACGTTGAGAGCGAACGTCAACTCCGAGACGAGGATTTGGCGTGCGCGCGTGAGCATGCGCTTCTCACCCGCGCTAAGACCCTTGTCCTTGTCGCGAATCGAGAGGTTTCGCACCACTTCTGCGACCTGGTAAATGTCGCCCGAACGGAGCTTTTCTGAGTGGTTCTTGAAGCGACGTGACCAGTTGGTGGGCATACGCGCTTCCTTCTTTCGAAGGACCGCGAAGACCTCTTCGACCTCTTCGTCGTTGATAACGTCGCGCAGCCCGACCGATTCCGCGTTGGCGACGGGCACCATCAAGACCAGGTCCGTATAGGCGACTTTGAGTTTGAGGTAGTCCTGCTTGACGTCAAAAGCGGTCATTTTCTCGATTTTTTCCACCGTACAGGCACCGTGGTGGGGGTATACGAGGCGATCGCCCTTTTTGTACTTACGCGCAGTCATTACTTAAGACTCTCCTCAGAGGGGGGAAACGCCCACGAGTTGGGCGTTTGGGGGATTAACTATTTTACCAGGTTTTTGCCCATCCGTGACTGGGACAGCGTCGATGCCAGCAACGAGATTACCGATCGAGCAAATCTGCGAGCCACGAGACGACGCCTCGAGCGGCGCGGAGGGCGTCCGCTTTAGACGAGTATTCGTGTCCGGAGTGGTAACTGATCGGTGTCCACGCGCCCATGTCCTCGGGATCGAGTCGAAACTCTTCGAAACCGAAGGTGCCGTTAGGTCGAGAGAACACGTCCACGCAGTGCGTTGCGTCAAACGTTTGGTAACTAGAGAGCACGGTCCACGATCGATCGAGTCGCGACGACATGAGCGTCACTTTAGCGAGGCTCTTTGACTACCCAGCGGTTGGGCGGCGTCGATGGCCGTGGCCAATGAGTCACAGCGAATGACCGTCACGCCCGCCACGTCCTCTAACTCACTTTCGCCAGGAACTATGACGACCGTGGCACCTAGGCGCGCCGCTTCTTTGACCCGACGCGTCAGTCCAGTGACGGCTCGCAATTCACCGGCGAGACCCACTTCGCCAAGGGCCACCATCGTCGAAGGCACCGAGAAGCCGAGTGTCACCGAGGCGACGGCGAGCGCCAGCGCTACGTCGACGCCGGGTTCATTCGCCGACAGTCCTCCCGCCGTCGCCGCGAACACGTCAAGTGCACTCGTGTCGACGCCGCAACGTGATTCCAATACGGCCAGCAGGAGTGAGAGTCGCTGCGAGGAGACTTGGTAGGCGACGCGACGAACCGATCCCGACGAGTGCGCCACGAGCGCTTGAATCTCCACGAGGAAGGATCGAGAACCGTCGTTGGCGACGGTGAGCACGACGCCTGGTACGTCGAGCTGTGGTCCTCGAAGCGAACTCGACGCGTCGTCGAGTTCTCGAAGACCCTCGCCCACCATTTCAAAGAGTCCCACTTCGCCGGTGGGTCCGAATCGGTGTTTTTGCGCGCGCAGCAGTCGAAGCGAACCGTTGCGGTCCCCTTCGATGCGCACCACGGTATCGACAAGGTGTTCCAACGCCCTGGGTCCGGCGAGTTCCCCGTCTTTGGTGACATGACCAATCAGTAGCAGCGCCGTGCCCGTTGACTTAGCGACCGCGCAGAGCCGCTCGGCAGCGTTACGGATCTGAGGGACGGAGCCGACGACACCGGGCAGCGCGTCGTCACTCATCGCCGAGATTGAATCAATCACGCACAGCGTGCGGCGACGATCATGGAGTAACTGCGCGGCACCTTGCACGCTCGTCGTCGTGGCGACGTGAAGTCCCGGCGGTACGTCACCGCATCGACGCGCTCGCCTAGCAACTTGGGTAACGGACTCTTCTGAAGAGACCAGTAACACGTCGCTGCCGCCAAGGGCCAGAGCTCGCAGCGTCATGAGAGCGAGCGTCGACTTACCGACGCCCGGCTCACCGTAGAGAAGTGTCGTCGAACCAGCGACGAACCCTCCGCCTAAGACCCGATCGAGTTCACTCACGCCAGAAGACGTCACGGCACTTCCTTCATCACCCACGTCGCGCAACGACGTTGTTGACACGCGTTCGTTTTTCGCGCCATTGGTCGCCGTTACTTCGTCGATGGTGTTCCACTCGGCGCACGTGGCGCATCGACCCTGCCATCGCGGCGCACTGGCGCCACATCGTCGACAGATATAGAGCGCGTGTGTTTTCACACCAACGACGTTACGAAGAGGCTGTGACGTCTAGAGGTTTGGCACGTCTTCGAAGTCGACCGAAGGAGGTAGACCCTCGACGCCTTCGAAGGTGAGGAACAGTCCGTCGTCACCGTCAGCGGCGTCAACAACAATCGTCTGGCCGGCGTGGAACTCCTTAAAGAGGATCTTCTCGCTCAGCGCGTCTTCGACGTATTGCTGAATCGCTCGACGAAGAGGACGTGCGCCCAACTCGGGGTCGTACCCCTTGTCGGCCAAGTACTCTTGCGCCTTCGCCGAGAGCTCGAGACCCAGTCCCTGCGCGCTCAACTGCTCACGGAGACGCGCGATCAAGAGGTCCGCGACCGCGATGACTTCGATTCTCGTCAACTCGTGGAAAACGATCATGTCGTCAATACGGTTCAAGAACTCGGGTCGAAAGTGAGCCTTCAGCGCTACGTTGACCTTCTCCTTCATGCGCTCGTGCGTGATCGAGTCCGATCCCTTGCCAAAACCAATCGCGGCCTTGCGCAGATCTGACGTACCGAGGTTGGAGGTCATGATAAGAATCGTGTTCTTGAAGTCCACGGCGCGACCCTGCGCGTCAGTGAGACGTCCGTCTTCGAGGATCTGCAACAAGATGTTGAAGACGTCGGGGTGTGCCTTTTCTACTTCGTCGAACAACACGACAGAGAAGGGCTTGCGGCGAACCGCTTCGGTCAGTTGACCGCCTTCGTCGTAGCCGACGTAGCCCGGAGGTGATCCCACGAGACGCGACACCGAGTGCTTCTCCATGTACTCCGACATGTCGAGTTGAATCAACGCGTCGGCGTCGTCGAACAAGAACTCGGCCAAGGTCTTGGCGAGTTCAGTCTTGCCAACGCCCGTCGGGCCGAGGAAGATGAACGAGCCACCGGGACGCTTGGGGTCTTTGAGACCCGCGCGCGTACGACGAATGGCGCGACTGAGCGAGTTGACCGCTTCTTCTTGTCCTACGACGCGCTTGTGGAGTTCATCCTCCATGCGCAACAGCTTCGAGGTCTCTTCTTCGGTCAAGCGATAGACCGGGATGCCGGTCCACACCGCTAACACTTCGGCGATCGTCTCTTCGTCAACGAGGTCAAACGTCTCGCCGCCTGAGGCCAACATCGTCGCGTCGAGCGCGTCCTTCTTCGCGATGAGCTCACGCTCTTGCTCTTCGAGAGCCTTCGCCTGCTCGATAGCGCCAGAGGCCATCGCAGCTTCCTTGTCTCTACTAAGTCGAGCGATGTCCTCGTCGAACTTCTTTGCGGCGGGCGGCGTGTCCATGCGACGAATGCGTAAGCGACTTCCGGCCTCGTCGATGAGGTCAATGGCCTTGTCGGGCAAGAAGCGATCCGAGATGTAACGGTCCGACATGTTCGCGGCCGCGATCAGCGCCTGGTCAGTGATCTTGACGGAGTGGAACTCTTCGTAGACCTCACGCAGTCCCTTCAAGATCTCAATCGTCATCGCCACCGAGGGCTGCTCCACCTTGACGGGCTGGAAGCGTCGCTCGAGTGCGGCGTCCTTTTCGATGTGCTTTCGGTACTCGTCGATCGTCGTAGCGCCCACGGTCTGCAACTCACCTCGGGCCAACATTGGCTTCAATATTGAAGCGGCGTCGATGGCGCCTTCGGCGGCGCCGGCGCCCACGAGGGTGTGAATCTCGTCAATGAAGAGAATGATGTCACCGCGCGTGCGGATCTCCTTCAGTACCTTCTTCAACCGCTCTTCGAAGTCACCGCGGTATCTGGACCCGGCGACGAGCGCCCCGAGGTCCAACGTGTAGAGCTGCTTGTCGGCCAACGTCACCGGGACTTGGTTCGCCACGATGCGCTGGGCGAGACCTTCCACAATGGCGGTCTTGCCGACGCCTGGCTCGCCGATCAACACCGGGTTGTTCTTGGTGCGACGTGACAAGACCTGCATCACTCGCTCGACTTCTTTTTCACGGCCCACTAAGGGATCGAGTTTGCCTTCTCGGGCGAACTGCGTGAGATTACGACCGAACTGGTCCAGAACGGCTGATCCACCGGCCGCTTCGGGGTCGCTCTTCGACGAGCCCGTGGCGTTCGTGGCGCCAGCTTCCTTGCCGGCTTGACCCGACATCATCTGAATAACTTGCGTACGAACGCGCGCCATATCCGCGCCGAGGTCGTTCAACACCTGAGCAGCGACGCCCTCGCCCTCGCGGACCAGGCCGAGCAGCATGTGCTCGGTACCGATGTAGGAGTGGCCCAACTGGAGGGCTTCGCGCAAGGAAAGCTCGAGGACCTTTTTGGCTCGTGGCGTAAAGGGGGGTGAGCCGGGCGACGGGTTGGTATTGGCCCCAATGGCCTCTTCCACCTTCTCGCGTACGACGTCGAACGTGACCCCCAGGGCGTCCAGCGCCTTGGCCGCGACGCCTTCACCCTCACGAATCAGGCCAAGCAGGATGTGCTCGGTGCCGATAAATGCGTGGTTTAGGTCGCGTGCTTCCTCTTGTGCGAGTACGAGAACTCGCCGGGCACGGTCTGTAAATCGCTCAAACAATGGTCGTCCTTTTGTGCTTTGTATATGAAGTGTAATGGTCGCGCATGTCCAATGGGCCGAGCCCCCCGGATCACGAAGAACAGGCACCTATGGTGTTGGAGTGAATCCCCACGAACGACTTGGGCTTGCATTGGTTGAGGGCGATCTCGTTCATCTCGAGGCGTTGCTGGCCGAATCGGTGATTTTTGGCGACGCCTACCTCGACTCGGTTACCACGCACCTGATCCACGCCGGCGGCAAACGACTGCGTCCACTACTTGCCGTCGCCGCCGCGACGAGCGGCGAAAGGCCCGCGTCGCGCGACGATCTCTTGGGCGGCGTGGCGCTGGAACTTATGCACTTGGCGTCGCTGTACCACGACGACGTGATGGACGAAGCCGCAATTCGCCGCAACGTCGACAGCGTGAACGCTCGTTACGGCAATTTGATCGCCATCGTGGCTGGTGACTACCTGATGGCGAGGTCGGCTGGCATCGCCGCCGATCTTGGCGCCGCGACCGCCAGTCTCATGGCGCGCACCTTGGCGTGGCTGACCCGCGGACAGATCTCCGAGGTGCGAACCGCGTTTTCACTCGAGCGCAGCGAGACCAACTACTTCGAAGCCATAGAAGGGAAAACCGCCGCGTTGATGTCCGCGAGTTGTCGCATGGGCGCGATGACCGCCAATCACTCAACCACAGAGACTGACGCGCTAAGCGAGTTCGGTCGTTGTTTTGGGATGGTGTACCAGTTACGCGACGACATCTTGGACCTCACGGCGACCGACAACCAACTCGGTAAGCCCGCGGGACAAGATCTCGCTGAAGGTATCTACAACTTGCCGACCCTTTACGCACTCTCTGACCCGAGCCTCGGGGATGAACTTCGCGAACTCTTGGGTCGACCCTTGGGTGACGACGACCGTGAACGTGCACGCAAACTCGTTGTCGCGACCGACGGCATCGAGCGGACCATCGCCGCCGCGCAGCTCTTCCTCGACGAGGCCCACGAGGCGCTCGCGGTACTGCCGAGCGCGAGACTGCGCGCGGGCTACAGCTCGCTCATTGGATCGTTACTCGAAGACCTACCCGGCGTCTAGTTATCTAATCGCGCAGCGGCTTTAGCGTTGGAAACGCGATGACTTCACGAATATTGGACTCATCGGCGATCAGCATCGCGAGTCGGTCCATTCCCACGCCGAGTCCGGCCGTTGGGGGAAGCCCCCACTCGAGTGACTTGATGTAGTCCTCGTCAATAGCCATGGTCTCGTCTTCACCCGCGGCGGCGAGTCGAGCTTGTTCCTCAAATCGAGCGCGCTGTTCAACGGGATCGTTGAGTTCGCTAAAGCCATTGGAGAGTTCTCGCGTCGCCGCGTAGGACTCGAAGCGCTCGGTGAGCTCGGGATCACTCTGGTGGCGTCGCGCCAACGGCGACACTTCAACCGGGTACTCGGTCACGAAGATCGCGTCCCACAGCGACGGCTCACAGGAGATCTCAAAGAGCTCCGCGAGACAGCGCCCCGACCCCCACGCCGCGTGCACGTCGACGTCGAGTTCAACGAGGCGCTCGACGAGGCGCGCACGCGGCGTGTGCACCGAGAGGTCTTCGCCGATCGCTTCGCTCGTCAGTTCCGCCATCGTTCTGCGACGCCAGGGCGTCGTGAGTGAGAGTTGACGTCCCTGGTACTCAAACTCGGTAGTGCCGAGCACATCGAGGGCTACACCCGCCACCAGCTCTTCGGTGAAGGACATCATGTCCTTGTAATTCCAGTACGCGGCGTAGAGTTCGAGCATTGTGAACTCAGGATTGTGACGCGGACTAACGCCCTCGTTGCGAAAGACACGGCCCAGTTCAAAGACGCGTTCGTATCCCCCAACGACCAGACGCTTTAACCACAGCTCTGGCGCGACGCGAAGATAGAAGTCACTGTCGAGCGCGTGATGGTTCGTCACGAACGGTCGCGCGCTCGCGCCCGAGGGAATCGGGTTAAGGATCGGCGTCTCGACTTCCATAAAACCAGCCGCCCAACAACGCTCGCGCACCGAGCGCACTATTTCGCTTCGGCGACGGAGCGATCGTCGTGTGGTCTCGTTGGCCCAAAGGTCTGCCTCGCGGTGGCGATAGCGAAGGTCGAAGTCAGCAATGCCGGCCCACTTGTCACCGAAGTTGTGCAGCGCCTCGGCGAGTCGCTCCCACGAGGCCACTTTCACCGAGAGCTCGCCACGCTTCGTGCGAACAACCTCACCCGCGACGCCCACCCAATCGCCGAGGTGCAACTTCGTGAACTCCTCGAAATTCGCAGCCACGCCGTCGAGCGCAAAGAGTTGTATCTCGCCACTCGAATCGCGCATAGTGGCGAAGGCCAACTTGCCTTGACGACGAAGCAACATCACTCGACCGGCGACGTGGACGCTCTGGCCCGACTCCTCACCGTCGGTGAGGTACGAGTAGTTGCTCTGTAAGGCGGCGGCGTACGCGTCGTGGGCGAATTGATAAGGCGAAGTCACGTGCTCTCTTTCGAATGATTCCTTTCATGAACGATACGCAATCCGTGAAGGGTCAGCCAGGGCTCGACGATTCCCACGTGCTTGGTGTTGGGCGCGATCAGTGTCGCCAATCCACCCGTACCAATCACGGTCGCCTCGCCGAGTTCGTCGAGGATCCTCTCCACCATGCCGTCCACTTGGGCGGCAAAGCCATAGAGCACCCCGCTTTGAATGGACTCAACCGTCGAACGCCCAATCACCGAACGCGGACGAATCAGTTCCACCGAGCGAAGAGCCGAGGCGTGGGTGTAGAGGGCCTCGAGTGAGATCACCACGCCCGGCGCGATGGCGCCGCCCAAGTATTCGCCCTTGGCACTGATCACGTCAAAGACGGTGGCGGTGCCCATGTCAACGATGATCGACGCGCCAGGGTAGAGGTCATACGCGCCCACCGCGTCGGCGATGCGGTCCGCGCCAACTTCGCGGGGGTTGTCGTAGAGGATCGGCATGCCCGACTTCGTGCCGGGTCCGATCACCGTGAGATCGAGATCGGAGAACCACCTCTTGGCCATGCGCCGTAGCTGGGTCGTTACCGAGGGCGCCGAAGAACAGATCGCCATTGAGGTGACGGCCGTTCGCAAATCAAGACCTTCGAGATCGAGCAGTTGGGTGAGGACCATCGCGTGTTCGTCGGGCGTGCGATCGGCGACGGTCGAGATCCTCCAGTGATACCCGAGACCATGCTCGCCAGTCGCCCTGGCAAATCCCATCGCGTCCGGCGCGTCCGGACCGACGTTGCCAAAGAGTCCAATCAGTGTTTCGGTGTTGCCGACGTCCATTGCTAAGAGCACGCGCTATCCCTCCTTGATCGTGACCGGGCCGTTGTCGATCAGTCGTACGCCCTCGACGACGCCCGCCACCAACGCTCGCCGAATGCCAGATTCGTCGTCACGTGACGGTACCAAGGTCGAGGGGTCGACGACGTCGACGTAGGAAATCTCTACACCGGCCTCGTCGAGGGTTGACCGCAGTGTCGCGCGCTGGGTGCTGGCTACGTCGCTTCGACTGGCGACGAGCGCGATGGCCGCCGAGAGCGCAAGTGCCCGACGCCGACCCTCGCTCGAAAGTTGGACGTTGCGGCTCGACAAAGCGAGTCCATCTTCATCGCGCACGATCGCACACCCCACCACCTCAACGTCGAAGGCGAGGTCTCGCACCATCTGGCGAACGACGGCGAGTTGTTGATAGTCCTTCTCTCCGAAGTACGCCCTCGAAGGTCCCGTGATGGCGAAGAGTTTCGCCACGACGCTCGCCACTCCGTCGAAGTGTCCGGGCCTCTCGGCACCTTCAAAAACGTCGCCGAGTCCACCCAGCGTCACCGTGGTGGGCGTGGGTGAGGGATAGTGCGGCCACATCGCCTCGAGCGTGGGCTCAATGAGACAGTCAACGCCACTTTCGAGCGCGACGGCGAGGTCGTGTTCGGGCGTGCTGGGGTAGCGCGCGAGATCGTCCGGGTCGTTGAACTGACGAGGATTGACGAAGATCGTCGCTAACACGACGTCACCGCGTGTCTTCGCCGCACGAATTAGAGCGACGTGACCTTCGTGCAACGCGCCCATCGTGGGCACGAGTCCAATCGTGTGGCCCTTCGCTCGAAGTTCGTCCGCGTACGAACGCCACTCGGCGATATCGCTGATCTGGAGCACGCTAGACGTGCGACGTGAGTCGTCGCTGTTCGGCGAGTTCGAAGGCGGCGTTCGCCATCGCCACGTACGCCGGTCGCTGCGCCGCAGGTATCGCGTCTAGGTGCGCGTCGATCGTCGCCATGTCGGCGCGCGACGCTGGACCGGTCAGCGCTCGGCCTACGCCCAACGTCCCCACGTCATCGAGAGCCTGTTGCGCGAGTGGAAGAAAGTCGTCGAGGGACAGTCCCACCGACGTCGCGAGTTCTTCCACCAGACCCATCAAGGCGACGAGATGATTCGCCGCGACAGTGGCGGTGGCGTGGTACACGACGCGCTGCTCGTCACTGAGACGAATTGCTCGACCGTGTAACGACGCGACGACGTCGCCAATACGTGCGTCGCCACCGACGCTAAAGAGCGCGCCGTTTAGTCGCTCGGCTCCCGTCGACGAGTCGGGCAGCGCCGCCAGAGGGTGCAAAAAACCGACACGATGGTGCGCGCCAAGTTCGCTGAGTCCGCGCGAACCCGCAACGTGCGCGACGACGTAGTTGTGACTGAGGGGTATCTCACTCGCCACTGAGGTAATTGCGTCATCGGGCACGGCCAGCAGAATTAGCTCGGGCTCGCCGAGCGTTCCCAGGTCGTCGTGGTGAATGAGACGCACGTCGTGACCAACACGACGTAACGCAATGGCAAAAGAAGATCCGGCTCTGCCAGTTCCGACGACTTCGATGTTCATGATGGCTCCACTTCCGTTCCAGCCCCCGAAGGGTGCCGTTCGGCACTAGCGCAATGATTCGAGTGTACCCAGTTCGACGACGCGTCCTTCACCACCTGCAACCTGCTCGTCACTGACCAATTCCGGAGCCAACTCTCGTAGTGGCACGAGGACAAAGGCCCGCTCAAAGAGGCGCGGATGGGGTAGCAACAGCTCGGGATCGCTACTCGTCTCCTCGCCCACTAACAACACGTCAACGTCGAGGGTTCTTGGACCCCAGCGCACGTCGCGAGTACGCTCGGCGGCTTGCTCGGCGCGCCGGGCGCGCTCCAGCAACGTTCGCGCGCTGGCGTCAGTGTCGAGTTCGATCACCATGTTCCAAAAGTCGTCTTGGGCGACACCGCCGACCGGCTCGGTTTCGTAGACCTTCGAGAGGCGATACGGATCACCTTCACTCACGAAAGGGATCGCCGAAGCGAGGTGCGCTGTTCGATCGCCAACGTTCGATCCGAGCGAGAGATACGCCCGACGCACTAGGGGCGGCGCACCGTGCAGCGAACGCCCACCGTGGCAACATCTTCTGGCACGGGGGGACGCAGTTTTCGAACCGCCACCGTCACTGACGCCACCTCGGCGTCGAAGGCGAGGATCTCGCGCGCGACGCGGTACGCCAAGGTCTCGAGCAGTAAGAACGCACCGTCACTGGCGACGCGCGTCGCCAACGTGAGGACGCTCGCGTAATTGGTCGTCTCGGCGATGTCGTCGTTCATAGCGGCTTCTTCGAAGGGGCGAGCAATGTCAATGTCCATAACGAGAGGCTGGGCGCGGTCTCTCTCTTCGCTCAAGACACCCACGACCGCGCTGCAGCGCAGTTCACGCAACTCGATGACGTCACTCACGCAAGTCCTCGGGGAGATCCATCATCACCGATCGACCGTCCGGGCCGACCGAACGCTTGAAGAGTCGTTCGACGAGCGCGATCGACGCCGGAACCGTTGCTACCTTCTGGGACCAAACGAGATAGCCCGCGACCACGCCGAGCAACCGGTCCGATACTTCATCGCTGTGTAATAACACCGTCGTGTTCGAGGCCATGGAGCGAGCAACGTCGAGGTAACACGCCTCGAGCACCTCTCGTTGTTGGGGCCCACCGCGCAGCGCGTAGTGACTCGCCGTAAGGCCGTGCTCGAAGTACGCACTCATGTTCTGCATGACGGGCAAGATAGAGATCACCCGTCCGAAGCCTTGATGTTTTAACCAGAGCAACTCTTCGTCGCGGCGCACTTGACGGTGCACAGTCGTTGATCCGCCTGGCCGCTCTGACACCGCAAGGATACCTTTGTACACCCAAGTGAAACCTCTCGGCTCAATGCCCGCCGCCCACTTGCCTCTCATGCGCTCACGGCTTCGAAGGGACGCGTCATCAAATCCCGTAACTGCACGGTTTCTAAAACGTCGTGGGCGCGCACCATAGTTACACCTTGCACCATCGCCCACGCCGCCGTAGCGAGCGACCCTTCGAGCCGTTCATCGACTGCAAGCACACTGGTTCCGAGTTGTTCGAGGAAGCGCTTTCGGCTCGTGCCGATCAAGACCCCCGCCCCGTACTCGCGGGCGAGTTCGACGAAGCGATCACAGTGCGCGAGGAGTGCCAAATTGTGTTCGACGGTCTTGCCAAAACCAATACCGGGATCGAGCCAGAGTTGGGTGACGCCGGCGGCGCGAGCTTCCGACGCGACGCCACGAAGAAAGTCGCTCACCTCGGCGACGACGTCACGGTAGAGAGGATTGTCCTGCATCGTCGCCGAATCACCCAGACGGTGCATGGCCACGTAGCCAACGCCAAGTTCGCCCGCGACCCCTGCGAGCGTCGAAGAGACGTCGTTGATGACGCTCGCGCCAGCTTCGACGGCCGCCCTGGCCACCGATTCCTTTTGCGTGTCGATCGACACCGGTCCCTCTTGCGCGAGAACGCGAATCACCGGCACCACGCGCGCAAGTTCTTCGCTTGCGTCAACGCTCGACGCACCCGGTCGCGTGGACTCACCACCGACGTCAACTAGATCGGCGCCAGCGAGGAAGTGCGCGCGACCCCGAGCTATGGCTTGGTCGGCGGCGACGGTACGCGAGGCGGGAAAAAATGAGTCGGGCGTCACGTTCACGATGCCCATGACGGCCGGGCTCAGCGCCACGTGGACCTTCGTTGATGGATGTACTGCAGCGCTTCGGCCCGATACGACGCGTCGTCACGAAAGACGCCCCGCACCGCCGAGGTTACGGTGGTCATGCCTTCTTTCTTCACGCCACGCATTGAGATGCAAAAGTGCTCGGCTTCGATAACGACGATCGAGCCGCGGGGATGCAACTCACGCTCCATCGCCTCGACGATCTGAGTGGTCATGCGCTCTTGTACCTGGAGTCGTCGCGCGTAGCCCTCGACCAGTCGGGCCAGTTTGGAGAGTCCCGTGATGCGTCCATCTTTCGCGGGCAGGTACGCGACGTGCGCGAGGCCAACGAAGGGCACGAGGTGATGCTCGCACAGTGAGGTAAAGGGGATGTCACGCACCATGACCATCTCGTCGTGGCCGACCTCGAAGGTGACGCGAAGGTGTTCACCGGGATCACTCTCAATGCCTTCAAAGAGTTCAACGTACATGTCGGCGACGCGCCGGGGCGTTTCACGAAGTCCCTCGCGCGACGGGTCCTCACCAATGGCTTCGAGTAACTCGCGAATCAGTGCTTGCACCCGCGGTTGATCGACCACGATTAGGCCTCGCCGACGTAGGTGTAGATCGCGTCGAGATTTCGGTATCGCTCGTTCACGTCCAAGCCGTATCCCACGACAAAGTCAGAGGGAATGGTGAACCCAACGTATTTGAGTGACTGTTCGACGCGTTGTTCGCCCTCTTTGAGCAGTAGCGCGCACACGTTGAGACTGGCCGGATTTCTCGCACCCAGGTATTGGCGCAAGTAGTTGAGGGTCAGTCCCGAATCGACGACGTCTTCGACGATCAAAACGTCGCGTCCCAGGAGGTCGACGTCGAGGTCCTTGACGATTCGAACCACGCCACTGGTCTTGGTCGCCGCGCCATAGGAGGAGACCGCCATGAAGTCGACCTCGACCGGTAGTTCAATCGCGCGCATGAGATCGGCCATGAAGTTAATCGCACCCTTCAACACACCTACGAGTAACGGTGGGTTTGAGGCGTAGTCACGGGTGATTTGGGCGCCCAGTTCACACACCCGGTCCTGGACCTCTTTGGCCGAGACCACGACCTCACCGAGAACGCCCTTGGCCCAGGCGGCAGTGAAGTCGTCAGAAGAATGCCTATCCATGCTTGGTCAGCGTAGTGGAGTCGACTTCGAGGCTGAGGTGCTGATCGCGTCGTGCGAGTCGTCGCCCACCACTCAGTTCCGTCGCGACCACGTCGCCCACCACCACCCTGATCGCTCGATCAACCTCCGCGGCGCTCGGTGGATGTCGTTCACCAACCTCATCAATCACGAAAAGCTTCGCGCGCAGCCACCGACGAAGACGCGCCCGGGGCCATACGCGCAGCTGTCGACAGTCCACCTCGTCAAGATCAGCCTTGGCGTCATCAACGCCAAGGTCGTCGAGCCACGCTCGCTCTTCGTAGAGCACGTTGGCTTGACGCGCGAGAAGCGGCACCACGTCGCGCTCGGCGACGTCGCACATCAGGGGGATGAGTTGGTGTCGAACTCGATTACGTCGAAAGTTGAGGTCGTCGTTCGTGGCGTCGTGCAGTGGTTGCACGTTGGCTACGACCACATAGTCGTACACGTCGCGACGCCTTAGCGCCCGAAGGGGCTTGGTGGGATCGTTCACCATCGGCGAGAGGCCGTCGACGCCCGCCCCACGCAACATGTTGAGCAGCACCGTTTCGGCGAGGTCATCCATGGTGTGGCCGGTGAACGATCCTTCGGGCAGAACTCGTCGTCGCTCGGCGCGAGCGCGCGCTTCGAAGTTACCGCCGGGCTCGACGTGGACGTCGTGAACGAAACAAGCAACGCCCAGCTGGTCGCTGAGGGCGCGCACCAACTGCGCGTCATCGCCACTCGTCGCGCGGGCGTGATGGTTCACGTGATGCACACGCACGTCAAGCCCTCCCTCGAGAGCGAGTAGCAAGAGACCTACGGAGTCCGCTCCGCCAGAGACCGCGAGGTCGACCACGGTTCCCGGGGGCGGGAACGCGCACTCGTCAAGAAGTCGTGGGGCACTCGTGCTCACGAAAGCAGGTTACGCACTCTTCACGTTCGTGCCCCGAGCTCACGTGGTGATCGTCGCGATCGACGCCACGCGGCGTAGGCCATCCCAAGAGCGAACCACGTGGCACTAAAGGCGCCCACAAAAAACCCGACGGGCCAGTTCGTGCTGAAGGAACACGCGAGCGAAGCCCACACGGTGACGAGCGCGATGACCACCGAGAGAGCGAGCGCAACCTCGGGTCGGTTGGAGAAGCAACGCGCGGCCGCTGGAGGACCGATCATCAACGTGAATATCAAGAGTGCGCCAACAACGGGCACGGTCATCGTGGTTGCACACGCGATGACGATGAGAAACGCGGTCTCAATGCGCTCGGGGCGAAGCCCTTGGGAGGCGGCGATCTCGGGCGCGATCGACGTCAACAAGAGCCGACGGTAGAGCACCGCGACAGCAGTTATGCACACGAGACCGAGGATGACGACAGGAAGTAGTTGACCCGTACTCACGCCCAAGATCTCTCCGAACAACAAAGAGAAGATCTGAGGCTCGTACTGCGTGCTTTGACTGATGAACGCCGCGCCCAGAGCGAGCATCATTACGAGCGCCAAGGCCGTGACGACGTCGGATCTTCCACGGCGACTGAGACGCCCAATACTCAACGCCGCGCCAAGGGAGAAGACGCCGAGTCCAATCAGCGGATTGACGCCAATGAGGTTGGCGCCCGCCGCGCCCGCGAAGGCGCCATTTGGAATCGCGTGCGCTTGAAACGACGATCCACGAAGGACGACGAAGAAACCAACGACGCCAGCGATGATCGCGACGACCGTCGAAATGAGCCACGCGTTCACCATGAAGCCCGAGAACATCACACCACCTCTTCAGCGCGCGATGTCGTTACCCGCGCCGACCTCGCACTCGAACGACCAGCGTCAACTCGGCGCGCGATGACACGCCGTATCAAGGGCGTCCCCGACACGAGATAGCTGAGGAAGATGATCGCCACGATAAAGAAGCTGACGGGAAGTCCTCGGCTCGAAGGATTCCAGTAGTAACTGTCGTAGGCGAAGAGGACGCCCAGCCACGTGGACACCACACCGAGCACGCAGGCGAGCACGAGCGCATTGCGCACGTTCTTCGTCAGGCGCAGCGACGTCGCCGCGGGACCTATTAGGAGCGCCGTGGAAAGAACCGATCCTATGGCGATCGACGAGAGGCCCACCGAAATGGCCAGGGCGAACATGAAGAGCAGCCCCACGCCTCGCACACGAACACCTCGCGCCGACGCCAGCTCTGCGCTGAGTGAGCTGAGCAGAAGCGGCCGGTAAATCCAACTGATCAACGCGAGCGTTACGACGCTGAGCACGACGACCAAAGGAATCATCGAGGGATCGAGCGTGAAGATGGAACCGAAGAGAATCTGTTGCGTGACGCCCGTTGAAGCACTCCTCGTCGTGTCAAGGTACAAAAACAACGCTGACAAGCCCGTGGCGGCACCGAGCACGATGCCCGTGGCGAGGTCTCGTCCGCGCGCGCGTTGCACGCCGGCGAGATCCATCGCCCCCGCGCCGAACACGCCGGCCCCAATAAAACCAAGCAGTGGACTGATTCCCCACAACGACGCGCCCGCACCACCGGTCGTCGCTACGTCAGTGAGGGCGTGCCCGGCGAAGGACTGACCGCGCACGACCGTCACGACACCCACGATTCCCGAGACGATTGCGCTCACCGCACCGATGACGAACGCCGTGTGCACGGGTGCGTTCGAGAAGAATCCGGGTTCGAAGATCAGTCGCACGATGGACTACGTAACTGTAAAAGTCTCGTGTTGAGGAATGTCGCGGTCTTCTTGACCGGGCTCGGCGACGACTAGAACCCGACCGTGTAGCTTGAGGACGTCGACGTGGTGACCGTAGAGCGCACTGAGAACCTCAGAGCGCACGACTTCTTCGGTCGTGCCGCTGGCGGCGCGTCCGTTCGTCAGGTACACAA
>DAIQOO010000014.1:18096-24293 GCA_036787845.1 Acidimicrobiales bacterium
CGCACGACTTCTTCGGTCGTGCCGCTGGCGGCGCGTCCGTTCGTCAGGTACACAATACGGTCCATCACTGGAAGAAGTGCATTCATCTCGTGCGCCGAGAGCAAGACGGCGACCTGATGCTCACTGGCGACGCGGTGCAACAGCGCCACGATCTCTTGGACACTACGGGGGTCAAGATTGGCGAGGGGCTCGTCGAGCAACAGCAACGTCGGTTGACTGATGAGTGCGTGCGCGATGAGGACTCGTTGCTGTTCTCCTCCCGAGAGACTGCCGACGCGAGCGTTCGCGAATCGATCGGCGTCGACGTCGTGCAACATCTGATCGACGAGGTCGCGTTGTTCTTTCGTGCGGCGTGAGAAGCCGTAACGATGGGCGTCGAGCCCCAACGCGACAAAGTCCCACGCCCGCATCGGCACGTCAGGGTCGAGCAGCACCTTTTGGGGTACGTAACCCAGTGAGCGACCGCGTTGGGTTAGTGGTGCACCGTTTACTCGAATCTCTCCTGCGACCAGGCGTTGCAGCCCCAAGATCGCTCGAAGCAACGTCGTCTTTCCCACGCCGTTCGAGCCGATCAGTCCGGTGAACTCACCTTGGCGAACCTCAAATGACACGTCATCAAGAATCCGGCGCCCAGCGAACGTGACGCTGACCCCCTCGACGTTGAGAATGGACGTCGCGCTCATAGCTTTTGCGTGGAGGTGTGGTCCACGACCGCTTTTTGAATGGCGTTCACTTCCGCGAGCATCCACGTTTGGTAGTTGTACCCGGGCGTGGGCATGGTCTCGTACACGCCAACGACCGCCACGTTGTTGGCCCGTGCGCTTTGACGAATGGCGACCGTGAGTGAACTGACGACCTGTTCGTTGTAGCAAAAGACCTTGGCTTGATGCATGGTGAAGTATCCCTTCTCGAGGGTGATGTCCTCTGGCGAGGGGTCGACACCGTTCATGACGTCCGCTTGAAAGACAAAGGACGTGAGAATCTTGGCTCCCATTGCTTGAAGCAAGTAGTCAGCGACGGGCTCGGTCACTGCCACCTTGGTGCCCGCGTATTTAGCTTTGAAGGAGGCGACGGCGCGCAACCACGGCTGCAGCGACGTGTCAAAGGCCGTGAGCCTCGATTGAAAGTAGACGCGGTGATTCGGGGCGAGCGCCGATAAATCGCTCGCCATCACTTTTGCAACCGCCGGCATCGTCGTTGGGTTGTACCAAAGGTGAGGATTAGAGGTGCTATCGGGAAGTTTGAGTACGTGTTGCACGACGATTACCTTTCTCTTGGGATTGGGTGACGCGGCTTCGATGTTGTTCATGAAACTGTCGTAGCCAACGCCGTTTTGGACGATCAATTGAGATCGGCCGACGCTTTGCGCGATGCTCGGACTCGCTTCGTAGGTGTGGGGATCGGTGTTGGGGTTATTCAGGATTGACGTCACCTTCACGTACTTGCCGCCGATCTGGCTCAGCACATTGGCGTACTGGTTCTCCGCCGCGACGGCGTTGATGACACTCGACGTCGAACTCGCTGACGCCACGCTTGGCGAAAAGCCAGTGACGAGCACTACTGACGCCAGAAGGGAGACGGAAAGGAAAATTTTCAGCGAAAGGGGCACGCCGCGCCGCTCAATCACTGAAGAAGTGCGAACCGTCATGAAGTAAGAGTATATTGAGACTGAGTCTCATTACAACTGAGAAACGAACGCCGTCGGAGCCACCACCGAAGCGTGTCGGGCACCGTTGGCCATCAAGTTGACTAGGAAGTGGAGGTAGGCGCCGTTGCAGCAGTCCCCATCAGCAGTGAATCTCCATGAACTCGTAGAGATGCACCTTCAGAGAATCGACCAGCGTTACACCGCTGGTCGCCAAGCCATCGTGGAACTCTTGGCCTCCTTCGGCCACCCCATGAGCATCTCGGATATTGCCCACGCGGTACCCGACGTGCCGAGGAGTTCCGCCTATCGGCATCTTGCCGATCTCCAACGTGCCGGTGTCGTGCGGCGGGTCGCCTCCGGGGATGAGTTCGCTCGCTTCGAGCTCGCCGAAGATCTCACCCACCATCATCACCACTTGCTGTGTTCACTGTGCGGCAAGGTCATCGATGTCACGCCCAGTCCAGCGTTTGAACACACGGTCACGGCAATGGTCGAAGAACTCACCGCCCAACAAGGTTTTCTCGCGACGTCACACGCGTTGGACGTCATCGGACACTGCGCCACGTGCCAATCGACGTAGCGCTCAGCGCGGAGACGCGCAACGCCCTCACGGTCCACCGCTTCGAGGAGGCGCGTGACCTTGGGGTCGACGCCTTCGTAACCGATCGCTTCGCGGGCGTAAGTTCACCTCCCTTCGATGCCCTGAACCTCGGTGACCACGTGGGCGACCAGGCCGACAGCGTCGTGGAGAATCGCCGACGCGTCGCGGATGCCATTGGCGTTGACCTCGCTCGACTCGTCATGGTCCGCCAAGTTCACGGCGGGCACGTGCTCGACGCGTCGATGGTCACGAAGGAAAGCGAGGCCGACGCTCTGTACTGCGACGACGACGAGAGAGCCCTCGCAATACTCGTCGCTGACTGCGTCCCGTTACTTATTGTCGATGCATCGTCACCTCGCTTCGCGCTCGTACACGCGGGATGGCGCGGACTTCACACGGGCGTAATTAAAAACGCTCTCGCTTCATTCGTCGACCCCTCTACCCTGCACGCCTTCATCGGTCCCTCAATCTCGCGAGAGGCCTACCAAGTCGGTTATGACGTATCGCGACATTTCAGCGACGTGGCTGGCGCGCTCACCCCCGACGGTGAGCGCCACGCACGACTTGACCTTCGTCACGTCGCCACTCACCAACTCCTCACCCATGGCGTTCGTGACGAGGAAATCGTGCGCAGTAAAGAGGTCACCGACGGTGGCGAGGTGTTCTTCAGCGATCGAGCACAGCGCCCCTGTGGCCGTTTCGCCCTCGTGGCGAAACGAGTCTCATAACATGAATGACGACATGATCGCACCGCGAACGACGAAGCAACGCGCCGAGATCTTTCGCTACGTCGATCTCGAGATCACCGAGACGGAGTTGCGCGCGACCTACGAACTCGACGGCAGGGTTTTCGTCGAGACGGTGACCTTCGAAGGCGTCAGCGCATTGAACACCCCCGCCGTAACTGCGCTCGCGCAACTTTGGTTTCTCCTGGCGGGCCTTTCGTACTACAAGGCCGGCGCCGCCCGGCGCGTCGACGTTGGCGCGCTGCCACTCGGCGAGCACGGTCGAGCGCTACTCGAGGCCTCACTACTCGAAGGACTCGCCGAGTTTGCCTACAACAACGATCTCTCACTCGACGACGTCGCGATTATTGGCGGATCCGATACGGCGACCTATTCACCCGCGATCGATCCCTCACGAGTTCTCGTGCCCTTTGGCGGCGGCATCGACTCGGTCGTCACTTCCTCGCGACTGGCGCCGAATCTCGATCAAGCGCTCTTCATTGTCAGTCCCGCGAGTGGTCGATTCGCGCCTCTCGAAGCCACCGCCGCGGTAACGGGCAAGGACATCATCCGAGCACGTCGATCACTCGATGAACAACTTCTCACGAACGATCCGTCCTTCTTCCACGGGCACGTACCCGTCACGGCGATGGTGACGCTCCTCGCCGCGCTCGCCGCGCTCGCCACTGGCCGGGGCGGTGTCGTGATGAGCAACGAACACTCGTCGTCATCTCCCAACCTGCGATGGCACGATCTCGACGTGAATCACCAGTGGAGCAAGTCCTGGGGCGCGGAATCTCTCATCGCTAATGCCATCCAAGAACGCGTCGGTCCCGAGTTCGTCGTCGCCAGTTTCTTGCGTGATCGAAGCGAAGTGTGGGTTGGCGAAGCGTTCAGCCATCTCACCTCGTTCCATCACGTCTTTCGAAGTTGTAATCGAGCCTTTACCCAGGTCGTCGAGCAACGACTCGACACGTGGTGCGGTGAATGTGACAAGTGCCTCTTCATTAACCTGATGCTCGCTCCCTTCCTCTCTCGCGCGACGTTGCGTGAGATCTTCCACCACGAACCCCTAAGTGACCCAAATCGCGAGGCGCAACTTCGCGTCCTCGTGGGTGCTGGACTCTCTTTCAAACCCTTCGAGTGCGTCGGTGATCCCCACGAGAGCGCCGTCGCACTCGACACCGTCAGCGAGATGGATGAGTGGTCTGACGTAGAACTCCTGGGCGCGTTAGCGGGCGAAGTGCGATCCGATCAAACGCTTGAAGAACTCCTCGAATCGCAAGGACCAAGCCGTGTTCCGGCCCACTGGCTTCGCTGACCTCGCGGGAAAGCGCGTTGGCATCTTCGGTTACGGCGTTGAAGGGCGCGCCGCCGCCGCGCGCCTTCTCGATGTCGCCGAACTCGTTCTCGTCGACGACGTCGATCGAGGACCTGACGTGCTCATCACCGACGAGGGGGGCCTCGACGCGCTGCTTCGCTGTGACGTTGTTCTCAAGAGTCCCGGCATTGCTCGTCGACGCGCCGACGTGCTCGACCTCGAACTTCATGGCGTCTTCGTCACGTCGGCGCTCAATCTATGGCTGCACGACACTGACCTTTCCCGCATAATGGCAATAACTGGCACAAAAGGGAAGTCCACTACCACCGCTCTCGTGGCGTTCTTCTTGCACTGTCTTGGTGAAGAGGCCCAGCGTCTGGGCAACATTGGACAGCCCCCCTATGACCCGTCGATCGATACGTCCCAGGGTTGGCTGATTCTCGAGGTGTCAAGTTTTCAGATCGTCGACCTCGACGTCGCGCCGAGCGTCGTCGTCGTCACGTCGCTCGGCGCCGATCACCTCGACTGGCACGGATCGCTCGAGCAGTACCAAAGCGACAAACTCTCCTTGACCCGCGCCGCCGGCGATCACCAGACATTGGTCGCTGACAACGCCACCTTTCATGAGATCCAAGATCAACTCGGCGGCGATCTTCGCTACGTCGCGAGTGACACGACGCATCTTGGCGCCGCGCTCGGTCTCATTGGCGCACACAACGACGCCAATGTCGCGCTCGCGCTGAGCGCGGTCGAGGCGCTCACGGGTATTGCCAGCGACGACGTGCGCACCGCGGTGACGACTGGGGCTTTCACCTTCGAGCCACTACGTGGCCGTTTGACGTTGGTCGCCAGCGAAGTCGTAAAGGGAAAAATCCTCCGCTACGTGGACGACGGACTTGCGACCTCGGTACTACCGGCGTTGGCGGCCCTCGACGTCTTTCTCGACGAACCGCTCGCCCTCATCGCCGGAGGGTTCGACAGAGGAATCGACTACGACGAGCTCGCGAAAGCTCTTTCCCTGCGACATCGACCAACAACACTGATCACCATGGGCGACGCCGGTAAGCGTCTGGGCGCGACGCTCTTCGCGCTTCGTAGCGATCTGCCCCAATACAGCGCTGAGAACATGAATGACGCCGTGCAACGCGCCCGAGCGTCGCTCGAGAGCGGTGGCGTCGTCTTACTGTCGCCAGCGGCGCCAAGTTTTGACCAGTACCGAAACTGGGAAGAGCGATCGGACGACTTCACGCAAGTCGTGCGCTCACTCGTTCACTAGATCTGGATCTCCATCGCGCAGTGCGATACGAGCCGCAACGTCGCTGGTCGGCACGGCTGCAACGTCAGCGGCGGCGATTGCCGGCGAGAAAAGGAAACCCTGTCCCCAATCACAACCGAGACTGCGAAGGTGGCTGAGCTTGCCGTCGTCTCAATCCCTTCGGCGATCATCGTCATGTTGAGTTTGGCGCCCAGTGAGATGATCGCTTCGAGCAAGGTGTCGCTCTTTGAATTCTCTTGTTCTGGATTCACCAGCGACTTATCGATCTTCACGATCCGAGGATTGAGTGACGTGAGATAGGAGAACGAGGAGTACCCGGTGCCGAAGTCATCATGGGCAATGTCGACGTTCATGCGACGCAGATGATCAACGACGTGCATCGTGTCGGCGATGTCAAGTAACGCGACACCCTCAGTAATTTCGATGACGAGACGTTCGGGCGCTAGATGCTGTTTAGTGAGGTTCTCTTCTATGAGAGAGATGAATGCCGGATCGAGAAACTGACGTGCGGACATGTTGACCGTCACGAAAGGCGCGCTGACCGTGGGATCGCTCGAGTGCCACGAACTAGCTTCTCGAATCGCCTCACGCAGCGCGAAGGTCCCGATTTCGAGGATGAGATCGCT
>DAIQOO010000088.1:0-7191 GCA_036787845.1 Acidimicrobiales bacterium
ACCAGCTCTCGGCGAAGTCGGTCTTTCCCGCCTTGCTCGAGGCTGCGCGCGCGGGTGGCTCTTTAATGAAGGCACTCGCTGCGACGGGAACAGCGAATCCCGGTCCCCCCAGCGAGCATTTGTCGAGCGGTCACACATTTGTGAGCTTGACGAGTGGCGTTGGATCACTGCCACAAGAACTCGCGCGACAACTCATCGAGCGCGGTGTCGTAATTCGACGAAGTGTCGCCGTGACGGCGCTTCGTCGGACTCCTGCTGGTGACTACCCCTGGGAAGTGGACACGCTCAACACCACGACTCCCGCGAACGCAATTGTCCTTGCAATGCCCGCGCCAGTCGTCGCGACGCTGCTTGGAACCTTCGATCCCGCGATCGATGAACTGCGCCAAATTGACAGTGCCGGCGTGGCAATGATTACAATCGCGCTGCGACCCGACGAAGTCGTCCTTCCCCCACGCGGCACCGGTGTGCTCGTCCCTCTCAATACGCCGTGGTCGGGCGAGGGATCGATGATGGTGACGGCCGTCACGCTGCTTGATCGAAAGTGGCCCCACCTCGCGCGTGAAGACGACGTATTGCTGCGCGCGCACGTAGGACGAAGTGACGACGCTCGATGGTCTGAACTCAGTGACGAAGAGTTGACGAGCCGCGTGCGCGAAGAACTCGCCGTGTTGCTGCCACGCTTTGGCACGCCGTACGAGACACTCGTGCAGCGCTGGCCGACGAGTCTCCCCCAGTATCGACTCGGACACGAACAGCTCGTCGCTCGAGCACGCGCCGCGAGTGCCGCTTTATTGGTCGAACTCGCGGGCAACGCCTACGACGGCGTTGGCGTGCCCGCGAGTATTGGATCGGGCCGACGCGCGGCTCGTTCTCTCTTGAGCGTGATCAACCGCTCGCTCTAGATCAGACGAGGTCGAATCGATCGAGATTCATAACCTTGTCCCAGACAGCCACAAAGTCGCGCACGAACTTCTTGCGTGCGTCATCTGACGCGTAGACCTCGGCGATCGCTCGGAGCTGAGAGTTCGAACCGAAGACGAGGTCCGCGCGGCTAGCGGTCCACTTAAGTGCGCCCGTTGCGCGATCACGCCCCTCAAACGTCTCCTCGGACGCGGACGTCGCCTGCCACTCCGTACCCATGTCGAGCAGGTTCACGAAATAATCGTTGGTCAAGGCACCTGGTCGCTCTGTGAAGACGCCGAGTTCGGACTTGGGGAAGTTTGTATTCAGAACGCGCATGCCACCAAGAAGAACCGTCATCTCAGGAGCGGTGAGCGTCAGCAAGTGCGCCCGATCCAACAAGAGCTCCTCCGCCATTCGGGTTTGTCCGTGTGCGAGATAGTTACGGAACCCGTCTGAGGTTGGTTCGAGCACGGCGAAGGATTCAACGTCGGTTTGTTCTTGGGTCGCGTCCGTGCGACCTGGCGAGAAGGGAACCTCAACGTCGTACCCGGCGATTTTCGCCGCTTGTTCGACGGCGGCACAACCGCCCAGCACGATGAGGTCAGCGAGCGACACCATCTTCCCGTTGCCCTGTGAAGCGTTGAAGTCCTTCTGTATTCCCTCTAGAGTCGACAGCACTTTCGCTAGCTCTGGTGGATTGTTGACTGCCCAATCCTTCTGCGGCGCGAGACGAATCCGCGCACCGTTGGCCCCACCGCGCTTGTCGGTTCCGCGGAACGTCGTCGCCGACGACCAAGCGGTCGAGACCAACTGGGCAATTGACAGGTCTGACGCGAGAAGTCTCTTCTTCAGATCAGCGACTTTCTTCGCTCCGATTGATTTGTGCGTGGGCGCGGGAACCGGGTCTTGGAACAACTGCGCCTCGGCAGGGACCAACGCGCCGAGGCCCCGAATGTAGGGACCCATGTCGCGATGCGTCAGTTTGTACCACGCCTTAGCGAAGGCGTCGGCGAACTCCTGCGGGTTCTCATGAAAGCGCCTCGAGATTTGCTCATACGCCGGATCAACCCGCAGTGCGAGGTCCGTCGTGAGCATCGTCGGGGCGTGCTTCTTCGTGGGATCGTGGGCGTCTGGCACGGTGTCGGCTGCTGCTCCACCTTTTGGCTTCCACTGCGTCGCGCCGGCGGGACTCTTCGCCTTCTCCCACTCGTAGTCGAACAGGTTGTCGAAGAAGTTGTAGTCCCACTTCGTCGGGCTGGTAGTCCACGCACCTTCGAGTCCACTGGAGATCGTGTCGTCACCTGCGCCGGTGCCAAAGCTGTTCTTCCAGCCAAGGCCCTGCTCCTCGAGGGGCGCACCTTCGGGTTCGCGGCCGCGGTACTTGTCGGGATCAGCTGCTCCGTGGGTCTTACCGAACGTGTGACCGCCGGCAATGAGTGCCACGGTCTCCTCATCGTTCATCGCCATGCGGCGGAACGTCTCTCGAATATCCTTGGCGGCCGCGAGCGGATCCGGGTTGCCGTTCGGCCCTTCTGGATTTACGTAGATGAGGCCCATCTGAACGGCGCCGAGGGGATCGTCGAGTTCGCGGTCGCCGCTGTAGCGCTCGTCACCGAGCCACGTGTCTTCGGGTCCCCAGTAGATGTCCAACTCGGGCTCCCAGATGTCCACGCGCCCACCGGCGAAACCAAACGTCGTGAACCCCATCGATTCGAGGGCGCAGTTACCGGCAAAGACAATGAGATCAGCCCAGGAGATCTTGGCGCCGTACTTCTGCTTGATCGACCAGAGCAATCGGCGAGCCTTATCGAGGTTCACGTTGTCGGGCCAACTATTAAGCGGCGCAAAACGTTGCGCACCGGACCCCGCGCCACCACGGCCATCGCCGATGCGGTACGTCCCGGCGCTGTGCCACGCCATGCGAATAAAGAGCGGCCCGTAGTGGCCGTAATCGGCTGGCCACCAGTCCTGGGACGTGGTCATCAGCGCCTCGATGTCCTTCCTCAAGGCATCGAGATCAAGCTTCTTGAACTCTTTCGCGTAGTCGAAATCCTCGTCCATGGGATTGGACAGGGGAGAGCCCTGATGAAGAAGCTTCAGGTTCAACTGATTCGGCCACCACTTTTCGTTCGGCTGGCTCCCCGCCAGTTGCGTGTTCGCACCGCCCGTTACCGGGCACTTTTTTTCGTCAGTCATTCGATCTCCTCTTGTTGCATCATCATATGTATACGGCGCGAGGATGTTCCTCGCGGTGGGCCCGTTGGATCGGCTACGACATCTGGAATTAGTCCAGAATTAGATTAAGGCCAATACTCCACTTTTAGCCCATTTCAGCATCGGTCAGCGGCGCACGAACGCAACTATGAAATGATGCCCATGAGCAGATAGTCGCGGGAGGTTGTAGCTATGGCAAAGCGGCCAACCCTCGTTGACTACGCCGGCGGTGAAGCAGCGTTCGTCGCTCTGGCCGGAGCTCTTCACGAACGATGCCTCGAAGATCCGGTTCTGAATCATCCGTTCTCTCACGACATGAATCCAGAGCACCTCGAACGACTCGCGGGCTATCTCGGTGAGGTCTTCGGTGGACCGCCTGCCTATTCGGCTCTTGGTAGCGGGCACGCCGCGATGCTGCTGATTCACGCGCAGACCGGGGCCGAGGATGAGATGGCGACTCGATTCGTGACCTGCTTCGATCGAGCGCTTGACGACGCGGGCCTACCAGGTGACGCCGAGTTTCGCCGCGTTCTTCACGAGTACATGGTGTGGGCCGTTGACGAGGTTCATTCGTACTCGCCCCTCGGGTCGGTGGTGCCGTCGTACGCAACGTTGCCGCACTGGTCCTGGGACGGCCTCGAAAGGTGAGCAAAGAAACATCGAGACGTGCAACGTTATCGTTCAGCGCTGAAGTACACGTCGTGGGGGTGAATCCTTACGTACTGGTGAACGCTCAACAGGTCCAAAAGTTGAAGCCGGGCTGGCGACGACCGATGCCGGTGCTGGTGAAATTCAACGACACTCCCGACACGCCGTGGCGTACCAACATGATGCCGGTTGGCGGTGGCGAGTTCTACCTCTACCTCCACGGGGGGATGCGAAAGGCCGCTCGCGTCAAGGTCGACGACATGGTGAGCGTCACCTTGCGCTTTGACGACACGTACCGCAACGGCCCGCTGCACGATTCAGCCGAATGGTTCCAAGAGGCGCTGGAAGAAAGTCCCCTGGCCGTGACGAACTGGTCCAACCTCTCGCCGAGCCGACAGAAGGAGATCCTTCGCTACTTCGCCGCACTGAAATCCGACCAGGCGAAGAAGCGCAACCTCATTCAGGCGCTACGCGTTCTCGAAGGTGAAAGTGATCGCTTCATGGGTCGCGACTGGTCGAACGGTAAGTAAGAGCGTCTCTAAAAAAGGATGCTCCGACGTTCGCCCCGTGGACGCCAACGCTCACACCCAAGCACGATGACGAGGAGGGACGTGTAAGGGCCGTCTTCTTGGATGGCCCACCGACGGGACTCACTTAATAGTTCTGAGGCAGACTCCGCAGACGACATGCCCTAGCACGTCGCGTCGCTAGGTGGAAACGCTGCGACGCGACGCTCTAATTAAGATTCGCTGTTGAAAAGTTATTACTCGACTCATCATCGCAATGTAGGTGCGTTCCTTTCTCATCTCTAGTCGACACCAACAATCGTTGGCCGGGCCAGCTGCTCACCGCGAACGCGCGGTAGAATGGAGTCCACTTCACGGCACCAGGAGCACCAGGAGCACCATGCAGTCATTTGATTTACCTCAAGTGACCTCCCTCTTTGAAGCGATACCTGTCGCTGTGTCCGTCATGCACCTCGACGACGTTGATAGCGCCGAGAGCTTGCGAATCGTGTTCGCTAACCGAGCCTGCGAAGAACTCTTTGGATTCCCGTCCGCCCAAGTGGCTGGAAAACTTCTGAGCGAGCTTTTCCCAAGTACGTTCGACGCGAGGGGTTACGCCGAGACGTGCAGGCGGACCATTGTCGATCAGACGCCCGTCGACCTTGGCGTACTTGCCTTCTCAGAAGTAGACACTGATGAACGAATTCTCGAAGTGTCGTTCTTCCCGCTCGGACCAGAACACTGCGTCGCGTTGGTCGACAATCTCAGTACTCGAAACGCGCAGGGCACCGCACTAGCGGCCATTGTTGAGTCATCGATCGACGCCATCTTTAGTTGGGGCCTCGACGGCACGATTCTTACGTGGAATGCAGGCGCCGAGCTCATGCTGGGCGTCACGAGAGACGAGATCGTCGGTCAGAATCTCGCGAACCTAATGCCCAGTTCACGATTAGACGAGTACGCCACACTGGTTCATCACCTCACGGCGAATGAACCGATACCGGCATTCGAAAGCAGTGGGAATCGAAGTGACGGTACGGTCATTGAACTCAGTGTCACCGTCTCGCCACTCACCGATCGCACCGGGCGCGTCGCGGGCGCAGCGACCATATTGCGCGACGTCAGTGCTCGCAATAAGGCAGAGTCTCGACTACAACTGCACACCGCCATGGTGGCAGCTTCCCTAAACGCCATCGTCAGCGAAGACCTCGACACCACCATCACCGAGTGGAATCCCACTGCTCAACGCTTCTTTGGCTACAGCGCCTTGGAGATGATTGGTCGCAGGTTCGAAGATCTTGAACTTCGGACTCTCAACAACCAGCGTGTAGTGATGGAGGAAATTAGAGCAAAGGTCCGTCGTGGCATCCACGTCGCGCCGAAAGAACTACAGGTTCGACGAAAGGACGGCACTTGGGTCGACGTCCTTCGAGTGCTCGCCCCGATTCTTGACGACACCGGCGAGGTCGTAGGTTTCATCAACTCGTTGCGTGACCTGACCGATCAGCGTCAACTCGAGCAACAATTGCGCCAAACTCAAAAGATGGAAGCGGTCGGACGTCTCACCGGAGGCATCGCGCACGACTTCAACAACATGTTGCTCGTCATTCGCGGCTACAGCGCTCAACTCGCCAAAAACGTTCACGACAAAGAGACTTTGGAGGACATTCGCCACATCGACCAGGCCGCCCAACGAGGTGCCGAATTCACTCGCAAACTGCTGGCCTTTGGCCGCGAACAGATTCTTCGACCCGAAAAGATTGATCTCAACGAGGCAATCGACGCTGAGATAGCGTTCCTCACGCCAATGCTGGGCGATGGAATCAACATCGAGTGCGACCTAGCGCACGACGCGGGCACCATCATGTTCGACCGCGGGCAACTCGAACAGATGATTCTCAACCTCGCGCTGAACGCGCGCGACGCTATGCCCGATGGTGGCACCCTTAGCGTGAAGACGGCGCGCGTTCAACTCGACGCGAGCTACGTGAGCGGGCACGCGGGCGCCGAATCGGGTCCTCACGTGATGTTGCAGATCTCGGACTCTGGCGTTGGAATGGACGCTGAGACCAAACGCAGAATCTTCGATCCGTTCTTCACGACCAAAACTGACGGGTCGGGACTTGGTCTCGCCACGCTCTACGGCATTATGAAACAGAGCAGTGGCCACGTCTGGGCGTACAGCGAGCCGGGCATGGGCGCGACCTTCAAGTTGTACATTCCCTTGTCGCTTGACGCGCCCACGGCCGCGGTGCCCGCACCAATGGGAACGACCCTGCACGGCAGCGAGACGATACTGCTCGTCGAGGATACCGACGCCGTTCGCGCACTCGTGAAGACAACGCTCTTGTCCTATGGCTACACGGTCATTGAAGCCTCCAGTGGCGCTGAGGCGATCGAGGCCGCACTCGAGCACCGCGACGAGATTCAACTAATGGTCACCGACGTCGTCATGCCCTACATGAACGGACGCGAACTCGCTGAACAACTGCTCACGCAATTACCGGATCTAAAGATTCTCTTTACCTCGGGCTACCCCGCCGACACCATCATCCGCAGTGGCATAGTGAACGCGACCGCCAACTTCCTCGAGAAGCCCTACCTCCTCGATGATCTCGCCCGAGCCGTTCGCGGCATTCTCGACAACTAATACCTCTCTTCCACGCTCGAAAAGCTGCTTTTTACAGGTAGTAACCCGAGTGAATGTAGATGCACGGCACGCCCTCGCTGACGTACATCGCGTGATTCTTTGGATCGTCATCTAGAGCGAGACGCACGTCAAAGGAATGTTCCAGTAGTTCGTGCAGCGTTTCGCGCTTGAACCGGTCGACGCCGGAGTAGTCACCGAAATCGCGCATGATAAGTAGATCCCAGCGCACTTTGTAGCGCTCGAGCCACGCGACCGTCGCCGCCTGGA
>DAIQOO010000089.1:0-7169 GCA_036787845.1 Acidimicrobiales bacterium
CGAGGTCATCATTACCCGAGGATTCCGCGAGGTCAACATAGCCCTCGGTACCTTGCACGTGCAGACGAAGACCCTGCGAAGTCCTGATTGTCGCAAACTTCATTCCGATTCCCCCCATATTTTCAACCAATTTGGTATAATTGGTTGAAGTCATTGAACCATGCGAGTGTAGGTTGCACGCACAAGCGTGTCAAACTCCCTTAATTAATTCTTTTCAGGAGCGGCTACCATATAACGATCATTGGTAGGATTGGTTCGTCTAAGTGTGATAGACGATTTGGGGGGTACGGTGAGGACAGTATCAAGAGACCATCTATTGGGCGTGGCGAGCGACGTCCTGGGCATTGCCGCGCGAAGCGGTCTTGGCGAAGGAAGCCGTCTACCGACGGAACGTGAACTCGCGACCAAGCTTCAATTAACGCGTACGACCATTAGGAACGTGATGGCGCTGCTCGAAGAAGAAGGCATTGTCTCGCGCGAGGTCGGTCGCGGCACATTCTTGCGTAGTGATCCACGTAGCGGACTGCCGCCAAGTGCTGGCTCGGCGTCGTTTTCCTCACTAGCGGTCGCGGTAAGTCCGAGCGACGTGATGACCGCTCGCCAGCTCATTGAGCCCGCCGCCATGGTGTGGATCGTGGAAAACGCGACCATTAATGACTTCGACGAAATCGAGCGATGTCTACAAGGTAGCGAGAACGCCACCGATTACAACGAGGTCGAGTCGTGGGACCTGGCGTTGCACCGCGCGTTCATCCGCGCCTCACACAATCCGCTCATGGAAAACATGTACCTACTTATTGACGAGGCTCGTCAAGGTGAGACGTGGGGCACGATGAAGCGACGAAGCGACTCGACCGAACGCCGAGATCACTATCGCAAGCAACACCGTGCGATCGCAGAAGCGTTACGTGATCGAGACAGTCGCGCCGCGCGCGACGCCATGCAACATCACTTAGAAAACGTTGGGGCGAACCTACAAGGCAGTGTCATCAGCTAGCTCTAGCTAAAAGAGAGATTCACGCGTTGCGCGTCGCATTCCAGGACGTAATCGACTCGACGGCTCTCTCGAAGGTCGCGCGAGCACCAAGAAGATCCGGCTCTGAAGAGAGCACCAAACTCAAGAGCACGCGGGCCTTTGTCCCGTCCAATGCTCCGGACGAAATAAGTCCGCGTGACAAGACGTCGCGTTCTGAACCTGCGAAACCGTACGTCGCGCTCAGTACCTCCCCAGAGCCCGTGCGCGACGCGAGAACAACCGGCACACGAGTCGCCAGCGATTCGAGACTTGGCACCAGACGAGCTGGCACGTGACCGCCGCCAAAGGCTTCGATCACCGCACCGCCGTAACCCAGCGACGCAATCTGATCGATGAAGCGCGCGTCGTCGCCAAGCGAACACTTGACCAGCGCGACGGCTGGTATCGACGACGGCGTAGGGGGCGCGATGCGCGCGAGGGGGGCGACTCGAAAGACGAGGCGCACTCGATCCTCGACAATCCAACCGAGTGGACCGCACGTTGGCGAGTGAAACGTCGAAGGACTCGACGTATTGGTCTTTCGAACGAAGCGCGCGGCGTGGATCTCGTCGTTGAGAACGACCAGGGTGCCCAGACCAACGGCGTCGCTCGACGCCGCAACGCGCGCCGACGCCAAAATGTTCGCTGGGCCGTCCGCACCGGGCAACGTCGGGTTCCTCATGGCGCCCGTCACGACAACCGGCCGAGTACTTCCCACCAGTAGGTCAAGCGCGAATGATGTTTCATCGACGGTATCGGTGCCCTGGGTAACAACAACGCCATCCGTGCCGGCGTCGAAAGACTCGTCGATTGCGCTCGCGAGTTCGACGAGATCCGAAAGCGTGAGGTCACCAGAGGGAATCTGGCGAAAAGTGACGGCCACTACCTCGGCGACGTCGCTCAACTCAGGAATGGCCGTCACGAGGTCTCGTGCGTTCAGTTGCGGCGTCACGCCAGAGGAGCGGTCCCCCGCCGTCGTTGAGGCGATCGTTCCCCCGAGGGAAAACACCGTTATCTTGGGTCGTCTTGTCGTATCTGTCAATGTGCCACGCTTATGAGTTACTCAACACACAACACTAGGTTGACGGAGTTACGCGTACCTATCAACAAGAGTTCGACATCAATCTTCGTGTAGAGACGGCGCCATAAACTGGTCTCTACTACGCTGAGGACTTTGATGGCGCCTGATGAGATTTCACTAGAGTCGTTCGGCGACGTGGCATCGACAATGGTGTTATCTGTCCTTGGTCTGGTGGGGATGACAGTACGACCATGACGTACTCTCCGCCTATCAATCCCACACGTATCGGTGACGTTCGCCGCGGCGTATTGGCGAAGTGGGTAGAGAAACAATGAGTTCTGACGCACACGACCTTTCGACACTTGAGTCGAGAGAATCGAGTAACGCTCGAACGATGTCGCGGTTCTCCTGGACTGTCGTGGGTCTACTAGTGGCGTCGATTGTGCTTTGGACAATTTTCGCCATCTATTTCGTGCAACGAACCAAGACGGTACTTCCACTCGACTTTCAGGTGTACCGAGACGCCGCCTCGAGCATGTTGCACGGTGGGGCCGTCTACCAAGAACGATTTGCGTTCGCGAACCTGAACTTCACGTATCCCCCTTTTGCACTTTTGCTGTTCAGTGTTCTGACGGTGACAACGCCTTCGATTGTTTTGGCGGTGTGGTCGTTTCTAAGCTGCGTGGCCCTCGTCGTCTTTGTTGCGCTGGCCCTTTCATCGCTCACCACACTCTCGCGTCGACACTTGATCCTCGTCTCACTCGTCATTAGCGGCGCGTCCTGTCGCGTGCTCGAGCCGATTCGAAGCAACATGAGCTTTGGACAGATCAACGTCTTTCTAATGCTCGCGATTTTCGCCGACGTTGTCGTCATTCGCTCAAGGTTTCGAGGAGTCCTCACGGGTCTCGCGGCGGCCGTCAAACTCACACCCCTGCTCTACATCGCGTATTTCTTCATTGTTCGTAGTCGTTCTTCTGTCCTTCGGGCAATTGGCACCTTCGTGGCGGCGAGCGGCGTCGCGTGGCTCATCTTGTCGTCGGACTCTGCACTGTTCTGGTTTCATCAGGCATTTGTCCCTGGTCATAAGGGCGGCTCCCTAGGTTGGGCGAACCAGTCGTGGCTCGGTCTCGTGGGCCATTTTTCTTCGACCCTTGGTCGATCCACTGTCGTCGCTCTGTGGCTTGTCCTTAGTGCGGTGACCTTCTTGCTAGGTCTCTATTTGGCGAGGCGTTACCTCTCTAGCGCTCGTCCCGTCGAAGCGCTGTTGGCGTTGGCGTTGACTGAGTTATTGATAAGTCCGATCTCGTGGACGCATCACTGGTCATGGATAGTGCTGCTACCCGTCATCTTGTTCGCGCAGTGGCGACGCGATCGTTGGGTGAGTGCGGCGATGCTGTTGCTACTGGTGGTGGCGATAACGACCCCGTATAAATGGCACGACATGACGTTTCACCTCGGGAACACTCTTCGTGTCGTGCCCGCCTATTCATTACTCCTCTCTGGTGTCCTCCTCATGATCACGATGGCGGGAACTGAGTGGCGACGTTCGAAGCGAGAGAGTGACGTGCCCAGCGCAACGTCAACAGCGTCGACGCCTACGACGAGCGCGTGACTCAAAAGAGTCAGTCACTGCTGCATGCTCAGCGCCCGCTCGCAGTTGATCTAATTCTCCTCAGAGCGGGCGGCACGACGCTCCGTCACCTGATCTGACTCGTAAAAAACGTGGTCCAATTCGCCCCGCTGCAATCATTCAAGTGCCCCGGTTTTCCAAGCTAAGAACGCGAGTTCGTTTCTCGTCGCACACTCCAAGGATTTCTGCTTAGAGCGCAATGATTGCGGAGACCGCTCTCGCCTTAGTTATCAGCGGAACCGAAAGAAGGTCCGATTCGCAATCCTCGGCATTCTGGTCACCATTGTTCTCGAATTACGCGATCAGCGGCGGCGTGAGACAAAGTGCTAATTCTGATACTCCGATGTCGATTGGAGACCTCTCTTCTCCAATCAAGTTGCGAAGCCACCAACGAGAGCCGCCTCACGGTGAGATCTTCTTCTCGTAGAGACCGAATCCCGCTCTACTTCGCACGAGCCGGTAACCGCCGGCGATCTGTTGAAACACGTTGGCGGAGTCGGATCTACTCAGTGGAATCGGCAAGAGCAGATACTGCACCTGGCTCGCGACGGGAAGCCTGGCCCCCGTGTCATTCAAGAGGCCCCAATCTGAAGCGTAAAATGGGGTCGGCCAGACGTAGACCTGGTCTCGGTGGTCGATGTGCGACACCAGCGGATACCACGCTGTGACAACGGCGTTTGAAGGTAACCCCTTCTCAACGTAATTGAGGGCATTGATGGAACTCGATGGAATCGTGTAGATGTTATTGACCGAGAACGGTGCGTAACCCCACAGGGTGCAGGACCAGGCAGCCGCGATCAGGGCCACCATCGTCAGAGCATTGCGCCGCCAGACGTGGGACTGTTTGGCGATGGCGTAGAGCGTCCCCAGCACGAGTATCGGCGCGAGTGCCATTGAGTATTGGTAAAGAATCTGATGCATGTACGGGTCATCACTGATGATGTTCTCCGCGACCACGAGGACCCCAATAAGGGCAATCTCGGGAGAGAACAGAAAAGCGAAGCCAACGGTGCTACCGAGTTGCCAGAGATAGAAGGGGCGACCCTGCGAAACCAGGTAGGACCAGAGTTGCGCGGGCCGGTGTATGAGGGTGCCGAAAAGACCCGCGACGCCGCCAAAGGGGATGCGCGAGGCATAGATACTCGACGAGCCGAGCAATCGCGGGATGATGAGCCAGTTGGCCACCGTGGCCCACAGCACCGACCCGGCGATGATCGAGATCCCCACTCGGCGATCTCGCCGAGTGGCGACCCATACGCCCAAGGGAACGACGAGTAACGCCGCGTCCTCTTTCACCATCAAAGAGAGCACCACCATGACCACGAGCAGTACCGACTTACGTTCGACGGCGGCGTAGATCGCCACACTGATGAAGAGCACTTGGAATGCCTCGGGATGGAACTGATCGAGGTTTCCTTGCTGTAAGAGGGGGCTCAATAGGTACGTAGCGACGAGCGACGTAGCGATGAGGGTGCTCTTGATGTACTTGCGAGCCAGTAGATAGATGGGTACGGCGGGACCAGCCAGCAAGAGCGTCTGCAGGGCGAGGAGCCCCTGCGGTTCGGGGAAGAGTCGGTAGAACGGCGCGAACAAAAACAGCGCGAACGACGTATGGTCACCGAAAAGGTTGCGTCCAATGACCGTGACGAAGGGCGCGTGAAAATGCGAAATGAGCCACATGCCCTGATCGAAAATCGCGAGATCAAAAGGAGCATCACCATAGCCGTAGTACAACTTCAGGCTCAGGTGAATGAACCATCCGACGTAGAGGACAACGAGGAGAATGACCCCGATGTTCCTCGAGTGAGTCGTCGATCGCCACGTCCTTCTGACGCCACTCGACCGGGTGCGCGGGGCACGACCAGAATTTGTCGGTGGCTGCGTGTTGTTGGCGTCATCAGTGTGCACACTCGATGGCGCATCATTCATTTCCATGAACCTATAAGGTCGCTCGACAGCGCTGTTCGATGGAGCGAAAGAGCTTCATAGGTGCAAGTAACATGGACACTTGTGAAGTTTCCATTCTCGGTAATCAAACGCCCAGTCACCAGTGTGGTGCACGGGGGAAAGTCAACGAGTGATTGGTCCTGAGGGGTCGACGAGGTCGACCGTCGCCGTCTTCGAGTCGACCGTGAATTTCAAAACGGCGGTGCGCCTATCACTACGACCCGCCGCCATCTTTTTGCTCTCACGCGTTGGCATCCTTTGTCTCTTTGCTGTCACGGCGAAGTCGGCTCGTAAACCCTTGATGTCGATCCTCACGGGTTGGGACTCCAAGTGGTATTTGACGGTCGCCCAGTACGGCTACGTCCACTCGGTTCCTCCGGGAAGCGGTAGTCCCGCGCAGTCCGACCTTGGCTTCTTTCCACTCCTGCCGTTACTCGTTCGCGGCGTCCGCGAGGTGACGCGACTTGGGTTCAATAGCGCGGGGATTCTCACGTCGCTGTTACTCGGACTCGGTGCTTCGATTGCTGTCTGGTGGATGTTGCGCGACGTCGTTGGCCAAGCTGGTGCCGACCGCGGCACAACTCTCGTCTTTCTCTCGCCCGCCGCGTTCGTCCTCAGCATGGTGTACAGCGAGGGCGCCATTATCTTGTTCGTCGCCCTCTCACTACTTGCCCTGCGACGTCACAAGTGGATCGTCGCCGGTCTCTGCGCCGCCGTCGCCTCCGCTGCCGACCCAGTGGGTTGCGCCGCCGCGATTCCCTGCGTCGTCGCCGCGGTACTGGCGATTCGAACGAGGCGTGAGTGGCGAGCATTGCTGGCCCCGTTGCTGGCGCCACTGGGTGTTGGATCGTTCTTCGTGTACCTGTGGATTCACACTGGCTCACCGCTCACCTGGTTTCACGCACAACGTATGGGCTGGCAGCGCGGCAGATACGGTTCGCAAATTTATTTGAGCGTTCGTAACTTCATGGGTCACGGCTTCGCGCATCTTGACGGCGCCGTACGAGTCATGAGCTTCGTCGTCGTTATCGGACTACTCATCATGTTCTTCCGAGCCCACCCGCCAGCGCCGTGGGTTGGCTACGTGGTCACGGTCTTGATTCTTGGCGCGCTCTCGCCAATCATTGGCATCACGCCGCGACTGCTCCTTCGTGGTTTCCCGCTACTCGGCGTCACGGGCGCGCGATTACCGCCCGTGTGGTTTGAAATAGTGCTCAGTTTCTCGATCATGCTGCTCGCCACGCTCACGTTTGCCGCGGGCATGCAACTCTGGACGCCCTAGCGTTCACTCCTCGGCGCTCGATAGATGCCCAGCGAGATGCACCACTGTGCGCCAAGAGTTGTCGGCCGATTAGTTCAGCAGCAAGATGAGAAGGAAGTTGAGAGTTCGGCGTTGGTGGAGATTTTGGTTGATACAGACCAATTCGCACACAGCAGAGAAGATTTACTACAGAGCACCTCTATGTATTGCCGTCACCGATCGCCGCACGACGGATCGAAGCTGCGCGGGCGCGGCGCGGTGGGCCTATCGCAACGGACTCGAACCGGCGAGTCCG
>DAIQOO010000015.1:0-3818 GCA_036787845.1 Acidimicrobiales bacterium
GTGATGAAACTCAATCCATCCGCACCCATGGTGAGTCCACCAATCGCCGTCGCGTCACTTGGGATTGCGTCCAAAACCAACGACGCGACGTCCGCCATAATTTCTGGCGCGCAAATCGTCTGCTTCGAGTCGATAAACCACGTTGACGTGACACCGGACTTCAGCGTGAAGTCACCACGTCGAATGGAGTGTTCAAGTAAGTGCTCACGTACGCGTTCTCTGGCGTCACTCACGTTAAGACCACCTCACCGGACCCTGGTCGAAGCGCGCCCACGATCGATGCCTCAAGTCCGTTCGCCCTCGCGAGCGTCACCGCAGCTTCGCCCACGCTCTGGTCAACAGCTACGACCATTCCGAGTCCGCAGTTAAAGACCCGCACCATCTCCTCGGCGCTCACGGGACCGCGCCGTTGGATCTCAAAGAAGATCTCGGGCGTGGTGAAACTCTCCATATCGATGACCGCGTCCAACGGGTCGGGCAGTAGTCGTTTGACGTTGCCCACGATGCCCCCACCAGTCACGTGCGCAACGGCGTGCACGCCGGCGTCAAGTTCATGTCGCAGCGCAAGTACGCACGGCGTGTAGATGAAAGAGGGCACCAACAACTCATCACCGAGTGTGCGCGACGCGCCGTCGTACGCTGGCTCGGACAACGCCAGATCACTCGTGACGAGAACGTCGCGCGCGAGCGAGTACCCATTCGATCTAAGACCAGGTGAGTGAAAACCAACGAGCACGTCACCGTCACGAACGCGTTCTGGCCCCAACACTTTCGAACGCTCAACAACGCCGAGTGCGAATCCTGCGACGTCGAGTTCGTCGGGCTTCATGACGCCGCCGTGCTCGGCCGTTTCGCCACCCAGCAGTGCCACGTTGGCTTGACGACACCCCTCAGCAATACCCGCCACCAACACTTCAAGTTGCTCAGGGTTCACCAATCCAACTGCCACGTAGTCGAGCATGAAGAGTGGCTCGGCGCCCACGCAGACCAAGTCATCAACCAGCATTGCCACGAGATCGATGCCCACGGTGTCATATCGCCCGACGCGGCGCGCGACCTCCAATTTTGTGCCAATTCCGTCGGCCGAGGCGACGAGTACCGGTTCTTGGTACTTCGAGGTATCGAGTGCGAACAGTCCACCAAAGCCGCCGATACCGCCGAGCACTTCGGCTCGGTGCGTGCTCGCGACAGAGGATTTGATGCGAGCGACGACGTCGTCGCCAGCTTCAATGGACACGCCCGCCTCGGCGTAGGTTCTTGTCCCTACGACGTCGAGCAGTCGACTCACCAGCGGCTACCCACCGCGCCGATGGCGACGGGAATCGGCGCTGGGTACGCGCCGGTTAAGCACGCGTCGCAACACTCACCGTTCAGTTGGATGGCGAGACGAAGGTTCTCGAGCGTGATGAACTCGAGCGAATCTGATCCAATGAAGTCATTCATCTCTTGAATCGAATGATTCGCGGCTAAGAGCTCGTCGCGATTTGGTGTGTCGATGCCGTAGTAGCAGGGCCACGTGAAGGGCGGCGACGAGATGCGAAGATGCACCTCTTTCGCTCCGGCGTCTCGCAACATTCCGACCAACGCCTTGGTCGTCGTGCCGCGAACGATGGAGTCGTCGACAACGATGAGGCGCTGACCTTCGATGTTCTCTCGTAGTGGATTCAATTTGCGCCGAACACTCGCCGTGCGCTCCTTTTGATCAGGGGAGATGAAGGTCCGCCCGATGTAGCGATTCTTCACCAGTCCATGGCCAAAGGGGATGCCCGACGCCTTCGCGTACCCCTCGGCGGCGGGTATGCCCGAGTCGGGAACCCCCATCACCAGGTCCGCTTCGACATTGGATTGCGCGGCTAAGAGTTCACCCATGCGACGACGTGTCGTGTGTACCTGATGTCCCATCAAATACGCGTCGGGTCGAGCGAAGTACACGAACTCAAAAATACATAGCTTCTGCTTTTCGCCCGATGGCTCGAGCAGTTGTCGCGACGTGATGCCGTCTCTAGTGATCGTGACCATCTCACCCGGCGCGATCTCTCGCACGAACGTCGCGCCGACGACGTCGAGGGCCGGTGACTCAGAGGCGACGATCCAACCTTCGGGTGCGTCAGCCGTGCCGAGGCGCCCTAGACAGAGAGGGCGAAAACCAAATGGATCACGCACGGCGTGTACCTGATCGGCTTCGAGGATCACCATCGAAAACGCGCCTTCGACGCGCGCGAGTACCGACCCCAACGCGCCACTCAGCGTCGCGCCTTCGTCCACTTCGCGCGCCAATAACTCTGCGACGAGGTCTGAGTCCGAGAGCATCGACGTGAACAAGATGCCAATCGATTCGGCGAGGGACGTCGTATTCGTCAGATTTCCATTGTGCGCGAGCGCGAATCCCGACGCGCCCGCAGAGCGGTACACCGGTTGCGCGGCTGTCCAGTTCGCTGAACCCGACGTTGAATAGCGCGTGTGGCCAATGACGAGCGAACCACCGAGCGCGCGCAACGTCGTCTCGGCAAAGACGTGACTGACGAGTCCGTTGTCCTTTACGACGGTAATCTGTTGATCCTGGAAGGTGGCCATGCCAGCCGACTCTTGGCCACGGTGTTGCAAGGCGTACAGGGCGTCGTAACAGAGCGGAGAGACCTCGCGTCCGGGGGCCACTATGCCAACTACGCCGCAGGCTTCTTTCATGCGCCTTCCACGTTAAAGGTCGAAAGGGCAACGGGCACGGCCCCAGTCTCGCACAGTCCTCCGGTCGAGTGCTTCACGCTAACTACGCTACAAAGATGATTGATCTGCATACGCACTCAACGTTCTCTGACGGCTCGGACACACCCTTCGAACTCGCCGAGAAGGCGAGCCAGCGCGCTCTGACGGCGATCTCTTTGACCGACCACGACACGACAGCCAGTCACGAGGACATGCGAAACGCCTGTGCTCACTTTGGCGTCGAACTCGTGCCCGGCGTTGAAGTATCGCTGCGCGATAACGAGTTCCCGATGAAGCGCGATGGCCAACTGGTCCCTCGCAACGTGCACGTGTTGGCCTACTTTTTACCCCTTGACCTCGACCATCCTCTGCAGCGACAACTCGCCTCACTTCGCCACGACCGCGACGTGCGAAATCTCGAATTAGTGAGCTTGCTGCAGACAAAGGGATTTGACGATCTCACCCTCGAGTACCTGACCAACATCTCTGGCAACGTCCACTCGATCGGGCGTCCCCACTTCGCACGAGCGATGTTCGAACTCCACCCCGAGATCGTCGGGGAACGAACCGACGCCAGTTGGAATCAGATCTTCATCGACTGGTTGGGCAGCACTGGCCACGCCTACATCCCAAAGACCAGCATGCCGATCGAGCAGTTCGTCGGGGCCGCCGAAGGATCTGGCACCGTGTTCTCTATTGCCCACCCCTTGGTGAACTACCTCGTCGACGTTTCCAACAGCGCCATCGAAACCACAATGCCCAAGGTCATGGCGTCACTTCGTGAACGGGGATTCCACGGCATCGAGGCGTACTACGGCGGCACGAGTTCAGCGACAAGGTCGCTCATGGTGAAGTTGACCCGTGACGCCGGTATGACCCCGACCGGCGGATCTGACTATCACGGTCACTACAAGGAAGACGTGTCGCTCGGCGTGGGGCGTTCGGGCGACCTACGAGTGCCCGATGAGATACTCGACGAGCTAAAGGCTTATCGCTAGTTCAACGCACCAAGCGCGTCGTGTAACGCGTCGCGTCGTCTCGTTGCAATCTGGTCCACCGAGACGTCGATCATCGATCCGACCCTCAGACGCTCGCCTTCACAGACACCGAGTCGC